>DASZYH010000303.1:0-27806 GCA_035545515.1 Opitutaceae bacterium
GCTACGGTTACCTCCATCTGTTCCGATCAGCTCCTTTCATCTGATTAGTTAACGTTCATGCCGGGCCCACTAGGGCTGGGACTCCGCTCCCAGCCAAGGCGGGGTCAGGCGACCCCGCCCTGCATCGAAGCATGGCGTGGAAGGGACTCCGCGCCCTACCGGCGGCGACGACCCAGGTTAAGCCGGTCTAGAACCAGTGCTTTCGCTTCAGCCAGAACACCATCACGAGCGTCGAAATCAGCGTGAACGTCGACGCGATCATGTACCCATACGGCGACCGAAGTTCAGGCATGTGCTGAAAGTTCATCCCGTACCAGCTCCCCACACACACGACGGGCAGCGTCACGGCCGTCAGCGCGGTGAGAAACTTGATGCCCTGGTTCGCCTCGAACGCCGCGCGATTGAGGTAGATCTCAAACGCCATCAGAAGCCGCTCGTGATAACTTGCCGCCATTTCCTCGAGGCGGACCAGATTATCCCGCAGGTCGCGAAAGTACGGCAGCAGCTTCGGACGGATCAGACGGCTGTCACCGCGAGCCAGGCGCTCGATCACCTCGCGTTGGGGGCGCACGATGGCGCGCAGCTTGGTGAAATCGGCGCGGACATGGAGCAGTTCGTTGACCATGGTCTGCTGGCCCGACTCGCGGGAAAGCACGTGCTCCTCGATCTCCTCCAGTTCATCCCTCAGCTCATCGACCACCGGCACATAGTTGTCGACGATGAGGTCCAGCAGCGCATGCGCGATCCGATCCGGTCCGCGCGGTCCTGGTCCCGCGCTTTTCAACGTGCGCTCGACCAGTGTTGAGACCGAACGGAGCGCCGAGGCATGATAGGTCACGATGAAGTCGTGGCCCAAAAACAGGTCGAGTTCGGTGGTGTTGAATTTTTCGGTCCGCGAGAAATCCACCGCGTGCGTGACAATGAAGAGGTACTCCTCGTAGTCCTCGACCTTGGGCAGCGAATTTGGCGCCTCGCAGTCCTCGATCGCGAGCGGGTGAAATGCGAACACCCCGTCCAGAATCGTTTTCGTCTCCTCCGCCGTCGGATTCTCCAGGTCGACCCACAGCACCAGCCCCTTGTCCGCCCGCACGAGCCGGAGCGCCTCCGTTTCGAGGTCTTTTCCGACCGGCTTGCCGTCGCTATACACAAACGAGCGGATCATGCCGCGAGCGTGGAGGGCGGGCCGGCGGATGGCCACCCGGTTTTCGCCGTCCGGACGACGCCTACAGTTTCAGCCGGTTCTCGATCGCCGCGACGGTCTGGACGAACTCCTCGGGCGTCGGTGCCGCGAGCAACGCGCCGCGATCCGCCGGATCCCGCAGGAGCTTGCAGAGCGTGCTCAGGACCGCGAGGTAGTCGCCGGGCTTCGCCTTCGGCGTGCCGAGCATGAAGAACAACCGCACCGTGTCGCCATTCGCTTCGAACGGAATGCCGACGTCGCTCCGTCCCACCGCCATCACGATCTGTTTGACGTACGGCGTGCGCGCGTGCGGCAGGGCAATGCCGTTGCCGAGGCTCGTCGTGTCGAGCCGGTCGCGGGCCAGCAGCTCGTCGTAAAAACCCCGGAAGTTCGTCACATCGGGCACGTTTTCCAGCAGGTGCGCGATCTCGTTGAGCGCCGCGGTTCGCTGGGTGCTCTGGACATGAAGGTGGATCCTCGCTGGGTCGAGGAGCGACGTGATTTTGCCCGGCATGGCACGAAACAGCGAGCGCCGGGGGAACGGAATTGGCAACCCTGAACCGGGCGCCGGGGCCGGTCGTCAATGCCCCACGTGAAAATTCCGGATTTCGAGATGGCTCTTGACCGTCCGGAACGCGAACCAGCCCGAGGTCAGGGGGTGCGGGTCCGCGTAGGTGAAGACGTTCACGCCATCGCGCCAGTACTCGGCCTTCCCGTCCCGCATCACGACGCGGATGTGATACGTGTGGTTGGGCTGCAGCAGCACCGCGGAGTCGCGCCGGTCGTATTGCGGCAGCAACGGCTTCGTGCCATGGCCGTAGCGGCGGAAGCGCGTCGTTGAATTCGTGTTCCCGCCCATCCCCACATAGTAGGTCTGGAGCGAATCGTAATCGGTGAACCGGCCGCTGCGTCCGTGCCCCGCGGCGAACGGGCAGCCCTCCGGCGCGCGCGGATCGGTCGCCATCCAGAAGCAGTTCACGTCCGACACGCGATCGTTCGGGCCCCCGTGTGCCACCACGGTCACGTCGTAGCTGATCTCCACGGGCGCCGTCAGTTTTGGGCGGTACCAGACGGTGCAGCCGGCCACGTCGTCGATCACCAGTGCTTCGCTCCCGACCGTCACGTGTCCGCCGGGCATTTCCTCGATCACCCAGTCGGTCCGGTTCAGCGCGGCCGGTGCGCCGGCGAGCGGCCGCGCCAGACCGGCCAGGACAATGAGGAGCGGAATGACGCAGGAACGTCTCGATCGCATCCCTTCACCTCGCCGTGGCCCGAACCGGATGTCAACGCGGCGGCGACGGGGAGGTTCGGGTTGCAGAATGAATTGGGCAATGCCGCCGACCCGGCTTACCGTCGGCCGATGCATTCGATTCCGCTCCCGCCCTGCGACCACCAGCCGCAGCCGTATCACGGACCGACGGCCGAGGAGGTGCTGGCACTGCGCCGCGAGTACCTCAACCCGGCGATTTTCCACTACTACAAGCGTCCGCTGATGATCGTCGAGGGCCGCGGCCAGTGGCTGTTCGATGAAAAAGGCCGCCGCTATCTCGACGGGATCGGTGGCATCGTGACGATCAGCGTCGGACATTGTCACCCGGACGTCGTCGCCGCCGCCCACCGCCAGAATGAGCTCCTGCAACACACGACCACGATTTACCTCCATCCGAACGTCGCGCGGTACGCCCAGGCTCTCGCAAAGCGACTGCCGGGCGATCTCAAGGTCGTCTATTTCGTCAACTCCGGTTCCGAGGCGAACGATCTCGCGGTGCTCATGGCCCGGGCTTGCACGGGAAACTACGACATGGTCGCCCTGCGCAATGGATATCATGGCGGCAGCCAGTCGACCATGGGGCTGACCTCCCATCGGACGTGGAAGTTCAACGTGCCCCACTCGTTCGGCGTGCACCACGCGCAGATGCCGGACCTGTTCCGCGGGCCATTCGGCCCGGATGACCCGGACGCCGGCCGAAAGTACGCGGCTGACGTCCAGAACCTGATCCAGTTCGGAACCTCCGGACGGATCGCCGGCTTTATTGCCGAATCCGTCCAGGGCGTCGGCGGGGCCGTCGTGTACCCCGACGGGTATCTGAAGCACACCTACGAGCACGTGCGCGCCGCGGGAGGATTGTGCATCGCCGACGAGGTCCAGACGGCGTTCGGCCGGATGGGCACCCACTACTGGGGATTCGAGACGCAGGGCGTCGTCCCCGACATCGTCACGATGGCGAAGGGCATCGGCAACGGCGCGGCACTCGGCGCCGTGGTCACCACCCCGCGCATCGCCCAGGCGCTCACGGACCGACTCCACTTCAACACGTTCGGCGGGAATCCCGTCGTCTGCGCCATTGGCCAGGCCGTGCTCGAGGTGATCGACCGCGAACACCTCCAGGAGAATTCTCTCCGGGTGGGCGGCCGCCTGAAGGCCGGGCTCCAGCGCCTCGCGCAGAAACACGCCCTGATCGGGGATGTCCGCGGGCTCGGACTCATGCTGGGCGTCGAGCTCGTGAAGGATCGCGCGACGAAAACCCCGGCCGCCGAGGAGTGCGCCGCGGTATTCGAGCACGCCCGCGAACTCGGGCTGCTCATCGGGAAGGGCGGACTCTGGGGCAACACGCTCCGGATCAAGCCCCCGATGGTCATTACCGCGGACGACGCCGATTTCATCGTCGCCGTCCTCGATGAAAGCCTGGGCCGCGCCGCCGCGAAATAGACCCGCGGTCCGGCTCCCGCGAGCCGCCCGCAGGCGAAGCGGTCACAATCGTCTGCTCGTGCCCCCGAGGAGCGAGAACAGGAACAGGACGAGGAAGACGACGAAACAGACCTTGGCGACCATCGCCGCGGTCCCGGCGATGAAGCCGAATCCGAGCACGCCGGCGAGGACCGCGATGATGAGGAAGATGATGGCGTAATTTAGCATGGCGGTTCTGGGTTAGAGTTTGCGCGACGAGCCTCCGCGAAAGATCCCGGCAACACCGATGATCGCGACGACGACGCCGCCGATCAGCAGCCACATCGTCCGGTCGGTCGGATTGCCGGTGAAAAATCGCGAGACATCGGAACTGAACGAGTTCGACGCGCTGACGCCGTAGGCGACGAGCGCGCAACCGATCACGAGCAGGGCAATCGATACGGTTCGATTCATGGCAGCATTGTGGGCCGCCGCCCGGACATGTTTCCGGCAATTTTTTCGAATGTGCGGGAACCAACTCCCGCCGACCGTGCCGCCCGTCTCCCTAGCCCGCCGCCGGATGCTCGGGAGTGTCGAGGAGCAGCCGCAGCATCCAGGCCGTGGTCTCGTGAAACTCGAGCAGCCGTTCGAACAGGGTCAGCGTGCCGCGGTCCGCGGCGGGATCGTCGAGCGCGGTGACATCGGTCCGCAGTTCAGTCGTGAGACCTTCGTGGAGCGCAAGCAGCTCGCCGATCAACGCCCGCTCGGAAACCGGGCCGTCGCGGTCGGCCCCCTCGCTGGCGGACGGCACTCCGCCGCCGAGACCAACCCGGCGCGCGTGCTCGGCCAGGTTCGCGAGCCAGTGCTCGATCTGTCGCCCCTGTTCGGAAAAGAGGCGCTTGAGGCTGCGGATCGGCGAGCCCCGGACCCGCCACGCGCACGCCTGCGTCCGCGCCGCCAGTCGTGATTCCTCGGCGAGGACATGCTGGAGCATCAGGGCGATCCTCGCGCGCGCCTGGTCCGTCAGCCTGGTGGATTTTGAGATCATTCGTATCGGGCCCCCGCCGGATGCCGGTACGACCAAGAAACGGGGCGGAGGTTTCGCCTCCGGCGTCGGATCCGCCTTACTCGCCAAGCCAGCCGGACTTAACGCCCCTTCCCGTGCGCCATCTGGCGCAAGCGCAGCAACCGCTCACCGGCCGCGTGCAACGTTTCGGGCCGCTTGGCGAAGTTCAGACGGATGTAGCGGTTCTCACCGGTCGCAAAAAAGCTCGAGCCCGGAACCGGCGCGACGCCGATCTCGCGGGTCATCCAGTGGGCAAACTCGACATCGCTCGTGAAGCCGAACGGCGAGATGTCGACCATGACGAAGTACGCTCCCTCCGGGCGCGTGTAAGCGAGCCCGGTCCGATCGAGGTAGCCCAGCAGAACATCGCGGGACCGGCCGTACTCCGCCGCGAGCTCCGCATAGTACGAGGCCGGAAAATTCAGCGCGGTCACGACGGCATGCTGCAGCGGGGCCGCGGCGCCGACGGTGAGAAAATCGTGCACCTTGCGCGCCTGCGCGATCACGTCCGGGGCCGCGAACACGTATCCGAGCCGCCAGCCGGTGATCGAAAACGTCTTCGACAGCGAGGAACAGGAAAGCGTCCGGCCGGCCATGCCGGGGAGAGTCGCGAAATACGTGTGCCGGTGGGGAGGGAAGACGATGTGTTCGTAAACCTCGTCCGTGAGCACCCACACATCGAACTCATCCGCCAGCGCCGCAATCTGGCCGAGCTCCTCCCGCGTGAACACGCGTCCGCAGGGATTCGAGGGGTTGCAGAGCACAAACGCCTTCAGCCCGCCGGCAAACGCGCGCCGGAGCTCTTCCGGATCAAAGCGATACTCCGGCGGGTGCAGCGGCACCTGGACCGGCGTCGCGCCCGAGAGGATCGCGTCGGCGGAATAGTTTTCGTAGAACGGCGAGAACAGTCCGACCCGGTCGCCCGGATCGCAGACCGTCATCATCGCGACCATCATCGCCTCGGTCGCGCCGCAGGTGACCACCAGCTCACGCTCGGGATCCACCGGCAGTCCGATGAAGCGGTTCAGCTTGGCCGCCAGCGCGTTTCGCAGCTCGCCCGAGCCCCACGTCACCGCGTACTGGTGCCGGTGCGCGTCCATCGCCTCGCGGCCGGCGCGCACGAGTTCGGCGGGCGGATCCCAATCGGGGAATCCCTGGGCGAGATTGATCGCGCCGTGGCGCGCCGCGACCCGCGACATTTCGCGAATGAGCGATTCCGTGAAGACGGAGGTACGGCGGGACGTGCGCGGCATCGGGGTCACGAAACCGCAAAATTCCCGGTGGCGGGCAAATCGAATCGAAACGGAGCCGGGGCCGGCGGCTAGGGAATCCGCAGCACCATCCCGGCGCGCAGGTCCGTCGGGCTGGTCATCACGTCCCGGTTTGCCTCGTAAATGCCGTGAACCTGTGCGCCCGAGACATTCGAACCGTAGTAGCGCCGCGCAATGGCCCACAGCGACTCGCGCGCCGCGACCACATGCGTGCGGCGCGCCCCGGAGACGCGGGAGGGGGCGGGAGGCCGGCTGCCGCTCACCGCCGTGCGTTCCTTCGGCCGCGCGGCCGCCGGACGCGGTTCGGTGGCCGCCGGCTCGAGCGAGTGCGCGAAGCCGGGTGACGGTGGCGGCCGCGGCGCCGGCGTGATCGGCGAGTCGACGGGAGCCGCCTCGACCAGCGCGGGCGTGGAGAGCGTGATCGCCGGCGCCGGCCGGCTCACGGGCAGGTCGGTGTTGCCGCGCAGCGTCTGGTTCTCGGCCTCCAGCTCGGCCACCTTGCGCCGCAGTTCCTGCAGTTCGTCGGCCGTGCCGGGCGACGCGCCCTGGTCGCCCGGGGGGGCGAACAGCATCTTGGCAATTTCCCGCTTCGCCGCCTCGCGCTGGCCGCGGACGAAATCCGCCCGCTGCCCGTTCGGCTGCAGCTCCAGATACTTGCTGAAATGATGATAGGCCTCGATCGGGTCCTTCGACCAGTTCAGGTAGAGATTGCCGGCCTCGAGATGGGACTCCGGCGCCCCGCTTTCGCCGCGCCGCTCGATCACCCGGAGAAACGCGGTCAGCGCCTCGCCGTTCCGCCCCTGCTTCTTCAAGTCCTGCGCCTGCTGATACACCGGATCCGTCGTCTCGTCCGCCGTCACCGTGTTGCCGCCCCCGCACCCGGCCGTGAGCAACAGCGCGGTCATCGAGCACAACAGGACGAATAATCTACGGGTCATCTCGGCAGGAAAGGATTGAACGCACACTCGTTCGCTCTCAAATTCCGCAGCCTCCCAGCCGACGACTCAAACTCTAAATGGGGCTTTCACCAAAAACCGCCATCGCCCGCGCGCGAGCATGCATCCGGATCGAGACCGCCGCGCTGAGCGCGACCGCCCGCGGCCTGGGCGCCGAGTTTGTCGCCACCGCGCGGGCCGTCGAGGAGACGCGCAACCGCGGGCGCAAGCTCATCTTCAGCGGCGTCGGCAAGAACGCCGCCATCGCGCAGAAGATCGCCGCGACCTTCAACAGCACCGGCATCTCCTCCTGTTTCCTCGACGCCACGCAGGCGCTCCACGGCGACCTCGGGCTCGTCGAGGAGGGAGACCTCGCGTTCCTCCTCAGCAACAGCGGAACGTCGGAGGAGGTGCTTCGCCTCCTGCCCATGCTGAAGCGGTTCGGCGTCCGGATCGTGGCCTTCACCAGCACGCCGGACTCCGAGCTCGCACGGGGCGCCGACCTGCGGCTCGTCTTCCGGGTGCCGCGGGAGGCCTGCCCGCTCGAGCTCGCCCCGACCGCGAGCACGACCGCGGCGCTCGCGCTGGGCGACGCGCTCGCGATGGTGCTGTTGCAGGCGCGAGGGCTGACCCGCGACGACTTCGCCCGCTACCACCCGGCCGGCAACCTCGGCCGCGTCCTCCTGCTGCGCGTCAAGGACATCATGCGCAGCGGCGAGCGGCTGCCGATCGCGCCCGACACGGTGTCGACGCAGGACGCGATCCTTGCGATGACCAAGGCAAAGAGCGGCAGCATCGCGCTCGTCGCCGCCCGCACCGGACGCCTGACCGGGATCCTCACCGACGGGGACTTCCGCCGCAGCGCGCTGACCGGGCCGGACTTCCTGCGCCGGCCGGTATCCGCCTTCATGACCCGAAACCCCAAGGTGATCTCGGAAACGGCCCTCGGCGTCGAGGCCCTGCGCGCCTTCGAGGCGCACAAGATCGACGACCTCATTGTCGTGAACGCACGCGGGCAGCCGGTCGGGCTGATCGACAGCCAGGACCTCCCTAAATTCAAAATCGTGTGAGCCACCCCGTCCGCATCGCCGTCATCGGGATGGGCGGGTTCGCCGCCTCGCATCACCAGGCGATCGCCCGGCTCGAGGAGCGCGGTCACGCGCGCCTGGTCTGCACCTGCGATCCCAACATGGCCGCGTTCGTCGGGGAACAGACGAACTGGCGTTTCGCCAACCGCGGCGTCGCCGTGTTCACGGATTACCGCACGATGCTCCAGGCGTGCCACCAGAACCTGGACCTGGTGGTGATCCCCACGCCCATCCAGCTCCACGAGGAAATGCATGCCGCGGCCACGGCCCTCGGGCTGCCGGCGTACGTCGAGAAGCCGCCCACGCTCGACATCGCCGAGCTCGAGCGGATGATCGCGGCCGACGCGCGGGCGCGGAAGGCGTCGCTCGTGGGTTTCAACTTCATCATCGAGAAATGCCGCCTCTCGCTGAAGTCGCGGCTGCTCTCCGGCGAGTTCGGCGCGATCCGCGGCGCCACGGTCGGGGTGCTCTGGCCGCGGCCCGCCAGCTACTTCACCCGGAACGCCTGGTCCGGCCGGCTCGTCGTCGACGGCCGGCTCGTGCTGGACTCCTGCTTCGGGAACGCCATGGCGCATTTCGTCCATAATCTCCTGTTCTGGACGGGCGGACCCGACCTCTTCAGCTGGGCCCAGATCGCGGCCGTCCGGGCGGAACTCTACCGCGGCCATGCCATCGAGGGCGCGGACACGTTCTTCGTCGAGGCGGACACCACGGTCGGCGTGACCATCCGGTTCGCGCTCTCGCACGCCTGCGCGGGCCAGGGCACGCAGTGCGAGATGGTGCTGTGCGACAAGGCGACGCTCCGCTACTCCGTCGGCCACGAGATCGAGATTCGCTGGAATGACGGCCGCGTCGAGCGCCTGGGGCTCGACCCCTTCGACCCGCTGATCGAGAACCACCTCGAGTACTACCGCTACCTGCGCGGCGAGACCCGGCGGCCGGCCACCAGCCTCGCGGAGTCCCGTCCGTTCGTGACGCTGAACGATCTCGCGTACATTTCGAGCGGTCGCATCCTGCCCCTCCCACCCGCCCTGATCAGTCACGTCCGGGACGAAAAGGAGCAGAAGGACTACCTGCACGTCGACGGGATGACCGCGGCGCATGAAAGCTTCCTCACGCGCGGCATCTGGCCGGGCGCCAGCGGGTGGCGCGACGGTCCTGCGGAGGTGGTGACCCCTTCCGACCTGCCGCGGCTCCAGGCAACGATCCGGGGAATGATGGGCCGGACCGAAGCCGTCGCCTAGCGCGCGTCGTGCCGCGGGGTCTTGCGCCCGAACCCGGCGCGGGTAGCGTCCCGCCATGCCGAATGAACGCTACATCGCCGCCAAGCAGAAGTGGGCGGAAAAGCAGAAGGCCCGCGGGGTGCGCGCCCACGCCACCGCGCGCACCGACCGGCTGCCGCCGGGCCAGAAGCTCACGACCGGTTTCCCGGTGCTGGACCTGGGCGTTCAGCCGGACATTTCGCCTTCCGCCTGGCGGCTCAAGCTCGACGGTGCGGTCGCGCATCCGGCGGAACTGACGTGGGAACAGTTGAACGGGCTGCCCCAGGTCGAGGACGTGAGCGATTTCCACTGTGTGACCACCTGGAGCAAGTTCGATTGCCGCTGGGGAGGCGTCGCGTTCACCACGCTGTACGACCTGGCCCAGCCGCGGCCCGAGGCCCGCTTCGTTTATTTCACGAGTTTCGACGGCTATTCGACGAACGTCGCCCTCGACCAGTGCCTGGATGACGATGTGCTGATCGCCACCTCGTTCGAGGGGAAGCCGATCCCCCGCGAGCATGGCGGCCCGGCCCGCGTGATCATTCCGAAGCTGTACGCCTGGAAAGGGGCGAAATTCGTCAGCGGCATCACCTTCCTCGAGACCGACAAGCTGGGTTTCTGGGAGGTGCGCGGGTATTCCAACACCGCGGATCCGTGGACCGAGGACCGCTACGCGTAGCCCGGCGACCGGCCGGCTCGCGGCCCGCGTCAACCGGCCGGTTCGTTCCAGTTGCGAAACCAGCGTGTCTCGGCGCTGCCGATTTCGCGGACGCGCATGAGACCCTGCTTCACGGCGGCCCCGAGCATCGCCTGAAGTGAATATTCACCGCGTGCGATCGTTTCCCACGCCAGCCACTTCAGCTCCACGGGATAAATCGCCGCCAGCGGCTCGAAATAGCGGCCGATCCGGCCGACCAGCCCCTGGCCGGGGGACGCTGCGGCCGCGAGCTCGCGAAACCATTCCTCCGTCAGTTCCGGGAGGTCGATCGCCAGCACCGCCAGGTGCCGATGCGACATCCGTTCCAATCCGGCGCTGAGACCCACGATCGGACCACAGTCGGGCAGCGCATCATGGATGAGGCCGGAGAATCCCGGCGCCTCATGAGCCCACGCCTGGTCCGGACGCACGGACAGGAAAACTTCGGACGCGCCCGCGGCGACGAGGACATCGCGCTGGCGTTCCCACAGCGGGCGACCGCCGGCGTGCAGCAGCGCCTTGTCCGCGCCCATCCGGGTCGATCGGCCGGCCGCAAGCACGACGGCGGAAAACGAAACTGCCATCCGCCGAACCTGCCACATCCCCGGACGGGGAGAAAAACCTTTTTGTGGTTGGTCCGCCCGGAATTGCCGCTAACCAGTTTCCTCCGAACCGCGCCCCACCCCATGTCGGAAACCAACCGCCCCCTGGCCAACCGCATCCTGATCGGACTGATCGTCGGCATTGCCGCCGGCCTCGTCACGCTGGCGGTCGGTCACGTCGCGCCGCGCGTGCTCGATGCCGCGCGCGAGATCTCGACCGCCGTGCTCGATCCGTTTGGGCAGATCTTCCTGCGGCTCCTGTTCTTCGTGGTCATTCCACTCGTGTTCGCGTCGCTCGCCGCCGGCGTCGTGCAACTCGGGCGGCTCGCCCGGCTCGGGCCGCTGGCACTCCGCACGTTTGCCCTGTTCTTCCTCAACATGGCGATTGCCGTCGCCCTGGGCTTCCTGCTCATGCACGTCGTGCGCCCGGGCGATCACCTCGATCCGGCCGCAAAGTCACGGTTGCTCGCGGAATTCGGAGGCGCCGCCCGCCAGCATCTCGCGATGCACGACGAGTCGCCCGCGTTCAATTTCGGAACGCTCGTGGAGATGTTCATGCCGCGAAACCTCCTCGGGGCGGTCGTCGGCCACACCAACGCGGCGATCGGCGACGTGCTGCCGTTGATCCTGTTCGCGATCCTCGTCGGCGCCGCCGGCACCCAACTCACCGAGGAGCGCCGGCGCGCGCTGCAATCGGGCCTCGATCTCGTGACGGATCTGATGACGCGGATCGTCGATTTCGCGCTGCGCCTCGCGCCTTACGCGGTCCCGGCGATGATCTACAGCGTGATCGTGAAGATCGGCGTGGATATCCTGATCGCGCTCGGCGTGTTCGTGGCGGGGTGCGTCGCCGTGATGCTCCTCCATCTGTTCGGCACGATGTCGGTCTGGATCCGGTTGTGGACGAGCCGTTCCCCCGGGCGCTTCTTCCGGGATGTCCGCACGGTGCTGGTGACCGCGTTCTCGACGAGCTCCAGCAACGCGACGCTGCCCGCCGCGCTCGAGTGCGCACGGGACACGCTTGGCCTGCAGCCATCCGTCGCCGGTTTTGTCCTGCCGCTCGGCACGACGATGAACATGAGCGGCACCGCGCTCTACGAAGGCTGCGTCGTCCTGTTCGTCGCCCAGGTCTTCGGCGTCCACCTCTCGATCGCGCAGCAGATCACGCTGCTGTTCCTCGCCGTGCTGAGCGCCGTGGCGGTCGCCGGCATCCCCGGCGGTTCCCTCCCGTTGATTGCCGGGCTGCTCGTAACCTTCGGCATCCCGCCCGAGGGCATCGGCATCGTGCTCGGCGTCGACCGGATTCTGGATATGACCCGCACGATGACGAACGTCGGATCGGACATGGTCACGGCGCTGGTCGTGGACGCGATGACGAAGGGGCCCGCATCCCGGCCGCCGGCGGCCGCCCCGGTCGCGCGGGAGCGGTGAAGAGCCGTGGCGCGCGCGGGAGCGCGTGACAACGTCAGGGCTAAGTCGGAACCGTGCCGTGGAGAAACCACGTACCGAGCGGAGCGACATCAGCCAGGGACACGAATCGACACGAAGACGAAGGGAACGCCGAGTTTCGGCGAGCGGGGCCCGAACCACCGTGCGGTGCGCAATTCAGCAACGTCGCGGCCGCCATTCCCTGTTCGTTAGTTTCAGGTCCCTTCGTGGTTCTACTGAATCATTACGGCTAAGTTGAGAGCGCGAACGTGGCGTGGCGCACTTGCCACAAGGCCTGCGCACGCTTCGCCAACGCGTGCGCAGCCGATCCGCCACCACCGTCGTAGGCTTTCGTAGCATGACGCCGGAAATCCTGCAGCAACTCCGGGACCGCGCCACAGACGTTCGCGCCCGCTGGGAAGCCCTGCTCCGGATCGAGCCCACCAGCGGTCCTCTCGCCAATCCCGACACGCTCGCGCTGCTGATTCCCCAAACCCTTGCCCAGCTCCTCCATTCACTCGTGCACCGTCCGGCGATTCGGATGACGCTGGCTGCCGCGCACGCGATCCGGCCGCCCGGCTGCGGGTGCGGCTACAACCCTTTTGTCGCCTACTATGTCGCGGCCGAACAGGCCTTGGTGGAAACGGTGATCCTGATCCAGGCCGGACTGCCAGCGGCCGTGCGGATCGAATCCGACGTGGCGGAGATGGTCAGTGCGGTTCGCCGCACGGCCTGCGCGGAAATCAAAACATTCTGCGGCATCTGTCGGCACAAGGGACTGGTGAGCGACTGCCTGTATCCCTCTCAGGGGACTTGAGGGATTGGCGCGCAGGGCGTGCGCCCCGGGAAAGCGTGGGCCCGCCTTCGCCGGACGGCATTCGCCCCGACAGAAAAGTCTCGAAAATATTCGGTAATCCCAAGCACTTGGGATGCGTCTGGCGTAGATTCAGCTCACCGCGCGCATGCGGTCGTCTGCACGCCATGCCCAATCACAACAACGATTCCAGCCATCGGATGTTTTCTACCCCGCCCACCGGCCCTGCCGGCTCCCGCGCCACCTCAGCCCCCAAACCAGCCACCCAAGCCACGCGGACGGCCCTTCTCGGCCACCGGGGGGCCGTCATCTGGCTCACCGGACTCTCGGGTGCCGGCAAATCGACGCTCGCCACCGCCCTGGAGCAAAGGCTCCTCACCGCCGGAATTGTCCCTGTCATCCTTGACGGCGACGTGCTGAGAACCGGGCTGTGCCGGGGCCTCGGATTCAATGAAACGGACCGGAAGGAGAACATCCGACGCGCCGCCGAGGCCGCCCTCCTCATTGCGGAGTCGGGGGTCGTGGTGATCACGGCGCTGATTTCGCCGTATCGCGCGGACCGACAACTCGCCGCCGAACGGTGTCAGGCACGCGGCGTTCCTTTCGCGGAAATCTACGTCAACGCATCGCTCGCGGAGTGCGAGCGGCGTGACCCCAAGCATCTCTACCGTCGCGCCCGGGCGGGCGAAATTCCCGCGTTCACCGGGCTGACCTCGCCCTACGAGCCGCCCCTGGCACCGACGCTCGAGCTGCACACCGACCGCGAGTCGGTCGCGCAATCACTCGAGCAGCTGGCGGGTCTGACGATCCGCCTCGTCCGGCCGGAGACCGCGGCACCATCGGCCTGAATCCGGCGCCGGGCGGACGGCTTGACGCCGGCTCGCACGGCCCGCAGGAGTTCCCGTCCCGACGCGCAGCTCCCTTGGCCTGTCACGATCGCTCGAAGCCGGCCGGGAGGCGCACCGGTGTCGCGCAGCCGGCCGCTACGCCAGCACCGCCTCGAAACGGAAGAAGGTCCACGTGGCGGTGACGCCGCCGGCGGTGACGAACCTCCGGTCGTAATCCTTCATCCATCGTCGCAGCCGCGAAGGTTCGATCCGCCCGTCCGCCGCGGCGCCGACCCGGTGCAGGCTGCGCCAGAAATCGAGCGCAGAACGATAGACGAAAACACGGCGGTCGGCTTCGGCCCGTAGCAGCCGCAGCCCCGCACCCGCGATCGTTTCCTCCCACTCCGCGGCGGATCGCCAGCGGACCGGTCCCGGACCGGCCACCGCCTGCATCTCGGGCAGCGTGTCGGCGACAAACGTGCCCGCGAGGATTCGTCCGCCCTCGGCGAGCTGTTCGCGCCAGCCGGCCAGGGTTGTCCCCGGGTCTTCTGCCCACTGCAGCATGCTGCTCGAGAAAACCCAGTCCCAGGGCCCGGGGGCGGGATCATCCGCGTCCGCCACCCGCCAGGCGATCTCGGGCAAGCGCCGCCGCCCTTCGGCGCACATGGCGGCCGACTTGTCCGTGGCCAGCAGTTCGCCGTTCCACGGGACCAGATGCTCCGTCAGCACGCCGGGGCCGGCGCCGTACTCGATCGCGCGTCCCGTTCGCGTTTCCGGCAGCCAGCCCGCGAGCCAGGCTGCCATCGCACGCTGCACCCCCGCGTGGCGAAGATAGCTTCGCGCCGCCCGGTCGAACGCGGCCGGCGACATCTCCGCCGTCCGCTCGAGCACCGCGACCTCCGCAGCGGCGGACGGCGCCGGATCTTCCGCCGGCGCGTTGGCCGAGAGCATCCGCCCCGGTTCGATCCGCGTCGCACCGGCCCGGAGCGTCACGGGCGTCGGGCGGTGCTGCTCCGGGCCCGCGGATCCGCCGGGATCCGCACCCCACAGACCCGCCTGCAGCATCGCATCGATCAAGGGTCCCGGATGATGTCCGGCCTGCGGGACGATCTCGATCCGTGGCTCGATTTCCCGAAGTTTGCGGGCGTCCAGCAGCGGGTCGGCTTCGCCGCACCACGCCCGCCACCCCGCCGGAAGTCCCGGCTCCGTCCGATCGTTCTCCAGCCGCGCCAGCCCCCATTCGATCTCCGGCGAGCCGCCGACTGGCGCCAGCGCCGCCGGCACATCGAGTCCGGCCCGTTCATAAAAATCCGCGAGCGCGCGCGCCGGATCACGCCGCAGCCACCGCCCGAGATACCGGAGCTGCGTCCGCGCCACCCGCCCGCCGAGCGATTCCTCCGCGGGAAACGCGAAGAACGGCGCGAGCAGCGCAACCCGCTCCGCGAAGCGCACGCGTGACGCCATGCCCAGCAGCAGATGCGCGCCCAGCGAGTAACCGACCACGCCGTCATAGGGACCCTCGACGACGAGGCGCACGAGGGACTCCGGCGTGGGCGGAAGGAAGAGATGCGTCGCGTTGGGGTGGAAGCGGCTGGCCAGCGGCGCAAACCACGTCTCCGGCACGGCCCACCCGAGCAGCCAGGCGATCTTCACCGCTTTGCCCTCCAGTCGGCCATCACGGCCAGAACGCGCTCCAGGCTTTCGGGAGCGACGTTTCGCTTGAGCGAAAATCGCAGCCGGCTCGTTCCCGCCGGCACGGTCGGCGGCCGGATCGCGGCAGCCAGGATTCCTTCCCGGCGCAGCGCGTCGCCGAGCGCCAGCGCGGCGCCGGGATGATCGAGCTGCACCGGAACGATCGGCGACTCGCCCTCGGGCGCGGCCCAGCCGTCCTCCGCCAGCCGGCGGCGAAACCCGCGCGACAGCGCGTGCCACTGCGGCTGGCCGGCGGCGAGCTCGCGCACGCGCTCGAGCGCCGCGTCCGCCGCCGCCACCGTCGTCGGCGGAAGGGCGGTCGAATAGATGAACTCACCCGCGGTGTTGACGAGGTGGTCCCGGAGCAGCTCGTCGTGGAACAGGGTGTATGCCCCGCCCGCGGCGAGAGTCTTGCCGAGCGTTCCCACGAGGACGTCCACCTCCCGCTCGACGCCCGCCGCGCGGACCAGCCCGGCCCCCTCCTGCCCGTACCAGCCGAGCGCGTGCGCCTCGTCGACGATCCAGCAGAAACCGAAAATGCGTTTGAGCTCCGCCATCCGCCGGAGGTCCGGGTAATCGCCGTCCATGCTGAAAACGGACTCGGTCACGACGAACACGCTCCGCCGGCCGGCGGACGGCGCGAGCATCCGCTCGAGGCGGTCGAGCGCGAGATGCTCGTAGCGCTGCAGGCGCGCGCCGCTGCGGAGCAGTCCCGCGATCATGCTGTGATGGATCAGCCGGTCGGCCAGAACGAGGTCCCCCGCGGCCGGCAGCCCGCCGAGCACGGCGGCATTGGCGGCGTATCCACTGCTCCACAACAGGCCGGATCCGAAACCGTGCCAGGCGGCGAGCCGGGCCGCCAGCCGGGCATGGGGGTCGCGCCAGCCCGTCACCAGCGGCGAGGCGGAGGCCGAGGTGCCATGCGCCGCCGCGGCGGCCGCGACGGCGGCGGCGACGGCCGGATCGCGCGCGAGCGCGAGGTAATCGTTGTCCGACAGGTTGAGCGTTCCACCGTCGCCGAGCGTGACGCGGAGCGTCCGGCGCAGATGCTCGCGATCGCGCACGTCCAGTCCGGAACGCAACCGGTCGTGCCATGATCCCGGCAGCGACTCCGCTTCCGCGGGCGGCGCCGGCCGGGGACGGGCTCCGGCGATCTCGGCGGCGGGAAATCGGCAACCGCGGAGCACGATCTCGCCGAATCCCTGCTCCGCCCACACCTCGAGCCCGGCAGACCGCAGCCCCGCGCGCGTCGCGGCGGCGACGGCGGCGTCGGGAGGCGTCACCGCGTTCAGCCACACGCCGCAGGGAAGTCCCGCCTGGCAGGCCCGCGCGTGCGCCAGTCGCGCCTGGCTGATCGCGCCGAGCCGGTCGGCAATGACGACCACCAGCGCGTCCACGCCGGCGGCGGGCGCAAAATCGACCCAGTCCCGCGCCTCGTCATCGATGGGCGACGCGATTCCGCCGGCCGACTCGAGGATCCGCCAATCGCAGTCCGGCAGCCCGCGAACCGCCTCGGCCAGGGCGGAAAATGAAACCACCCGCCCCTCCGCCGCGGCCGCCGCCGGCGGCGCGAGCGGCGCGGCGAACGTCTCGAGCGTGTACGCCTCGATCCGGCCCATGCCCGGCCCGGCCGAGGCTGATACCGATCCCGAGCCGACCGCCGGCGTCATTCCGCCGGCGAGCCGGCGGGCGCGCTCCGCATCGCCCTCGGGATCGCCTGGGGTGCGGCCGGTTTCGACGACCTTCACGATCTGCGCGTGCGCGCCGTCCCGCGCCAGCCAGCGCGCCAACGCCGCCGTCGCGTGCGTCTTGCCGACGCCCGTGTCGGATCCGGTGACCAGGATCGTGCGCATGCCGGCTTGCCGGTGCTCGAAAACGCGGACCGCGGAGCAGCGGTCGGGTCAGTTCTTGGCGCCGACCGCTTCCGCGGTCAGCGGCTTCATCCCCAGGCGGCCGAGGAGCTGCATGTCCGCCGACCGTTCCGGATTTGGGGTCGTCAGCAGCTTGTCGCCAAGGAAGATGCTGTTCGCGCCGGCGAGGAAGCACAGCGCCTGCAGTTCGTCGGTCATCGCCGTGCGGCCGGCCGAGAGTCGGACCATCGCGCGGGGCATGACAATTCGCGCCGTCGCGATGATGCGGACGAACTCGAACGCATCGACCGCCGCGTTCTCCGCCAGCGGCGTGCCGTCGACCGGCACCAACGCGTTGATCGGAACCGACTCCGGCTGGGGATCCAGCGCGGCCAGTTCGGCAAGCAGCTTCAATCGGTCCTCGACGGATTCACCGAGTCCGAGGATTCCGCCGCTGCACACCTGCAGTCCGGCCGCCCGGACGCGCGCCAGCGTCCGCAGCCGGTCGTCGTAGGTCCGGGTCGAGATGATCTCCGGGTAGAACTCGCGCGAGGTGTCGAGATTGTGGTTGTACACCGTGCAACCCGCCTCCTTCAGCTTCACGGCCTGCGGCTCGCTCAAAAGTCCCAGCGTGCAGCACACCTCGAGACCGAGCGACGAGACATCACGCACGGCCGAGAGCACGGAATCGAACTGGGCGCCGTCGCGCACCTCGCGCCAGGCCGCGCCCATGCAGAAGCGCGACGCTCCGCCGTCACGGGCCGCCCGCGCCGCCGCGGTGATGGCGGACACGTCGAGCAGCGACTCGGCCTCGACCACCGTGTTGTAGTGCGCCGATTGCGGACAGTACTTGCAGTCTTCCGGGCAGCCGCCGGTCTTGATCGACTGGAGGGTGCAGAGCTGGATCGCGGTCGGATCGTGGTGCTCGCGGTGGACCTGCTGGGCCCGGAAGAGCAGTTCCGGCAGGGGAAGTTCGTAAAGCTCGCGCAGGGTGCTGAGGGTCGGCGGGTTCATGATTGGGAAAAGATGTCGTCCATCGCCGCCGCCGTCCGGCGGACGAGTTCGACAAGTTCCGCCTCCTCGAGGCAGAGCGGCGGGACCAGCAGGAGCGTGTCGCCGAGGGGACGCAGGATGAGGCCGTGCTCCCTCGCGCGGAGGCAGACCTGGAGCCCCATCCGCCGGCTGGGCGAAAACGTCGCCGGCGAGTCCCGATCGGGCACGAGATCGATCGCGGCGGTCAGTCCGCGCTGCCGGAGCTCCCGCACGTGCGGGTGGCCGGCGAAGGCGGTCTCGAGCAGCCGGCCGAAACACTCGCTCCGCCGGCGCACCGCGCCGTCCGCGATCAGCGGCCGGAGCTTCCGGATGTTCTCGCGGGCCACCGCGGCGGCGAGCGGATTGCCGGTGAACGTGTGGCCGTGGAAGAACGCGCGCCCGCTCTCGTACGTTCCGAGAAATGCCTCGTAGACCGGTTCGCGCACGAGCGTGGCCGCGAGCGGCAGGTACCCGGCGGTCAGACCCTTGGCGAGGCACAGGAAATCCGGCACCACCTCCTCGTTGGCGCACACCAGCATCGGCCCGATCCGTCCGAAGGCGACGAAGACCTCATCGAGGATCAGATGGACATCGTGCGCACGGCACAACGCGGCGACCTCCCGGACGAAACCAGGTGGCTGCAACCGCATCCCGGCCGCGCCCTGGACGGAGGGCTCGAGGATCACGCACGCCGTCTCCTTCGCATGCCGCGCCAGCAGGTCCCGCAATCCGGCGAGACTCTGGTCCGCGTCGGCGACCCGCACGCGGCCATTCCATTCCTGGCAGACCGGGGCCGGGAAATGGCGGGCCGGAAAGGCCCAGGGACGAAAACGGGCGTGGAATGGTCCGCTGTCGCCCACCGCCATGGTGCCGAACGTGTCGCCATGGTACGCACCCGCCAGGCCGATCACCCCGCGCTTCGCCGGCCGGCCGTTGAGCTGCCAGTATTGGAACGAGAGTTTGAGCGCGATCTCGACGGCGTTGGATCCGTTGTCGCTGAAGAACACCCGGCGCAGGTCGCCCGGGGCCAGGCCGGCCAGGTCGGCCGCGAGTTCCGCGCCCACCGGATGGGTCAGTCCCAGCATCGTCGAATGCGCCACGCGGTCGAGTTGACGCCGCAGTGCCTCGTTCAGGTCCGGATCGTTGTGACCGTGAACGTTCGTCCAGATCGAGGCGTTGCCGTCGAGGTAGGTTCGACCGTCGGTATCGGTCAGCCAGCCACCCCGGCCCGACGCGACGGTCAGCGGCGGCAGCGCCGCGTATTCCTGCATCTGGGTGAACGGATGCCACACATGCCGGCGATCCAGGGCCTCGACGCTGGTGTCCGTCGGCCCGAATTTGTTAATGGCAGTTGACGATTCCGATAACAAGCGGCGCGATGAAGCTTTTCGGCCGGCTGACCGGCAAGCCTATTCGCCGCCGCCGGCGGGCCCGGGCGGTTTTTACCGGTTGTAGGGTGCGCGCGTATGACGCGGACGGAAATATTTCTGCTCCCGGAACGTGCGTCCGGCGGTTTCTTTCTTTTCGTCACCTTTCAGAATCGAATCCGTCTGACGCCAGTGCGGCGCCCGCCGCCGCGAGCCTCACCCTTTTGTAATGAACAAGCCTCCTGCTGCGCAGCCACCGAGTTCCGACGCCGCGAAGACGTCCGCGCCCTCCGTTCCGCGGGGCGGCGTGCCGCCCGCGCGTACGCCGCGCCGCCGGACACCGGTCATCATCGTGAGCATCGTCGTCGTGCTGCTCGCCACGGTGTGGTGGATCAATCACCGGGAGGCCGCGCGGGGGCCCGGCTCCGGCGCGCCGGGCGGCCGCGGCGGCCGTTTCGCCGCGTTCCGCGGCGGACCCAACGCTCCGCTGCCGGTCACCGCGAAGGCGGCGGTCAAGGGTGACATCCCGATCTATCTCAACGCGCTCGGCACCGTCACCCCGGCGCATATCGCGACCATTCGCACGCAGATCAGCGGGCAGCTCCAGCAGATCAATTTCCAGGAGGGCCAGTTCGTCCAGCAGGGCGCCCTCCTCGCGGTCATCGATCCGCGTCCGTACGAGAACGCCCTCGCGCAGGCCCAGGCGCAGCTCCAGCAGGCCCAGGCCCAGTTGAAGACCGTCCAGCTCGACCTCCAGCGCTATGAGACCCTCGCGAAGGAGGACTCGATCGCCAGCCAGCAGGTCGACAACACGCGTTCGCAGGTGAACCAGTACGAAGGGCTCGTCGCCTCCGCGAAAAGCGCGATCGCGACGGCGAACCTCAACCTCACCTATTGCCACATTCGCGCACCGTTCGCCGGCCGCGTCGGCCTCCGCCAGGTCGACACCGGCAACTACGTCACGCCCGGCGACGCCAACGGCATCGTGGTGCTGACGCAGACAAAACCGATCACGGTGATCTTCACGCTGCCGGAGGAAAACATGGGCCGGGTCGCGGCCCGCCTCCAGGGCGGCGCCAAGCTGCCCGTCGACGCATTCGACCGCTCCCAGACGAAGATCATCGCGAGCGGCACACTCGACTCGATGGACAACCAAATCGATCCGACGACCGGGACGTTCAAGCTGCGCGCCATGTTCACCAACGAGGACGAGAGCCTGTTCGCGAACGAGTTCGTCAACGTCCGGCTGCTCCTCGACACCGTCCACGACGCCATCGTGATCCCCAGCGCCGCCATCGAGCGCGGCCCCGAGGGCACCTACGTTTACGTCATTTCACCCGATCAGACCGCCGTGGCCCGCAATGTCACCCTCGGCGATACGGAGGGCGAAATCGTCGCCATCACCTCGGGTCTGAAGCTTGGCGAGCAGGTCGTCACCGACGGCGCCGACAAACTGAAGGACGGCCAGAAGGTCATTCTCGGCGGCGCCGCGCCGAACTGGGGCGCCGCGGGCGCGGCCGGCGGCGAACCCGGAAAATGGGGGCAGCGTCCGGCCGGGGCCGAGGGCGGGAAGGCCGGGCGCGGCAAGGAGGGCGCCGAGGGCGGCCACAAGTGGGGTGGCCGCCGCAAGGGTGGCAACGGCGGGGACGGACCGTAACGCCCCACCCAAACCCAGCGCACCGATGAAAAGGGTTTTCGCCTCGCCAAAACCTCGCCGGACCGGCGCCGGATCCCGCGACCCGCAACCGCCGCCCTCCGCCCCGCCCGAGGACCCGCGCCGATGAGCCCATCCCGCATCTTCATCATCCGCCCGGTGGCCACCTCGCTGCTGATGGCGGCCGTCCTGATCACGGGTCTCGTCGCCTTCCGCTTCCTTCCCTTGTCGGCCCTGCCGGAGGTCGCCTATCCGACGATCCAGGTACAGACCTTCTATCCGGGCGCCAGCCCGGACGTGATGACCGCATCCGTCACGGCGCCGCTGGAGCGGCAGCTGGGCGAGATGCCCGGGCTGAAGCAGATGTCGTCGCAAAGCTCGGCCGGCGCATCCGTGATCACCCTGCAGTTCGATCTCGGGCTCAAGCTGGACGTCGCCGAACAGGAGGTGCAGGCGGCGATCAACGCGTCGGGCAACCTCCTGCCGTCCGACCTGCCCGCCCCGCCGATCTATGCAAAGGTCAATCCGGCCGATGCCCCGGTGCTCACGCTGGCCCTGACCTCGAAAACGCTGCCGCTCACGACGGTCGAGGATCTCGCTGACACGCGGCTCGCCCAGAAAATCTCGCAGCTCCCCGGCGTCGGGCTCGTCAGCATCGGCGGCGGGCAGCGCCAGTCGGTCCGGATCCGGATCAACCCCCGCACGCTGGCGTCGTACGGGCTCAACATCGACGACCTGCGGAGCACGGTGAACAACGGCAACGTCAACACCGCCAAGGGCAGTTTCGACGGTCCGAGCCGATCCTACTCGATCAACGCCAACGACCAGCTCCGGTCGCCGGGGGAATACAAGAACCTGATCCTCGCGTACCGGAACGGCGCGCCGGTCCGGCTTTCCGACGTCGCCACGGTCGAGAATGCGCCCGAAAACACGCGGTTGCAGGCGTGGGTCAACACCACCCCCGCGATCATCCTCGATATCCGGCGCCAGCCCGGTGCCAACGTCATCGACGTCGTCGAGGGGGTTCGCAACCTGCTCCCGACCCTGCAGGCGTCGCTGCCCGCATCCGTGGATGTCGCCGTGCTCACCGACCGCACGAACACGATCCGCGCTTCGATTCACGACGTCGAGGTGGAGCTGACGCTCGCCGTCATCCTGGTCGTTCTCGTCATCTTCATCTTCCTCCGGAACCTGCCGGCAACGATCATCCCCAGCCTGTCGGTGCCCCTGTCACTCATCGGCACGTTCGGGGTGATGTACCTCCTCGGATTCAGCCTGAACAACCTCTCGCTGATGTCGCTGACCATCGCGGCGGGATTCGTCGTCGACGACGCGATCGTCATGATCGAGAACATCGCCCGTTACGTCGAGATGGGGGATGAACCGCTGGCAGCGGCGTTGAAGGGTTCGCAGCAGATCGGGTTCACGATCATCTCGCTGACGATCTCCCTGATCGCCGTGCTGATCCCGCTGCTGTTCATGGGCGATGTCGTCGGCCGGCTGTTCCGCGAATTCGCCATCACCCTGGCCGTCACGATCCTCATCTCCGCGGTCGTGTCGCTGACCCTCGTGCCGATGATGTGCGCGCGACTCGTGCGGCACCGCCGGCCGGAGGAGGAGCCGCGGCTGAGCCGCTGGACGGGCGCGCAGTTCGACCGGATCATCGCTTTCTACGGCCGGACGCTGAACTGGGTCCTCGACCACCAGGCGGTGGTGCTGCTGATCGCGGCGGGCACGTTCCTGCTGACGGCGCTGCTCTACGTGGTCATCCCGAAGGGCTTCTTCCCGGTGCAGGACACGGGCCTCGTCCAGATCATCACCGAAGGGCCGCAGGACACCTCGTACATCGCGATGACGAAGCGGCAGGCGCAGCTCGCGGAAATCCTGCTGCGCGATCCGGATGTCGAGAGCCTGTCCTCGTTCGTCGGGGTGGATGGCACGAACCCGACGCTGAACACCGGCCGGATGCTCGTGAACCTGAAGCCGCTCGACGAGCGGAACGACTCGGTCGAGCCGATCATGCGCCGGCTGAAGGAGGAGGCGCGCGCCGTGCCGGGGCTCTCTGTTTATCTCCAACCGATCCAGGACCTGACGATCGAGGATCGGGTCAGCCGGACGCAGTACCAGTTCGTGCTCGAAAGCGCCAACCCCGGCGATCTCGACACGTGGGTGCCGAAGCTGGCGGCGGCGCTGAAGCAGCGGCCCGAGCTGACCGATGTCGCGACCGATCTCGAGCAGGGCGGCCTGGCCGCGACGGTGGTGGTCGACCGCGACACCGCCGCGCGTTTCGGCATCACGTCGGCGACGGTGGACAACGCGCTCTACGACGCCTTCGGCCAGCGGATCATCTCGACGATCTTCACGCAGTCGAACCAGTACCGCGTGATCATGGAGGTCGACCCGGCGATGCAGAAATCGCCGCAATCCCTCGGTGAGATTTACGTTCCCTCCGCGGGCGGCGGCCAGGTTCCGTTGTCGGCGATCGCCCGGATCGAGGAGCGGCCGGAGCCGCTGCTGATCAACCATCTCAGCCAGTTTCCCGCCAACACCATCTCGTTCGACGTGCCGGAGGGCGGTTCGCTCGGCAAGGCGGTGTCGGCGATCCGGTCGACCGAGGCGGGGATCGGCATGCCCGCGAGCATCCTGACGAGCTTCCAGGGGGCCGCCTCCGCGTTCGAGGCCTCGTTGTCGAACGAACTGTTCCTGATCCTCGCGGCGGTCGTGGTCATGTACATCGTCCTCGGCGTCCTTTACGAGAGCTTCATCCACCCGATCACGATCCTCTCCACGCTGCCCTCGGCCGGGATCGGCGCGCTGCTCGCGCTCATGCTGGTCGGCGACGACCTCGGCGTGATCGGGATCATCGGCATCATCCTGCTGATCGGCATCGTGAAGAAGAACGCGATCATGATGATCGACTTCGCGCTCGACGCCGAACGCGAGGAGAAGCGCGCCCCCCGCGACGCGATCTACCAGGCCTGCCTGCTTCGCTTCCGGCCGATCCTCATGACGACGATGGCGGCGCTCCTGGGCGCGCTCCCGCTCATGCTCGGCACCGGCACCGGTTCCGAGCTGCGGCATCCGCTCGGCATCACCATCGTCGGCGGCCTGATCGTCAGCCAGGTCCTGACCCTCTACACCACGCCGGTGATCTACCTCGCGTTCGACCGGGTTGCGGCCCGGGCCCGCGAACGTCGCGCCCGGCGGGCGGTCGCCGCCGGCCGCACCACCGCGGAGGTGGCGCCCGAGGAGGCCGGCGTATGAGGCCCGCGAGCCCGAGCCCGCGCCGCCGGAGCCGACGATGAACTTTTCCGGCACGTTCATCCGCCGCCCCGTCGCGACGACGCTGCTCACGATCGGCGTCGCGCTCGCGGGGTTCGCCGCGTATTTCAAGCTGCCGGTCTCGCCGCTCCCGCAGGTGGATTTCCCCACCATCGTCGTCTCGGCCAACATGCCGGGCGCCAGCCCGGAGACGATGGCGAGCAGCGTGGCCACGCCGCTCGAGCGTCACCTCGGCACCATCGCCGACGTAACGGAGATGACCTCGCGCAGCTCGCAGAGCAGCACGAGCATCGTGCTCCAGTTCAGCATCAGCCGCGACATCGACGGCGCCGCCCGCGACGTCCAGGCGGCGATCAATGCCGCCCGGGCCGACCTGCCCGCCGCGCTGCGCAGCAATCCGAGCTACCGGAAATTCAACAGCGCCGACCAGCCGATCCTCATTCTCGCCCTCACGTCCGACACCCTCAGCAGCGGTGCCCTCTACGATGCGGCGGCCACGGTCCTGCAGCAGAAACTCTCGCAGGTGGACGGCGTCGGCGACGTCTCCATCGGCGGGTCGTCCCTGCCCGCCGTCCGGGTCGAGCTGAATCCCACCGCGTTGTTCAAGTACGGGATCGGGCTGGAGGACGTCCGCGCCGCGCTCGCCGCCGCGAACGCCAACAGCCCGAAAGGCTCGATCGAGAACAGCCAGTATCACTGGCAGATTTACAGCAACGACCACGCGACCAGGGCGGCTGATTTCCAGTCGCTCGTCATCGCCTATCGGAACGGGGCGGCGGTCCGGCTCTCGGACGTCGCTAGCGTGAGCGACTCGGTCGAGGACACGCGCAATCTCGGCCTCGCGAACGGCAAGCCGGCGGTGATCGTGATCATCTCGCGGCAGCCGGGCGCGAACATCATTTCCACGGTCGACCGCGTGCGGGCAGTGCTGCCGCAGCTCGAGGCGTCGATGCCCGGCGGCGCGAAGATCGACATCGCCGTCGACCGCAGCGTGACGATCCGCGCCTCCCTGCACGACGTCGAGGTGGCGCTGCTCATCGCGGTGGCGCTCGTCATCCTGGTCGTCTTCATCTTCCTCCGCGATCCGCGGGCGACCGCCATCCCCAGCGTCGCGGTCCCGATCTCGCTCATCGGGACGTTCGGCGTGATGTACCTGCTGGACTACAGCCTGGACAACCTCTCGCTGATGGCGCTGACGATCGCCACCGGCTTCGTGGTCGACGACGCGATCGTCGTGATGGAGAACATCGTCCGGCACATGGAGGCGGGCGTGCCGCGGTTCGAGGCCGCGCTGCGGAGCGTGCGCGAGGTGGGTTTCACCGTCATCTCCATGAGCCTCTCGCTGGTCGCCGTCTTCATCCCGATCCTGCTGATGGGCGGGTTCGTGGGCCGGCTGTTCCGCGAGTTCGCCGTCACCCTCTCGGTCGCGATCCTGGTCTCGATGCTCGTCTCGCTCACGACGACGCCCGCGATGTGCGCGCGCGTGCTCGCCAGCCGGCATGACCGCGAACACGGCCGGATCTACCGGTGGTTCGAGGAATTCTTCCAGGACCTGGTCCATACGTACGACCGCACGCTCCGGTGGGTGCTGCGGCGGGCGCCCCTCATGCTCATCGTGCTGCTCGGGACGATCGCGCTGAACGTGTGGCTCTTTCGCATCATTCCCAAGGGCTTCTTCCCGCTCCAGGACACCGGCCGCCTGTTCGGCATGATCCAGGCGGACCAGAGCATCTCCTTCCAGGCGATGGAAAAGAAGTTCCGCCAGTTCTGCGCGATCGTGCAGCAGGACCCGGCGGTGCAGACGGTCGTCGGTTCCACCGGGGCGGGCGGCCGCGGCGGCGGCGCGAATTCCGGCCGGCTCTTCGTCGACCTCAAGCCGATCGGCCAGCGGAAGGAGTCCTCGATGGAGGTCATCGGACGTTTGCGACCCAAGCTCGCGGCCGTCCCGGGCGCCACGGTGTTCCTCGTCCCGGCGCAGGAAATCCCTGCCGGGGGACGCCAGGCCAACTCGCTGTATCAATTCACACTTGAATCCGACAACCTCGAGGACCTCCGCACCTGGACCCCCAAGCTGGTCGAGGCGCTGAAGGCGGTGCCGTTCCTGCAGGACGTCAATTCGGACCAGGAGCAGAACAAGGGCCTGGAAACGGATCTCGTGGTCGACCGTGCGGCGGCCGCCCGGTACGGGCTCACGATGACCCAGATCGACAACACGCTGTACGATGCGTTTGGCCAGCGGCAGGTCTCGACCATCTACCGTTCGCTGAACCAGTACCACGTCGTGATGATGGTTCAGCCGCAGTTCTGGCAGGATCCGGCGGCGCTGAAGAACATCTACATCAGCACCTCCGGCAATCTCAGCGGCACCCAGCAGACGAACGCCGTCGCGGGCACGACGGTCGTCAGCCGCGGCGGCCGCACCTCTTCCGCTCGCGCCGCGACCGCCGCGAGCGTGGCCAGCGACGCGGCGCGCAATGTGCAGCTCAACGCCATCACCGCCCGCGGCCGGGGAGGCGCCTCGGCCGGCCAGGCCGTCAGCACGCATGCCGAGACGATGATTCCGCTCTCCGCGGTGGCCCACTACGTCACGGGAACGACCCCGCTCTCCGTCAACCACCAGGGACAGTTCGCGGCCGCGACGATTTCATTCAACGTGGCCGAGGGCGCCTCGCTGAGCGACGCGACCGCGGCGGTGAACACGGTGATGAACCAGATTCACCTCCCGGCGAGCATCCACGGCGCATTTGCCGGGACGGCGCAGAGCTACAAGCAGTCGATCGGCAATGAACCCATCCTGATCCTCGCCGCCATCATCGCCATCTACATCGTGCTCGGCATCCTCTACGAGAGCCTCTGGCACCCGCTGACGATCCTCTCGACGCTGCCCTCGGCGGGCCTCGGCGCGGTGCTCGCCCTGATGCTCTTCAACACGGAGTTCAGCCTGATCGCCCTGATCGGCGTCTTCCTCCTCATCGGCATCGTGAAGAAGAACGCGATCATGATGATCGATTTCGCCATCGCCGCGGAACGCAACGAGGGTCTCTCCCCGCGTGACGCCATCTTCAAGGCCGCGCTTCTCCGCTTCCGGCCA
>DASZYH010000304.1:0-2847 GCA_035545515.1 Opitutaceae bacterium
GACCCGATCGCCCGCTCGCAGCGCCGAAAGTAGGTCGCCCCATCGCGACTGAAACACGAGCGGATGACGGCGGTACGGCAAAGTCACCTCTGTCGGGCGACCGCCGCCGACGGACAACACCGCTTCGGGGCGCCACACGACCGGCGAATCGGCGCCGATCGCCGCAATGGCCTCCACCGTCACGACCGCTTCGTTTGGCACCGGTAACGCGAGGTTCGCAAAGTTCGCATAGTAGGTTCCCCTGTGATCCGGCAAATTCACGAATGGGAGAATCGACTGTAACCGGACCAACATCGCGTCCGGTGTAAATACCTCCTCGTCGCCGGCAAGCAGCCGGGCATTGACGGTGGGGTTCGCGACACGGGCGCGGTGCAGGGCGCGTTCGAACACCTCCCCCCAAGTCAAGGGGTGGAATCCCAACGTCAGGTGGACGGACGGCTCGACCCCTTCATTCCGTACCTCATGACGCACACCTTTGGGCAGATACAACCACCCGCCGGCCCGCAGGATCGATTCCGTGCTCGGATCGCCAATCTCGGACCCCGCATGGATAATCCACCTCTTTTCACCGCGAAGCTGTAGAATCAAGACGTCATGCGGATCAACATGAGTACCCAGCCCCTGGTTTCCCGGCGGCGTAACGTAGAGGTTCACCTGCACCGGACAGCGCAACTCCGCCTCGAACCGCCGACTCAAAGCCAGGACGGGATCGAGGTAGTTTTCGAAATTGCCAAGCGCCAACGAAGCCCCGTTTTGGATCAGCTGCCGAAACGCTTCACCGCTGAAATGTCCCTGGCGATCGGTGTACAGAGCCGGCGGTAACGTCCGACCGCGACTCACCAGCCGAAAGCGATCGTGACTGTCCGGAGCGTTGGTGAAACAACCGACTGCCTCAATTACCCAGTCGGCCCAAAGCGAAGCAAAACGCGAGGTCGAGACCATCGGCGCCACGATCTTCGTTTCGCGGCGCAGAAATGCATCGCGAAATTCCACCCACTCGCCTGAACCGATAAAGTCGGATGTCACCGTAAACGTTGGGATTGTTCAACCGCGCCGTTCGACCATCTGACGGTCGATCAGCTGGCCGAAAAATGCCTCGATTTCGCGACGGCATTTCGCCGGCGGCACATCAAATTCGCTCGTCAGAATTTTCACGAGACTGTCCAGGGATCGCGGCTCTTCGAGCAGGAGCCAGATTCGGGCGCCGACCCGGTTCACGGCAAAGTACAGATGTTTCTCCGCGTTCAAGATGACCGCGGCGCGATCCACCGGGCAAGCGGAGTACGCGGGTGAGCGCGCAAAAACGGCAGTGCCGGGAATCACAGCCTCGTTGCCACGGTTCGTCGCGTCGAAGCGATGGCGCGCGGTTATGCCGCGGCTGGTTCGGAAACCGAAACGAGCTGCGCGTCCGACAGCTTCGAGGCAAATGCGATCACGTCTGACCGACACTTTTCCGCCGTCGTCGCATAACTCTTCAGCAATTCGGCCACGAGACCTTCGATCGAGCGTGGTTGCTCGATGAGCGCCCATATCCGAGTGCCTCGTTTGTCGAGGCCGAATGTCCGGCCAGTCACGAGGCTCATCAGCACGACATCGCCGTCGATCTCGGTCGCGATGGTTTCCGGATGCCGGGAGAGAATGGTACGGGGAGACATATCGAGCGGTAAGTCGTAGGCCGGACTCGACCGCCGTCAACCTGCAACAGACTCTCACCGGGCCTCTCGGCAATTTCGCGCGTCCACCACGCCGAATTCATCGTCCGTCCATGTCGGATTCGACACGGAGAACGCCGGTGTTGGCCAGGAACATGCAGAGGGCCAAGCTCACCTCTGGATTCCCGGACAGTACCGCGGGCGAAAAAACGCGGGCTTTCCGCATGGATTCGACGATCGATGCAAATTCGACGTTCAACGTCAGCGCGACGCTCCGGTAGGCAAGGTTGATTTCGACTCCCTGGTTTGAGATTTGCAGGTGCGCCACATCGTCGCGCCATCGAAAATAGGTCGAGGCCGTAGCGATATCGATGGCGCGGCGCGAACTATACTCGGTTGCGGGCAGTCGCTCCCCAAAATGGCCGGCGGTCAGCGCCCGCGTCACGAATGGCCGAATCGCCTCGAGACGCGACTCCACGTGGGAATTCCATGCCTCACCCGCCGTACCTCCTACGGCAATCGTGTCGCGCAGAGACGGCACTCCGCGTCGGGCCTGACCGATTGCCTGTTCCAGCAGCAGTCCCCATGTCAGCGGATGCAGGCCGAGGGTAAAATGCGTGCAGGGTGCATTGCCGATATTCCGCACCTCATGATAAATTCCCTTGGGAAGGTACAGCCAGCCGCCGGGACCAAGCGTCAGATTCGTCGGCTGACGTTCGCGCAAGAGCGCGGCGGTGCGGGCCGGGTCAACCGGCCACTCGTTGGAATCGGGATATACGCTCCACGCCTTCTCACCGCCAATTTGGAGGACAAGCGCGTCGTCGTGATCGAAATGCAGTCCCAGCGCCTGCGACTGAGCAGGCGTGGTGAAAAAGTGCACGCGCACTGGGCAATGTACCTCCGCTTCGAGATTGCGGACCAGGGCGAGGACGGGATTCGAGAATAGCTCTAACCGGGCAAAATTGATCGAGGCACCGGTATTCCAAAGCTGTGAGACAACCGAGACCCGCGCACCGCTGTCGCGTGCACGGTACGCGGCCGCGGGGATCTGCTTGCCACGCGTGATCATGCGAAAAGTGTCCGACTCGACCACTGGGGTGAAACGGTAGATTGCCTCCAACTCCCAATCGGCCCAGAGCGAAGAGAACCGCGCGGACCCAGGCTGCGGTTGGGCGGCAAAGCGTTTTTCACGATG
>DASZYH010000305.1:0-10938 GCA_035545515.1 Opitutaceae bacterium
CGAGCCGAACCGCGTGCTCGTGATCGGCTCGAACCGCTGGCAGGGCGCCGCGACGTTTCCGCAGCTCAAGGTGCCGGCTGGCGACCCGAACATCATCCTGAGCGTTCACGACTACGAACCCTTTGCCTTCACCCACCACACCGCGAGCTGGACGCACATCCGGGATTACCGCGGGCCGGTGCACTATCCCGGCGCAACGATCGCGCCTGACGACCTCGCCGCGATCAAGGATCCGGCGCTGAAGGCCGCCCTGCGCGGGCACGAGGTCTGGGATCGCGCGCGGATGCTCAAACACCTGCGTCCGGCAATCGAGACGGCGCGCAAGCTGCACCTCCAGCTCTACTGTGGCGAGTTTGGCTGCCTGCCCACCGTCCCGCGGGCCGACCGTCTCGCATGGTATCGGGACATGATATCGGTATTCGACGAAGCCGGCCTCGCCTGGGCGAACTGGGAGTACAAGGCCGACTTTGGGATCCGTTCGTACAACTTCGCCCGCAACACCAATGGCCCGATCGATCAGGAGCTGATCGCCACGCTCCTCTCGAAACCCGCCAGTCCCGCCCCCTCGCAGCCGTAGCCGGCTGAGCGCATCCCCGCCCGCCGCGCCGCCCGCAGCGATCCCCTCGCCGCGCTGAAGGTGGAGTGACTCCACCCCGCAGGCCATTTCCCCACCGCGCAGGCCATTTGGTGGAGACCGATGTCCTCATCGGGCTGGCTCGATTGGAGCCGGACCGGGCAACGCGATGGGGACATTGCGTTCCACCTGGCAGGCCATCGCCGACCGTTCCACCGACCGGTCGTTCGACCGGTGACATGGCCGCCCGTCTGACCGCTCCGTTTACCGCTGGCGTTACCGCTTAAATGACCGCTCCGGGTACCGCTGTGATTACCGCTCGGGATACCGCGGACGATGCCACCCCAAATACTGCTTGTTCGACCGCTTGGGCTACCGCCGAGAATACCGACTTCAATACTGGTCCCGATACCGCTCCGAATACCGGTGATCGAGCCTCCGGGAAATACTGCCCGGTGCAATTCCCGGCGCGACACGTCGGACCTCACCCGACAGCTTGATATAGGCGCGGTGCCACCACCGCGCGGGAACAGACGATCGCCATGCCTCGCGCGGTGAGGTCACCGCGCCCACAAACAGGCCTCGTCCGGTGGAACGTGATGTCCTCATCGCGTTGGATCGAGCCGATCAGCCCCATAGGCGCGGTGCCACCACCGCGCATGATGACCACAAGCCGATCCCGTTTGTCTCGGCGCCCGCCGGTCCGTGACACGGGGCAGCCCCCGGGTGGGGCCATCGTGACAGGCGCCCGCAGGGTACCTTGTCATGAGTGACAGATGTCACGATCGCGCGGCCCCTGGGAGCGCATGTCACGACTGATACGTTGTCACTCGTGACAAATCCCCGGGAGCGCGTGTCACGACTGACATGTGTCACTTGTGACAAACCTCCGCCCGGGTACGGCGGGCTCGGCCGTCTGGCGTCCGCGGTGCGCCATCCACCCGGACGGATGGCACGACATCACCGTTCGTCAGGAATCATGGTCGGACCGGGGATCGGGTCGCTCGGATAGCACAGCAGGGATCCGCCGGAGCAGTTCACGGAGCTCGCCAACAATGCGTCGATAAAGCGCCTGGCTCTCGCCCGAAACGACGGATTTCGCGACACCGGGATTGAACCCCCGCGCTTCGAGACCGGCAGCGACGTTGAGCGGGAACGTCAGCTGATCAACGATCCGTCCCACCTCCACCATCAGCGCCGCCAAGGGCGCCATGTCGCTGCCATTGCTGGCCGACCGGCGGTAGATCTCGACCATTACTTCCGGGACGACATTGACCAGACCGCCGATGCATCCGGCGGCGCCGAGGGCGAAAACCTCGGGGAGCCGTGTATCCGCCCCCGATACCACGACAAATCCGGCCTGCCGCCCCAGGGCGACAAGATCGCGATGATACGCGAACTCGGCGCCGCTTTGCTTGATCCCACACATCGGGGCCCGCACGGCAAACGCGGCGATGGTCTCAAGTGAGATCTTCTTTCCGGTCAGTTCCGGGAAGTTGTAGAGCATCACCGGCAAGTCCACCCCTTCGCTCACTCGCAGAAAATACGCGAGCATGTCGGGTTGGGAAACCGGGTAGAACATCGGCGGCATCACGGCGATCGCCTTCGCCCCGGCCGCACACGCATGCCGGCCGATTTCCACGGCCACCGCCGGACGGATATCGGACACGTTGACGACCAGCGGCAGGTCGCCGGCGCTGGTCGCGATCGCATCGATGGCCACCTTGCGGTCCGCCGGGCTGAAGAACGGGAATTCACCCGTACTGCCCAGCGCGAGCAGGCCGGAGATCCCGTTTCGACGTTCGAACCCGATGTGGTCGGCCAACGCCACCCGGTCGAGCTGGCCGTCGGCATCAACGGGAATCCATTGCGCAGAGTAAATTCCGCGAGGACGAAAGGTAGGGGCCATGAGCTGGGGCGCGCAGCGGCGTGGATCGCAGGCGCTCAGTGCGCGCGCGGATTTCTCAGGTAATGGAAGAAGCCATCCTCCGCGCCGATGAGGACGTCGGGCACACCCGTGTGCCCCCAGTCGACCACGGTCGGCGCGGTGTTGTGGCCGGTGAGCCGTTCCGGATCGACGGGACCCATGTCCCGGAAAACCCACTCACCCGGCCGGGTGCCAACGTTGCGGTAGAAGTCGGCATTGATCCCGTTCACGAGCAGATCGAGCCTCCCATCGCCGTCCCAATCCGCGAAGCAGAACGTCCGCCGGCCGCTGCCGCCGCCGGTTCGATCGCTCAAGCGTAGGGGCGTCCGCTGGCCGTCGGCGTTCACCACGTCGAAGATCCGCCGCGGCGGCAGCAACTCGAGGCTTCCTCCCGGGGTCCGCCGCCTCGCGTAAAACGCGAGGTATCCCTCCAAATCCAAGGTCACAAGATCCGTCAACCCGTCGTGGTTAAGATCGATCGCGAGCGGTGTGCTGCGCCACTGGGTGACCAGCTCCCTCCCCTTGGGTTGCCACCAAATCCAGGCCGGCTTGGGGCTTGGGCCAGGCCAGGCCACCTCCACCGGCTGGCCTTCGGCGAATCGCGGTGCGATGCGGGTGCCAACATTGCGATACCATGTCACGCGTCCCCAAATTCCCAATTCAAGGAGGTCCGGGAGTCCGTCACCATCCCAGTCGGCGACGCTGACATTGGAGTAACCCCATTTTCGTTCCGCCGGTCCCTGGATCGAACCGTTCGGGCCGGCCTGCTCCCGGATCACCTTGCCACCGGCGGCCAGATAAACCGGAGCGGCCCAGCGGGGCGGGTTTCCCCCGAGGTTGCGGATGAAACCGATGTAACCCGCGCTGTCGCCCACGACCAGATCGTCCCGCCCGTCCCCGTCCAGATCGAAGCTGCAGGGCGTCGAGAGCACGCCGAACTTCAGATCGCCCGCCGGTTGGCGAAAAAACCGGGGCGGCAGAAACTGCGGCATGCCGTCGACCACCTTGCCCGTCCCGGCTAGCAGCGCCACGCGACCGTCCTCCTGGCCGACGACGAGGTCGAGCTTGCCGTCGCCGTTGAAGTCAACCGCCACCGGCGTGATCATGCAGAGATCCATCGTCAGCGGGATCCCCGCCACGGTCAGCTCGCGACCCGGCGCATACACCGGCGCCCTGCGGGTGCCGACGTTCTCGAAATAGGTGAACCCGTCGGTGAACTCGCCGCAGATCAGGTCGAGGTCGCCGTCGCCATCGAAATCGCCAAAACTCGGTGATGGCTGGCCATAGACTTCAACCGGCGCGCCCGTATTCGTCCTGAGTTCGACAGGACGCGCGTACACTGGCGACGAGTTGGTTCCGGTGTTGCGAAAGACAAACACGTCACCGCGCAACGGCCCGCTCTTCCACACCCCACGATCGGTCCAAAGGGAGACCTTCGGCGAGACCGCGCCGTAGTCGGTCCAGAAGTCGATTCCGAGCACGAGGTCCATCCGGCCATCGCCGTCGAAATCGACGTACCGCCACTGCTTGGCCCGGGTGTGCGCGCCCGGCGGGGTCGGGTCGATGGCCGGGATCTTTTCGGGATGCGCAAACGCACTGCGCAGGAAGTCCGGGTATACCTTGCCGGGTGAGGTCACCACCGGCCGGCCGTCGACGTACGAGACCTGCGGCGTGCCCACGCCCTTTCCGATCCGCACGCCGCGGCGCAACAGCGGCAGCCCGGTTGTCGGGTCGATCGCGCCCGTGTTCTCGAACACGTACGTTCCGTTGTAGGGCCGCCCTTGCGAAACCACGACGAGGTCCATCAAGCCGTCGCCGTTGTAGTCCATCGGCAGCGGCCACGCCCAGAGCCCAACCCCGACGTCGGTGACAAGGCCCGCATGGTTGTACCGCAGATAGGTGAGCCGGCTGTCCGCCGCGTGGCCGGCCAGCGGCATCAGACAGGCGAAAAGGGCGGCGAGGGCGAGAGTGCGCAGGGTCATGGGAATTTCCGGGGGCTAGAAACGGCCTTCGATTCCGGCGGTCAGGGTCGTTCCGTCGATGATCGTCCGCTCCATTTGGTCCTTGATGCCGCGGTAATAGGCCTGCGGCTCGTTGGTGAGATTGACGACGTCGACGAACAGCGACATCCCGCGGCGGAGCTGAAAACTGCCGCCGACGTTGATGGTCGGGCGTGCCCGCATGTATTGGTTCCGGCCGGGCGAGGCCGCCGAGTACGATCGGATGTAGTCGCTGGTGTAGTTGTACAACAACCGCGCGCTGAATCGTCCGTATCGCCACGACAGGCTGAGGTTGCCCGTCTGCGGGATGAAGCCGACGACCTGATTGCCGGTCCGGTACGCGCTGCCGCCGAAGTCACCGTGGGTTTCGAGCGTCGTGTAGTTCGCCATCAGCCCGAGTCCCTTCAGCAGGCCGGGGAGGAACGTGAACTGCTGCTGGTACGCGAACTCCCAGCCCTCCACGTATGCGGTTCCCGCATTGGACGAGGTGAGAATCGTGTATCCAGCGTAGTCCCCGCCGTAGCCGTTGTCCGTGCCGCTCGGCACGGTGCCGGACTCGATGCCGGTGACGATGAAATCGGTGATCTTCTTGTGAAACCACGCGACGGAAAACAGGCCGACCGGTTCGAAATAGTATTCGAGCGATGCGTCCCAATTGTCCGCGTACTCCGGCTTCAGCGACGGGTTGTTGATCGTGAGCGTCTGCGCGGCGTCGCTGTACGATTCATTCGGCAGCAGGTTCGTCATGGCGGGACGTCCGAAGCTCTTCGACCAGCTGAGGTGCGCCTTCAGGCGGGAGGTCACGTTGTACGTCAGGTGCATGCTCGGGAAGGCGTCGGTGTAATGCCCCTGCAAACGCCGGTAATTGCCGGCGTAATCCGCGTCGGCCGCACCCACCGGGTCGGCGGCCTTCTGCGCCGCGGTGGCCGGGGTGTGCGACTTCGGGTAGCCCCAGGTGTCGTCCTCCGTCCGCTCCACCCGCACTCCGCCCAGGTAGCCGAGCCGGCCGAGGCGCCCTTCCGCCATCCCGTAGCCGGCGGTGACGGTCTCGATTACGCCCCGATTGGGGCTGAATTTTTGCTGCTCGCCGTAATACAGGTCTTCCTTCCAGAGCGACGGGTTCACGGGCGTCCCGTTGTGGACGAACGCCGCCGCCTCCCAATCCGGCACCACCAGGCCGGTCTTCTGCGCGATCCAGGTATGAATCGATGGATCGCTCGGGAGCGGCCCGGTGCCGGTATAGGTCCATTGGCGGCTCTTCGAACTTTCATACCCGCGTTGTGAGCGCCGCTGGAAACCGGCCTTGAACGCCAGGGGGTATTTCGTCGGCAGGTCGTACTTCGCGTTGGCGCGCAAGTCACTGATCTCGACGTTGCGTTTCGTGTCCCGCGCCGTGAGCGGTCCGTTCGGCCGGTAATTTGCGGGGTTGGTTATGTCCGGTCCCGCAGTCTGGATGAAATCGGGATAGAGATCCGACTTCGTCCGATCGAGCGTCCAGCCGATCCCGCTGATCCGGTTCGTGAAGGTGCCGCCCCCGCCGACGCCGAGGTTCGCGTGCATCTGGCTGTACACCGCGTGCCAGTCGATCGTCAGCCGGTCGTAGTCGTGCTCGCCGCCCAGGTCGACCATCCGCGTGCGGTTGTAGAAGCTGTACATCGTCTCGGTGACGTCGATGACGGACGACGCGACGGGCCGCACCTGGGTGATGCGGTTGGTGTAGCCAGGGATGACGCCGGAGGTCGTCGCATTCGGCGTCGTCTGGTTGGTGTAGGCACGCGTCTCGTACAGCCGGTTGAACGGCTCGAAGGCGTCGTTGTAGATCATGTCCAGCGAGAGCTTCGTCGTCGGCGACAGGCGGTAGTCGAACTTCACGTTGAGGCTCGACTGCTTCCGGTTGTTGTACGCGTCCTGCGTGCGGTAATCCCAGAGATACGCGGGCTGGTTGGTTGTGTTCTGGTAATCGCGGATGGTGCGGAAATAGCCCGCCACGTTTTCGCTGTAGAAGGCATTGACCGCCACGCCCAGGTTGTGGTGGCCGCCGAACGCGTCGAACACCTCCTCATAACCGAGGTTGAGCAGCGGATGCGCGGGGTGGTCGCGACGAAGCGGGACCTGCTGCGTGAACGGAGGCGCCGCGCGCACCCCGAAGCTGTACATCACGCGACGCTTCTCGGTCATGCTCAGCGGCGAGCGCGTCTTGAGGTTGACCGTGCCACCCAGCGAGTCGGCCTCCTGGTCGGGCGTGTGGCCCTTGATCACCTCCAGTTCTTCGAACATCGCGCCGGTGAGGCTGTGGGTCTGAAACTGGCGGTTGAGTCCGCCGACATTGGCGATCAAAGAACCGTCAATCGTGACGCGGTTCATCGTCGGGCCCATGCCGCGAACGGTGAGGCCGGTGACATTGCCCTCGTCGTCGAGATTGCCGGCGACCCCGGGAAGCCGCATGGCCAGCTCGCCGGCGCTCATGTTCGGCAGGTTGCCAAACTGGTCCATGGCGACGACGTTTTTGACGTTGGGTGCGTTGCGCTGGGCGGTGATGGCAGCGGCGCTGCCCTCGCGTTCGCCGGTCACCTTGAACTGCTCGAGCTTGTAGATGCTGCTGGTGAGCGCGAAGTCGTGCGTGGTTCGGCCACCGGCGGGCACGACGACCGTCTCTCGACCGAGGTCCAGGCCGACGTAGCTGGCGACGACCTCGTAGGTTCCCGCCGGCAGATCAGGCATGACATAGCGGCCGGTGTCATCGGTGAGCACGGAGCGGCCGAGCGCGGGGACGTCGACCTTGGCGCCCTCGAGCATGTTGCCGGTCGCGGAATTGCTCACCGAGCCGGTGAGCAGGCCCGTGTTCGCCGCTTGCAGCGATACGACGAACAGGGCGAGGAGGAACGGACAGGCCAGCCGCCGCCAATGACGACGGCCAGGGGTATGGTGGGGGGACATAAGACGGCAAAGGGGTGGGACTGACGGCCCAGACGGCTGGGGTGCTAAACCGTTTTAGCTGGGCGAATGCTGATAAGCAGCTGAATCGATTTAGGCGCAAGCCAATTTTTTCGGTCTGCGTGAAAATTGGCGACGTGCCGGGAACGACCGTCGATCGGCAACGCCAGGCACGTTTTTTTTCGCTGTCGCTCCACTCCGGCGACATCCGTAGCCTTGTTCGCCGGCGTGAATCGGGCCCTCCTCCGCCGGGCCTACGGAGGCCATCCTTCGCCTCGCTTCGCTCGGCGAAGGATGGTGCCCGGAGAGGGTCTCGAACCCACACGCCTTTAGAGGGCGACGGATTTTGAGTCCGTTGCGTCTGCCAATTCCGCCATCCGGGCCGCGAATGTCCGCGCAACCTAGGGGCACAGGTCATTGTGTCCATGCAATTTTACCGGTGCATTTTTGAACGCCCCCACCCCGCCCCGCGTCTGTCCCGGCGTTAGTTACCCGTTCTTTTTGGGAAGTTCATAGTTTGCAGTTCAAGTCGGCAAGGGCGTCGGGCAACCACCTGGCGCCCTTACTGTTTTACAGGGTCCGGCACCTCGATTCCCGGCGCCCCGCCCGCCGCCGGTCGCGCGCGCTCGGGTCGGCAATCCGGCCGCGTTTTCCGGCTTTTCATGCCGCAGTTTCGACCTTCAACTTCCCGCGCATGCCCGACTTCCGCGCCTTCTGTCAGCCGGCCACGGCTGAACCCACCGAAATCACGCTGAGTTCCGACGAGTCCCACCACCTCATCGTCGTCAATCGCGCCAAGCTCGGCGACACCGTCGTGGCATTCGACGGCCGGGGCCACGAATGGATCTGCGAACTCACCGGCGACCGTCGCAGCGGCGCGATGCTGAAGGTCCGGTTCAAGCAGGCGATCAAGCCGCTGACCTACGAAATCACCCTCGGCCAGGCGCTGCCCAAAGGGCCCGGGATGGAATCGATCGTCCGCAAGGCGACGGAGATCGGCGTCGCCCGCATCGTGCCGCTGGAAAGCGAGCGGACCCAGGTTCACCTCGACGAGGAGCGATCCGACAAGAAGACCGAGAAGTGGCAGACCGCCGCGCTCGAGGCCGCGAAACAGTGCGGCAACGCGTTTCTGCCGGACGTGCAGCCGGTCGAGAATGCGTCCGCGTTCATCGAAAACGCGAAGGGCTACGACCTGAAACTGATCGCCAGCCTGCAGCCCGGAGCCAAGTCGCTGAAGACGGTGCTGGCCAACTTCCGGAATGCGAATGCCGGTCGCGCCCCGCGGAAGGTGGTTTGGCTGGTCGGCCCGGAGGGCGATTTCACGCCGGCGGAACTGAGCCTTTCGAAGTCGGCTGGCTTCGAACCCATCACGCTCGGCCCCCTGGTCCTGCGCTGCGAAACCGCCGCCGTGTACGCGTTGAGCATCCTCAGTTACGAGTTGCAGAACGCCTGACGCGGATCGGCAATTAGCCGGCCGAGCTGTTGGAAACTGGGCACTTACGCGAGAGGGCGGTCGACGGATCCGCTCAAGGGGGCCGTCGTTTGTGTCGATGACCAACGACCAAGTTATCCCTCGCCATGCGTACTACCCTGTTCCGCACGTTCGTCGCTTTTGTTCTCGCGGGCCTCGTCATGCCCGCCGCCGCAGCACCGAAGATCGGTGTTCTCGTCAAGGCCAGGACCGGCTTCGCCGGCTATTGGGGCGCCGTTGAAAAAGGCGCGGTCGAGGCCGGCAAGAAACTCGACGTCGACGTCGTGGTCAAGGGTCCGCCATCCGAGTCCGACATCGGCATTCAGATCCAATTGCTGAACGCGCTCGCGGCGCAGGGCGCCCAGGCAATCGTCATCGCGCCGATCAACAGCAAGGCGCTCGCGGTGCCGATCGCCTCGATCGCCGTCCGCGGCGTGAAGGTGGTCGTCATCGACACGCCGATCACCGGCAAGGCGGCACCGGTTTTTGTCGGGACCGACCAAACGGCCGCGGGAAAAGCGGCCGGCGAACTGCTCGCCAAGCTGACCACCGACAAGGACGAGGTGGGCTTCCTGCGACATTCCCAAGCGAGCGGCGCACCGCAGGAACGCGAAGCCGCCGCCCTCCAGGCATTCCGCGCGGCTCACCCGAACGCTCCCGTCCACGGCGACATCTACGCCAGCGCTGAACCCGGGACCGAGGCGCAGAAGGCCAAGCTGCTGCTCGACACCTACCCACGCGTGAAGGCGATCTTCGCCTCCGGCACGCCCGGCACCCTCGGCATGCTCCAGGTCATCGAGGAGCGGAAGCTGCAGGGGAAATACACCTTCGTCGGCTTCGGCTACAATCTCACCCCGAAGGTCGCCGCAGCGATCGAGAGCGGCGCGATGACGGCGTGGATCGCCCAGCTCCCGGAGGACATGGGCTACAAGGGAGTCTCGGCCGCGGTCAGCCTGCTCAAGGGCGAGGCGGTCCCGGCGCAGCTCTACACGGATTTCGTGGTGGTCACGAAGGACAACCTGAAGGATCCGAAAGTCCAGGCGCTGCTTTCGCTGTAGCCCCGGTGGAGAGGCGCCGGTCCCATCCGGCTTTCGAGTACACCCTCGAAGCTTGTTGGTCCCTCGGCCGCGCGACGCGCGCTGGTCACGGAGTTGCCGGACTGCGTCCGAGTTCATCTCCTGGTGCCGCGCCGACGGCCGTAACGGCAGCTACCGCTCAGATCATCCAATCAGAACTGGTTTCGGAGGCCCTCGCAGAAGGGCGGTGCGTCAGTAGCTTGGCCAACAGCGTAAACAACTGAGTTCGAGTAAATGGCTTGTGGAGAAAGCCGTCGCGCGGCCCCAGATCCAGCGGCCGTCCGCCCAGTCCTGCATCGTAGCCCGTCATAAATATCACCGGCAGATCCGCCCGTCGGCATCGGAGTTCAGCAGCCAATGCGCGGCCATCCAGGCTTCCCGGCATCACGAGGTCGGTGAGAACCAGCTCCGCGTTCGACCGCCAACGTCGGAGAGCGTCCGCCGCGTCGGTGGCGGCAATCACCGTGTAGCCCTGGTGTTCGAGGATCGTCTGAACCATCTCGCGAATGGCCCCGTCGTCTTCGACCAGCAGAACCGTCCGGCCCTGTCCCCTCACCGTCAGAACGGGGTCCAGCGATTCCAGCGGCGGTGCCTCGATCGATGTGTCGATCAGGGGAAAAAAAGCCCGGAATGTGGTCCCGCTCCCCTCCGTCGTTGCGACTTCGATCCAGCCATGGTGCTGCTTCATGATTCCGTAGACCGTTGCCAGACCAAGTCCCGTCCCCTTGCCCGGCGCCTTGGTTGTGAAGAACGGCTCGTAGATGTGGGGAAGCACGTCGGGACTGATGCCGAGCCCCGTATCGGAAATCTCGAGGCACGCGTAGACTCCGGCGACGGCGTCGGTGTTCGTGCGGGTGTTCTGAACGTCCACCCGTCCGAGCATCGTCTCGATCCTGAGCTCGCCTCCGGTCGGCATCGCGTCGCGCGCGTTGACGGCGAGATTCATCAGGACCTGG
>DASZYH010000306.1:0-2579 GCA_035545515.1 Opitutaceae bacterium
GAGTTCGTCGCGGCGCTCCTCGCGACGCTCGTCGGGTGGGATGAGGCCGCCGCAGGGGGTTCGGCATTAGCTCAGCGTCGTTCCGCGCGCGGCGGAAGACGTGGCAGTAGAGTTGCGCTCCCTCAGCACGTCGCGAGGTCGGAGACGCGCGAAACTCCGGTGCTTTGTGAGCACGACGGCAGCGTCGGCAAACGGTGAAATTTGGGCGCTCCGCAGCAAATGCCGTGGTCTGGATGCGTTGACGTTTGGGTAGCCGGAATGCAAACGGCGGAGTCGGCATGAAGCGAATTCCGGTGAGAATCGTGTAGCCACCTGAGGGCAGCGCGAGGCGTCTCGCCAAGCCTCGGCTCAGCGGGGACAGTGCGCCCTGCCGCATGGACTCGTTGGTCAGGATTTTGCCGATCAACAGGTGCCGAGTGAGTAAACGGTGGGGTCGCTGGCGGGTGAACTCAGGTGATTGGTGTGGTCCCGAATAAGGACTCGGAAGAGGTCGCGGAGAAGGTCCGGCGGAGTTCGCGGAAAGGTGAGCCGAAGTGGTATCTCAGCACGCGCCGCGAGGTTAATTGCCGAATGTCAGGGTTAATTGCCGAATCCCGGCGGTTTTAATGTCCGAATCGGCATTCGGACATTAAAACGGGCATTCGGACATTAACGTAAGTGTCTCACTATAAGCGTTGTATCTGGTATTCGGCAATTAAAATGGCCGATTCGGCAATTAAACCGCCGCTATTTTCCGACCCCCATTTTCCCGGGTTTCGGGGGTTCCGGCCGTAGGTTGGACACGCCATTTTGAGCCGGATTGATGATGTCCGACCGTGATCCTGTGTGCGAGACGTGCGGGGCTCGATGGGTACAACCTGGTGCAGGAGAGAGCGGCGTTCCGTGCAGCCGGAGGGCGGTGAAATAAGGGCAGGTTTTTCGAGCCACGCGGTGCGGTCGGCGCATGGACATGGTACGCCGCAGTGCGGCACGCGCCGACGTGAAACTGCGCGGCGACGTCGCCGAATCGGTCCGCTAATCGCGCACACACGCGCGACAGTTTACGGTCGTTTCACCAAGGTCAGACTCGTGGCTCCGGTCGCGACTCCTACGCTCCCGCGTGCCATGATGAAGCTCTCGATCTTCGCCGGAACGACCATCCTCAGCTACGTGTTCTGGTATCTCGGCTCGCTGGTCGGTTTTCAGTTCGTCGGATGCTTCCTCCTGAGCGGCGTCGGCAGCATCGTTGGGGTCTGGGCGGGGTGGAAGTTTGGCCGACGGTTTGAGTGAGCGGCGTGATCCGCGGGGCGCGAGCAAGCTCGCGGCCTACGGTGCGGACCCGAGCGCTACGACCTGCTCGCCGGCGCCGAGGCGCGTCGCGCGAACCGTTCGCGGGCGCCATTGCCGGGGGACAATGTAGCATCGATAATCGCAGGTTGTTCGGCTTTAACTGACCAAACCCCATGTCACGTCTCGTCCGCAAAGTCCTGACTGCGCTCCTCCTTTCCGCCGCGTCTGTCCTGGCCGCGGCGCCGTCCGGCCCGGCCGCTGGCGGTTCGGCTTCCGCCGTTCCGCGGGAGCGGCTGCGAATGGATGCCGGGTGGCGGTTTGCGCTCGGCAATGCCACCGACCCGGCGCGCGATTTTGGCCACGCCACCGGTTACTTTTCGTACCTGGCCAAGGCCGGGTACGGCGATGGTCCGGCCGCGCCAGGCTTCGACGATCGCGCGTGGCGGATCGTCAACGTGCCGCACGACTGGGCGGTCGAGCTGCCGTTCGACCCGCGCGGCAGCGCCAGCCACGGCTTCAAGGCGATCGGTCGCGCGTTCCCGCAAAATTCCGTTGGCTGGTACCGGAAGACCTTCGCGATCCCGGCGACCGATCTCGGCCGCCGCATCAGCCTCGAGTTCGACGGCGTGTACCGCGCGGCGCGCGTGTGGGTGAACGGATTCTACGTCGGCGAGCATGACAGCGGGTACACGGGCTTTCGGTACGACGTCACGGACTACCTGAATTACGGCGGCGACAACGTCGTCGTCGTGCGGGCCGACGCCACCATGGAACAAGGCTGGTTCTACGAAGGCGCGGGCATCTACCGGCACGTCTGGCTCGTGAAGACCGCTCCGGTCCACGTCGCGCACTGGGGCACCGCCGTCACGACCGAGATGGGCCGGAACGGCGACGCCCAGGTGACGGCGCGCACGAGCGTCGTGAACGACGGCAACCAGCCCGTCCGCGTCGAAATCGAGCAGATCGTCGTCGACCCGGACGGCCGGATCGTCGCACACGGGACCGTTGGTGCCTCGCCGGTCCTGACCCTCGCGCCGGGCGGGAAAACGGAATATCCCTGCGTCCTCGACGTGCCGCACGCGCGCCTGTGGTCGCTGGACTCCCCTGCCCTCCACACGCTCGTAACCACGATCCGAAGCGACGGGAACATGGTGGACCGCACCGAGACGCCGTTCGGCATTCGCTCGATCCGGTTCGATCCCGACCATGGCTTTTTCCTGAACGGCCGGCGCGTCGAGTTGAAGGGCGTCAACCTGCATCAGGATCACGCGGGCGTCGGCGTGGCGCTGCCCGATGCCCTGCAAACCTTC
>DASZYH010000307.1:0-6583 GCA_035545515.1 Opitutaceae bacterium
GAACGCCTCATGCTGGAGGACATCGGAATTGGTCGGAGCCGGCGTATCCGCGAAGCCAGGCCACCAACGCAGCGGTGCGGGAAAGGATTGGATGAACTTCACCGCTAGGTTCGGCGTACGCAGTCGGGGAAGCAGCGTTCGAATGATCAGGTGCGAACGCGGGTGTGCGGCGAGGTACGGAAGCGCATGCCAATAGATCAGCGATTCGACTCCGGGCGGAGTATCGCCGAGCGCGATCTGACCTTTGCGCAGCGCCAACTCGGTCACCCGGATGCGGGCAAAATGACGGTCGGCCGTGGACTTCAGGTCGAACGCCCAAACGAGGTGCCAAAAAAGAAGGCCCCCGAGCGCAGCCAATCGAAATCCGCGAAGCAAGGTGCCGCTGCGGCTGCTCGTTACGGAAATCTCAGGTCGATTTGCCGGCGCTCCGGCGAAGAGTCCGAGCAGAGCGGGTTCGAGCAGGTAGGCGGCGTTCAACGGGGTATGCAGGGACATCAGCGCCATGCCGGCTACGGCGGTCAGCGCGATTGGCCACACGACCGTGAACTTAGGACGGATGGTCCAGCCGACGGCGCCCAACACTGCCAATAGTAAATAGTAGGCGCTTACCCAAGGTCCCTTATAACCGAAATCGGTAAAGTTGATGAACCGGCTGAGCCCAGGGAGTGCGGTGACGAGTACGACGCCGATGGCGAAACGCGAAAATCTCGGCCATGGCCTTGGCGGTGGCTCCGGGTTGAGCAACCAAGTACCGAACCCGGTAGCCAGCGCGAATACGCATAAGCCCGTCGCAAACCGCGACACCAACCCGGCGTCGTGGCGCCAATGGAAAATCTGTTTTCCAGCTTCGCCCAGCTGAGCCTCCGTGAGGTGGAGATAGGCTGCCGTCCGATTCATGCCGAAGAAGAGGACCGCAGACGCCACGACTCCCACGAGCACGGCTACGAGCGGGGCGCGCCACGTCGCGCTGGCGGGCGGCTCGATGCGCTTTCGCCACGCCATCCAAGCTTCCGCGGCAGGCAGGACGCCCCAAACGACGGCGGTCTGACGTGTGGCTAGCGCCGCAATCCAAGCGATCGTAAAGCATCCCCAGGATTTCTTTTCGGCGGCCGACAACGCCCAAAGCAGACACGGCACGTAGACGATCCAACTCGTGAACTCGACGGTGTACTGCAGTAGGAGCGGAGAGCTGAGAATCGCCGTGGCGATGGCCACGGCCGCGATACGGGAGAGACCTCGCCTCATTAGCAGGGCGCTACAGCCCCCGAAACTCAACGTCGCGAGGACAACCACCAGGCCGTGGGTCGCGGCAATGAAGCTGTGAGTGATAAGAAAGATGCCAGCCGACAGCACGGATAGGGTAGCTGCCCACGGCTCCAGATAGTCATCCGTCCACGGTCGATGGTGCTGGATTGTCTCCGCGATCGAACGATAGAACGCGAAATCGTCGCCCATCGTGGTCACTCCGCTCGGCAGCAGACAGAAGATCACCGCGCCGAACGCCAACGCGCTGGTTATCAGCAGCGGCGATATCACAGACGAACGAGGAGCGGGTACGATTCCTGGCCTCATACGGGGGCAAGGGCAGCGGCGGTGTTCGAGGTGACGGCGGACGGAAGAAACCGGTGCGACGGCAATCGTGGTGGGGAGCGAGCTCGATCTAGAAAAGCGAATAGATGAACGGCCCGGCGCTCGTGCTGCCGAGAACGATCAGAACGCTCATGATCAGCAGAACGACGATGAGTGGTGCCAGCCACCATTTTTTCGTGTGCAGCAGGAGATGAACGACCTCCGCGATCAGGCTAGGTTGTTTTTCTCGGGACTGGGCGGAGAAGGATTCGTCTGGGTTGGTCATAAGCGGGGGCGGTCAGGAATGCTGGCGGAAGTAGCTGGTCGGAGAACGCTCGGGGTGGCGCGCTTCCCAGTAGGACTCTCGCTTTCGCTCAAAGCGACGGTTGAGCGGATCGCGGCCACACAGTCGCACGATCCTGCCTAGCGGGGTAACCACGAGAAAGTAAACCGCGGCGAGCACCACCGTGGAAACGACGTAGCCCACCGGGAACGTTGCATAACTGGCGGCGAGATAGACGATCCGCACGCAGCGCGGCGCGATCAATCCGGTCAGCCCGACGGTCAATGCCAACCCTGCCTCGATGGCGGCGCGATCGACGGCACCCTTGTGCCACGAGGCGACGCCCAAACTGCCGAGAAAAACGAGCCACAGTCCCGCAAACTGACGCAACTCGCGGGACGTGGAATTTGGGTTGAGCCGGACGAGGGACATGAGGTGGGTTCTCAATCGCGGCCAAAAGCGGTTCGATAGCGCTCCCATTCGCGCGTTCTTCCCGACGGCTGGTCCTCTTTTCGCAGTACGTACGAATCGATGACCAGGACGTCCATGTCAGTCGCCATGAAGCACCGATAGGCGTCGTTTGGCGTGCAGACGATTGGTTCACCGCGGATGTTGAAGCTCGTATTGATCAGAACCGGGCAGCCGGTCTGCCGCTCGAAGGCTTCGAGCAGACGGTGGAACCGCGGCTGACGGTCGCGATCGACGGTTTGAATCCGCGCCGAGTAATCAACGTGGGTGACTGCCGGTACGACGGAACGAATCTCCGTCACGCGGGCGAGCCCGCTCTCGATGGTCGGACCCTGGTTTGTACGCTTATCCGCGCGAACGGGCGCGGCGAGCAGCATGTACGGACTTTCCTGGTCCGGCCGCAGATCGAAGTATTCCGCCGCCTGTTCGCGTAGTACGGCGGGGGCGAATGGGCGGAACGATTCGCGAAACTTGATCTTCCGGTTCATCAGCGACTGCATCGCCGGATTGCGTGGGTCGCCGAGAATGCTGCGGCTGCCAAGGCCGCGTGGGCCGAACTCCATTCGCCCCTGTACCCAGCCGACAACCTTACCGGCCGCGAGCAGGGCCGCGATGTCCGCGCACAATTCATCCTCACTCGCCACCCATCGGTAGACGGCGCGCTCCGCGCGCAGGACCGACTCAATATCGGCCAGCATCGGCGCGGGGCCGAGGAGCGACGCGCATTGTCCGTCCGGATGCACCGGGCGGCGGTCGTTCTCGAGCAATTGGTGCCAGACAAACAACGCCGCCCCCAGCGCTCCGCCCGCGTCGCCGGCCGCCGGTTGGATCCAGATGCGCTCGAACGGCGACTCGCGGAGCAGGCGGCCATTGACGACGCAGTTTAGGCCCACGCCTCCGGCGAGACAGAGATTCTTTTGCCCGGTAAGCCGATGGAGGTGCGCCGCCGCTCTCAGCATTACCGTTTCGGTCACGCGTTGGATCGAAGCGGCGAGATCGCAGTGTCGCGCTGTCAGATGCCCCTCCGGCGGTCGCGGCGGTCCGCCAAACAGCCGATGGAACTTCGGAGACGTCATCGTAAGACCGTGGCCGTAGTTGAAGTACGAGAGGTCGAGACGAAACGAGCCGTCCGCGCGCAAGTCCATCAGCCGTTCCAGGATCGTGTCCGCGAAAACGGGCCGGCCAAACGGGGCGAGTCCCATGAGCTTGTACTCGCCGGAGTTGACCCGAAACCCGCAGTAGGAAGTGAACGCGGAGTAGAGCAGTCCAAGCGAGTGGGGGAATCGCATCTCGTGCGTGAGCGCAATCGTTCGTCCCTCGCCGTGGCCCAATGTGGAGGTCGTCCATTCGCCGACGCCGTCCGCCGTGAGGATCGCCGCCTCGTCGAACGGGGATGGGAAGAACGCGCTCGCCGCGTGGGCTTCGTGATGTTCGAGGAAGACAAGGCGCCGGCGATAGCGGCCGCCGAGGCCGCGGTTGATTTCGCGCGGGAGTTGCAGCTTTTGGTGGATCCATTGCGGCAGGGCCCGGAAGAACGAACGAAAGCCGCGCGGCGCCGTCGCGAGATGCGTTTCGAGCAAGCGCTCGAATTTGAGCAGCGGCTTCTCGTAAAATGCGACATGGTCGAGCTGTTCGGGTGTAAGGCCTGCCTCATCCAGGCAGTAAGCGATTGCCTGGGTCGGGAAACCGGCATCGTGCTTGCGGCGCGAGAAGCGCTCTTCCTGCGCCGCCGCCACGACCCGTCCGTCAACCACCAACGCGGCGGCGGAATCGTGATAAAAGGCCGAAAGGCCAAGAATGGCGCGGCTCATGACGGATCGCGCGGGCGGTTACGTCACAACTCCCGAGGTGAGTCGAGAAAAGAGGGACGGCGTCTACCCGCGTTGGCCGCGTTCGTATCGTGTTTGGCGAGCGCGCGGGCGTAAGGCCGACGCAGATCGACCAATTCAGCCGGCCGAACCGTACGGTCGATCGTTCCGCGTGGGTGGTTGGTTCAGCGGTAGTTCGAGATGCAGAAACCATGGTGCAATCGAAGCTCGACGGCTTTTTGAAAGCCCTTTCATGTTGCCGAACCGCACCCATGGACGATTGCCCCACACTGCCTGACAGGTCTGGAAGGGGCTCCAGCATGCGCCCCACGTTGGGCAATGTTGTGCCATTTGTCCGAACCTGTCGGCGGCGGGAAACGCACTTCGCACCATGAGTCCACGCACGTTGAACCGCTGGATCCTGCTCGTCGCGCTCGGGGGCATGATTCTGACCGTACACCTCTGGATTCAAAAGGCGCGCGGGTTTGACCAAGGCTGTTTTGGCGTGACGGAGCCGGCGCATGTCACCGACAACGGTTGCCGGGTGGTGAGCGAGCTCTCGGCGAGCCATCTTTTTGGCGTATCCAATGCCGCCTGGGGGTACGCCTTCTACTTCGGACTGGCGCTGCTCACGTTTGCCAAGTTGGTCGTGGCGCCACGTGTCGCCACGTGGCTGCACCGGCTGGGCGAGATCGCGACCGGTGGCGCCCTGATTTATTCCGCGTATCTCGTGTACGAGATGGTGACCGTGGCGGGTCACCTCTGCGCGCTGTGTGCGACGTCGGCCGGGTTGGTGGTCGTGCTGGCTGGCCTGCATGCGAGGCTGCGTTGGATTGGCGGATACCGGCCGGTCGAAACGTCGGATAAGCCGCTCGAACTCGGCATTGCGGCTGCGATCAGCTTCGGCGCCGTGGGCGTTCTGTTCACCGTGGTGATTTTCGTCAACCGCATCGGAACGCGCTCGCTCAAGCAAGGGATGGAAGCGGAGCAGATCGAGGAGATGGTGGGCGCGTCGCTTCCAATTTACATCGACTCCGACCGGCTGGCGGAAATGCGGGCATGCCGGTTCGACCGGCGAGTGCCGACGATCGACGTCGCAGCCCTCGTCGACCCGACCTTCCCCTCCATCGGCCAGAAGGACGGCCCGACAGTCGTCGCGTTCCTCGATCCAAATTGCTGGCACTGTGCGCAGGAGTTTCCGGAGTTTTTGCGCTTTGCGAAGGCCCATCAGGACGAGGCCCGCTTCGTCGTGGTCCCGCGTGCGCTGTGGGATCATTCGGTCGGCGCGGCAGCGGCACTGCGGGTCGCGAGCGGGAGCGGCAAATATTTCGAGCTTTGGGCAATGCTCCTAAAGCAGCAGACCAACGTCGATCGCCGGCCCGAGGTGTACCGGCAGATGCTGGATAGCCTCGGTATTCCGACGACCGATTTCGACCGGCGTTTTCGGGCCGCGCGGGCGCAGGCGGAGGCGGATCGGGTCCGATTCCATCGCGCGGGCGTGGACGCTTCGCCGGCCATCTACATCGATGGGTATTTTGTCGCCACGGCGAATTGCTCCAACGACTGCCTGGGAAAATTGCTGACGCGTATTCGCGCGTCGACCAAGGCGCCGGGCGTGCACGGACGCAAATAAACCGCGGTGAGGTGGCAGCCATGTTGGCATTGGCCCCTGCAACGATCCGCCCGGGCGTATCCCTCCCGCTGTTTTTCGGTTTTTTGGCGGGTGTCCTCGCATTGTTGGTTTGGGCGACAATCACGCAGCGCGATCGATGGCCGTTTTCCCATTATCCGATGTTTGGCGTCGCGACCGACGCGGATTCGGTGCGATTTTTCATTCTACGCGTCCATTTCGACGATGGAACGGCCGGCTTTCTCGGAGGGGTGGCCGATGCGCTGATCGACCCCTTTCATCGTGAATTCGAACGGTTGTGGAGGGCCGGGGTGATCAGTCCCATAAAATCAGAGGAAGTGGCGTTGCGATATTGGCGTGAGGCGTGTCGCCTCGATGGCCGGTTGATTGGCGCGCGTCGGATCGAAGTGGTGATGCGCATCGGCCGGCTAATCCGAGCGGACGGTGTGGTCGTCGGTGAAAAATCGATCCAGGTGGTGAACGTGGCCCACGGCGAAATCGATCGATGAATCCCTTGGGCTCATTGACGGGTTTCCGGTTGGTCTACTGCACGTGGCTCGGCCTCGCGGTACTGCTGCAGTGGCGCGGACATGCGCGTTGGGTCGGCGGTCGAGGAGAGGACCGGCGATTGCCGCGCTTGCTCGCTCTGGTGCCGATGCCTCGGTTGAACCGCGGTGGATTCACCATCGCCGGGATGATTCTGCTCGCGTGTCTGGCGTGGGGGACAATTTCCGAGCATGCCGGGTGGCCGCTGCTGGGCGCGAGCGGCATTTCACTGTTGTATTTCGCTCAGGTGATCGAACTCCCCGCCGTTCGGCGCAAGCC
>DASZYH010000308.1:0-34336 GCA_035545515.1 Opitutaceae bacterium
GGATCGCGGCGGACGGTTCCCCGGTTCCGTCGGTCCGCAGCTCCGCGATGGAAAGCGCGGGCGCCTCGATATGCAGGTCGATCCGGTCGAGCAGGGGACCGCTGATTCGGGCGCGGTACCGCTGGATCTGCGTCGGCGAACACCGGCACTCATGTTTCTTGTCGCCCAGATACCCGCAGGGACAGGGATTCATGGCCGCGACCAGCATGAACGCGCAGGGCAGGGTGACCTTGCCGGCGCTGCGGGAAATCGTGACGTCGCCGTCCTCGAGCGGCTGCCGCAGGACCTCCAGAACGGAGCGCTTGAATTCAGGCAACTCGTCGAGAAAGAGGACGCCGTGGTGGGCGAGGGAGATTTCGCCGGGGCCCGGAATTGTCCCGCCACCCAGCAAGGCGACATCCGAAACCGTGTGATGCGGAGTGCGAAACGGTCGTGTCCCCCATCTGGCCTCGCCGGTGATCGTCCGCCCCGCGGCCGAATGAATGCTGAGGATCTCGAGCTGCTCCTCGCTCGTGGGCGCGGGCATGATCGTTGGAATTCGCTTTGCGACCATGGACTTTCCGGCGCCGGGCGGGCCGATCATCAGGAGATTGTGCGAACCGGCGACGGCGATCTCGACCGCCCGGCGCAACGCGTGCTGTCCCTTCACTTCGGAAAAATCGACCCCGTGAATCGACTCCACCTTCGAGGCGCGGGCACGGATGCGGGCCGAGTCCAGCGGGGAAAGTGGAGTGTCGCCGGACAGGAACCGCACCGCGGCGTCCAGCGATTCGATCCGGTAGATCGGGATTCCTTCCACGAGCGCCGCTTCCTCGGCAGAAGTGGGAGGCAATAGGACGCCGCGTTTCCCGAGGGAGCGGGCCAGCCGGGCGATCGCGAGGGCCCCGCGGATTGGTCGCGTCGCTCCGGAGAGGCTCAGCTCCCCGGCGATCAGGTACTCGCCGACCGCGGGCGCCTCGAGTTGATGAGTTGCGCAGAGGATGCCGAGGGCGATGGGGAGGTCGTAGACGGGCCCTTCCTTCCGAACGTGCGCGGGCGCCAGGTTGATCGTCGTGCGCGCGCCCGGATGCGCGAAGCCGCTGTTCGCCAGGGCCGAGGCCACGCGATCATCCGATTCCTTGACCGCGGCATCGGGGAGCCCGACGAGGATCAGTTTCGGCTCGCCGGCTTCGTTGGTGTTGACCTCCACGTCGACAGGTTCGGCGTCGATGCCCTGCAGGGCGGCGGACGCGATGGTCGCAAGCATGATCCCTCCGAGATGAAGGGAATCAGCGCGGTCGGCAATTTGAAAGTAAACAATAATTAACTAAAGGAAATCGTGTATCGATTGCCTCGATTTTCCGACCGGAACGGCGCGATGCAGGGGCGCGCCGAGGCTCGACCGCGGCGATTCCTGCCCGTACCGGCGAAACCTCCCTTCATCACGTCGCGGCCGCCGGCACGGGGGCCGCCGCGGCTTTCGCATCAATTCGCGCCTGGACGATGGCAATGTTGCGCTCGACGGCGTCGACGTACGCGTTGCGACCATGTGGATACGGATCGGCGAGAAACCGGTACACGGCCTGGAAATCGGTCTCGAGCTTGGGAAGAACCCACTTCCGCCAGAAGGTTGGCGTCCGTGTGATCAGCTCGTCGGCGGACTGGAATGCCCGCCGATTCGGCGCCAGATGGATGTAGTTGTCCGACTCCCTGAATTCGTCGAAGAGGATTTCAAGCTCGTCCGGATAATCCGGGGCTGCCATCTGGCCGAGGTAATCCGCCGTCGCGAGCGCACACCCGATGATGCGGTCGACCGGTTCACGGAATTGAAGCCGGCTGATTTGCTTGGAGGGTCCGGTGCAGTTGATGGCGCCAAGCACCGCCTCGACCTCGTGATCGCTGACGCCGAGCGCGGGAAGGTAGGACGCGGCGAATGAACAACTGCGCAGCACGTGACAATACGTGTACTTGGCTCCCGTCCCGACTGAATCCGAGCGCAGCTTGAGGTACCCGCTGTCGTGCAGCAGCGCCGCCGCGATCGCCAACTCGAACTGCCGGGCGGTCAGCCGTGGCTCGACCCCGGCCGAATGTCGTCCGGCGAGCAAGGCGGCCAGGCACGCCGTCGCCTGCAGCGTGTGCTCAAAGTCGTGATACCTGAGGTCCACCGCCGCATACTCGGGATGCCGCCCGCAGAACAGCGCCTCGACGTCGGCGAAGAGGCGCGCGGTCAGTTGAGGAACGCTTTCCGGAAACGATTCCTTAAAAGCAGCTTGCACCAGCGAGGTGACATCGGGAGCGCTCGGGTTGCGTGTCGGCAGGAACATGGATCGCGCGGAAGCGGAGGGGGATAAAACAAGCGGCGCCAATGGGCGCCGCGGTGCTGGTGATTAAGAATTTGCGGTAACAGCGGGCAAGCGCAAAGCTCCCCCCCTTCGGCCATATGATCGTGGGTGTCACCGGCGGAATGGGGTGTGGAAAATCCACCGTTGCCCAGTTGCTTGAGCAACGGGGGTACCGCCGTCTCGACTCGGACGAAATTGTCCGGAATCGCGTGTTGCGTGAGCCCGACGTGATCGCGGCGGTGCGTGATCGCTATGGCGCCGACGTGCTGGCACCTGACGGTTCGATTGACCGTCCCTCCCTCGCGGCGCGGGTATTTGCCTCGGACGCGGAACGCCTTTGGTTGGAGGAACTCACGCATCCCGTGGTGTTTGCAATGTGGAGAGGCGCCTTCGCGGCCGAGCCGAAAGCCCGCTGGGTGGTCGAAGTTCCCCTCCTGTTCGAGAAACAATTGGAGAATTGGTTTGATTTCACGGTGTGTGTTGCCTGTTCTCCGGCTCTCCAACTTGTCCGACTGGAGCGACGCGGCCTCCCGCGACCGCTCGCCGGGCAGAGAATCTCCAAGCAACTGCCGCTGGCGCAAAAGATCGAGCTGTCCGATATTGTCTTATGGAACGAGGGCTCAGCCGCGTTCCTCGAAGCCGAAATCGATCGCTTGGCCGACGCTCTCGCGGCCGCCTGAAAATCTCAGCACGTTCCGGTAATTTGCCCGGTTCAGCGTGCGTTTACCTCCCCGAATCCCGACATGGCCCTGCCTCCCAAATCCGACGACGATTCGCCGACCGCCTCGGGCGCTGACGCGAAGAAAACACGCCGTCCGCGCGTCGCGCGCCCTCGCAAGCCGAAGGCCGAAAAAACCGAGAAGGTGCGGAAGCGCGACCGAGCGGCCGAACAGCCCGAGCTTCCGATCGTCGACGTCCGGCCAGAGCCAGCCGCGCGTGCGGAGCCCGTGATCGAACGGGCAGTGCCCGTTGCGGAGAATCGTCCCACGGCACCGGCGCCGGCCCCCGCGCCGGAGGCGCGGCCTGAGCCGACACGTGTCATTGAGCCTCGTCCCGAGCGCAACGAGCCGGTCGCGCCGGCCGAAAACCGCCCCGCGGCCCCCGCGTCGAGCACGAGTGGTGCCGTGCCTCCAACCGAGTCCGCTCGCCCGCCTGAGTCCGCCGGACAGCCACCGCCACCACGTCCGCCGCACCAGCAGCAACAACAACAGCACGGTAACAATCAGCAGGGTCAGCAGCAGGGCGGAGACCGCGGGTTCTGGAAGCATGGCAAGAGAAAACGCGGACGCCATGGCGGCCAGTGGCAGCCGGGCGGGGGAGGCGGCAATCGCGAGCAATTCCCGGCGCAGATGCCGCCACCCAGCGCGTTGCAGATCAACGGAGACCTTCCCAATCCGGCGCGTTTCGCCGACGTGGCCGCGCTGGACTCGCTCGCGGGCGAAATCGGAGCGGGTGGCGGCGAACCGATCTGGCTCAACCAACTTTACGCGAAAACGCTCGCGGAATTGACGACGTTCGCGCGCGAACTCGGCCTGGCGGTTGACGCCGCCCCCAACCGCCGCCAGCTCCTGACCGACGTCCTGAAGTTTGTCGCCGAGAAGAAACGGCCCCTGCGAGACCTGGGCTTCATCGATCAGAATGACCGCGGCTATTTCGTGGTGCACGACCGGATGAATTACCGGCTGTATCCCGAGGATCCGTACCTGCCGGAGAGCCTCGTCAAGCGCTACGGGCTGAAGCGCGGACACCGCCTCGAGGTGACCCTCCAGTCGCCGGGCGAGGGCGAGCGCTGTCCATCCGTCGTCCGGATCGACACGGTCATGGGCGGCCGTCCCGACGAGATCGCACGGATCACGCCGTTCGAGGAACTCATCCCGTACTATCCGCTCAAGCGGATCCTTCTCGAGGAGCCGACGGTTCACCCGAAGGACATGTCAATGCGGGCCGTGGACATCCTGACCCCGATCGGCTTTGGACAGCGCGGCCTCATCGTGGCGCCGCCGCGGACCGGCAAGACGATCCTCCTGCAGAACATCGCCAACTCGATCTCGGCGAACAGCCCGGATGTGAAGTTGATCCTCCTCCTGATCGACGAGCGCCCCGAGGAGGTGACGGATTTCAAGCGCCACACGAAGGGAGAAGTTGTCTCCTCGACCTTCGACGAGACGCCCGAAAATCACGTGCACTGCGCGGAGATGGTCATCGAGATCGCCCGTCGGCGCATCGAGCAGGGCGACCACGTCGTGATCCTGCTTGATTCGATCACGCGACTGGCCCGCGCCTACAACGCGCTTGCCGGCAACCAGGGCAAGACGATGTCCGGCGGTCTGGAATCGAACGCCCTGCAGAAGCCCAAGCGCTTCTTCGGCTCCGCCCGCAACATCGAAGGCGGCGGCAGTCTCACCATCATCGCCAGCGCCCTGATCGACACCGGCAGCCGCATGGACGAGATCATCTTCGAGGAGTTCAAGGGCACGGGTAACAGCGAACTGCACCTCGACCGCGGCCTCGTGGAACGCCGGATCTTCCCGGCGATCAACATCGACCGGTCCGGCACGCGCAAGGAGGAGCTCATCTATCATCCCGACGAGCTGCAGCGGATCTACGCGCTGCGCCGGGCGATGCAGGGCCTCGGACCGATCGAGTCGATGGAGATGCTGATCACGCGCCTGAAGAAGACCAAGTCGAACGCGGAGTTCCTGCTCAGCCTCGCGCCGAAATAATCGGGATGGCCGGAGCTCCCGGCCGGATTTACCAAAATATTGCTTTGCCTGCCGTTCGGTGGGACGCGCAAACTTTCCGTTGCAGCGCGGCCCGCGCGACGCATTCCCTCCCGGCGTTTCGCCCGCCCGCGTCCGACAAAAGGATCCAGCATGAGCTACGAAATGAATGATCTGCTCGACCTCATGGTCGATCAGGGCGGTTCCGATCTCCACCTCCAGGTTGGCCAGCCGCCCACATTGCGGATCAGCGGCAGCATGCTGCCGATCGACGGGCCCACGTTGACGCCGAACGACACCGAGAAGCTGATGCTGGCGATCACGCCCGACGGCCACGTCTCCCAGGTCAAGCTGAACGGTGGCGCGGACTTCGGTTTTGCCTTCGGCGACAAAGCCCGGTTCCGCGTTTCCGTTCTGAAGTCCAAGGGAAACTACGGCATGGTCCTGCGGCAGATTCCGTACAAGATGTTCGGACTCCGCGATATTGGCCTGCCGGACAAGATTCGCGAACTGCTTTACCGCCCGCGCGGACTGATTCTCGTCACCGGACCGACCGGCTCCGGCAAGTCCACCACGCTCGCGTCGATGGTGAATTACATCAACGAGAACCGCGACGGCCACATCATCACGATCGAGGACCCGATCGAATACTACCACAACCACAAGCGCTGCGTCGTCACCCAGCGCGAGGTCCACGTCGATGTGCCGAGTTTCTCCGAGGCGATCCGCCGCGCGTTGCGGCAGGATCCGGACGTGATTCTCGTCGGTGAAATGCGAGACCTCGAGACGATCGAGGCGGCGATCAGCGCGGCGGAAACCGGCCACCTCGTGTTCGGCACCCTCCACACGAACAGCGCCGCGAAGACCGTCGACCGCATTGTCGATGCGTTTCCCGCCAACATGAAGGACATGATCCGGACGCAGCTGGCATCGTCGCTCGTCGCCGTGATCTCCCAGGTCCTCTGCAAGAAGGTCGGCGGCGGGCGCATCGCGGGGTATGAGATCATGGTCAACACCACCTCGATCGGGTCGCTGATCCGGGAGAACAAGACGTTCCGGATTCCCTCCGACATTCAAACCGGTGCGAACCTCGGCATGATCACGATGGACACGCACCTGATGAGCCTCGTGAACCGCGAGCTGGTCACCCCGGACGAGGCGCTGGAAAAGGCGCAGGATCCCGTCGTCATGCGGGAGAAGTTCCTGCAGATGGGCATCAAGCTCCGCGAGCTGTAGCCGGTCCCGGCCGGCGCGACGCGGCGGGCAGGAACCATCGGACGCCCCGCGGACGAATCGCGTCGATCACGCCGGCGGCGCGGAGCGCGGCGGCAGTTTTCGGGTCAGCAGCGGCGAACTCAGCCCGGGCAGGCGTTCCGAAAATTCGTCAGTTTCGACTGCCTGTCGCAGCGCCCGCTGGACCATGCCCATCCGGGCGTCGAGATTGTCGACCATCGAGACGAACACGGCCTCGGGAGTGGCGGCATAGACGGCCGCGCCCCATTCCGGTTCGCCCTGGTGGGACAGAATGATGTGTTCCAGGCGCTCCAACCGCTCGGTGTCGAGGTGCGATTTGATTCCGGCTTTGCGGGCGAGTTGATACCCGAGCACCACGTGGCCCTGGAGGATTCCCCGGCGGCTCTTCCGGGTCGCGAGGGTGCCTTCGTACTCGATCGCCTTGCCGGTGTCGTGGAGCAGGATGCCCGCCATCGCCAAGTCAGGCTCAACCTCCCGATAGAGCGGGAGCAGCGCCTTCGCGGCCCGCGCCATGTGAACCGTGTGCTCCAGCAACCCGTGCCGGTACGCATGGTGCATGGCCACGGCGGCGGGCGCCCAGCGGAAGATGTCTCCGATGTCCTCGAACACGGCGCGAACCGTCATCCGCAGCTCGTCGTGCTGGATTAATGCGACGAACTCCTGCAACTCCTGCCACAGGCCCGCGTGATCCTCGGGCGCGACTTCAACCAGGTTTTCGAGCACTCCGGGCGCAGTCAGTTCGAGTTCGCTCACGGCGCTGGCCCGGGCGAGTCTCGGCGACAGTCGTCCTTGGTAGAATTCCACCTTGCCCTCGACTTTGATCACCGCCCCTTCGCCGGCCGCCTTGATCGCTTCGAAGACGGGGCTGTCGCTGAAGATCGTGCAGGTGAACGACCCCGTGCGGTCACCGAGTTCGAGGCTGTAAAAGGGATTGCCGTTCGAGGCCGTTTTCGCCGCGAGCTTCTTGATCACCAGCATGCTGGCGAACGGCCGGCCATGCGCCGCCGCATCGAGTGCCTTCAGGTCGCGGACAATGAACAGCGAGAGTTCGTCGGCCATGTCTGCCGAGCAAATCGAAGATGCCAGGGTGGGCGCAAACGAATTTGCGTCCCTCGCCCGACCGTCACGGCGACGGCTCGCCGGCGTCCTTCACCAACCGGGTGTACGCCTTGAAGAACGGATGCGCCGCGTCGTGCAGGAGTGCGTAGAACACCGTTTCCGCGGGGAGCACGTGTACGCCGGAACGGGCGAGCGCCTCCAGGCAGATGCGGGCGTCGTCGGTGCGACGCGCTCCGACCGCATCGCTCAAGATCGTGACCTCGAGGCCGGCGGCGAGGGCGGCGATGGCCGTCTGGTAGACACAAACGGACGTCTCGATGCCGCAGAGCAGGACGTGCTCCGTATTCGTCTCGTTGATAATCGCCTGCCGGATGGTCTCGTCGGCCAGCGCGGAAAACGTCCGTTTTCCCAGCACCCGCGCGTCCGGTGCGAGCGCGCGGAGTTCCGGCTGGGTGACGCCCAGTCTTTCGGGAACCTGTTCGGTGAACAGCACGGGCAGGCCCAGACCGTGGGCGGCCGCCACGGCGAAGGCACAGCGCCGCTGCAGGCGTTCGGCGTCGGCGATGACGCGAAGAAACACGGGCTGCAGGTCGACGCAGAGAAGCAGGGTGTCGAGCGGGCGGGTTGGCGATTCAGCCGACGGGGATAAACTCATGGCCAGTAGCGTTGCCGGGCCTTCACCTGGGTGAAACGTTTTTCCGGGAGTTCGTACGCGGTCAGAAAGCCGCCCAGCACGCACCCCGTGTCGATCCCAACCGACCACTTCAGCTTGTAAACGTCCTCCCGGGGCGTGTGGCCGTACACCACGAACGGCGGACCGCTCCATAGGTCGGCCCACGCGGGGGCTTCGGGTGCTTCGGCCCGCTTGGCCGGCCGGCCGTAGCGGTCGATCACCTGGATTCGCGTGACGACCTCCGCCGGCTGCTTCTGCCACGGTTGTCCGGGGATGAAACCGCCATGAACGAAAACGGTGTTCAGTTCCGGCTGCTCATGGGTCAGGGCCATCGTTTCGAGGTAGGCCCAGTCGGCCGGGCGCAGGCGATTGAACGTGTCGAGATCGCCTTCCTTCAGGAGTTTCTTATCGGCGGTCTTACGGTAACGCAGGAGCCGGAGCTCATGGTTTCCCAGCAGGGCAATCGCCCGCGCTTCGCGCGCCAGATCGATCACCCGCCCGCTGTCGGGTCCCCGGTTGACGAGGTCGCCGAGCAGCACGAGCTGGTCGTCCCTGGCCGGCGCCAGCCGTGCCAGCAGGTCAGCGAACTCGGCATAACACCCATGGATGTCGCCGATTGCGATCAGTCTCCCGTTCATGCGGCGGAAAAGTGCTAGCGTCCGGTGAACCCGGCAGTAAACAAGAAACCCCATGGAAATGAACCTGCAGCCGCTCGCCAAGTCGTGCTTTGTGTCGGGCGAGCCGTTTGTCGAGGGGGCCCGGGTCGCCAGTTACCTCATCCGCACGGCCAGCCTGGAGATCGTGCGGTATGACGTTCTCGAGACCCACGTGGCGAACTTCGCTCCCGAAGGGTTCATTGCCTGCCGATGGATTCAGGCCTACAAGCCGCGCAAACAGGGGGAAAATCAGGATCGCGCCCTGAAGCTGACCGCCGAGAGCCTGTTTGCGACGCTCGCCGATCCCTCGACCGAACCGACCGCCGAGAACACGCGTCTGCTCCAGTTCCTCGCACTCATGCTCGAGCGGAAGAAGGTCCTTCGCCCGCGCGGCTTGAGCGCCGACGGCGCCCGGACCCGGTACGAGCACGCCAAGACCAAGCAGATCTTCGAGGTCCCCGTCGGCGATCTGACACCGGAGTTTTTCGTGGCCGTCCAGGAACAGTTGAGCGTCCTGGTCGGTGCGCCGAAACCCAAGCCCGAGCCGGCGTCCGCCTCGCCGGAGTCGACGCCGGCCTCGAAATAGCCAGGGATTTTGGGCGGCACGCGGACACGGGACGAACTCAGGCCGTTGGCTGCAGTCGGCGTGATCGTGGGGATGACGCGGTTCGGCCGCGCTCGCGTTTCGGCGGTCGCCGGCGGTGACGGGCGTCCCGCGATCGGCCCTTTGCGGCTGGAGCCCGGGTTCGACGGTTCCAGGCGGGCCAGGAACCGTCGCCTCGGACCGCAGGGGGGATGTCCTCCATCTCCGTTCGCGGCTCGTCCGCATTGGGCGGGACGGCATGTCGGCCCAGCAGGCGCATCAGGCTGGCGGCGTTGAGCGGCGCCCGGGTGTTCAGGTCATTGTTGAAATACACATATCCCGGCAGCCCTTTTCGCGCCGCGCGCGCCAGCGCGGCGGCCCAGGGCTCCAGTTCGGCGTCAGTGTAGTCGTGGTAGGCTCCATCCTTCAGACCATGGAACCGCAGGTATACGAAATCGCTGGTGATGGTATGATCGGCCGGCATTCGCAGCGAGCTGAGCCAGACGATCGCGGCGCGATGGCGGCGCAGCAGACCGAACGTTTCCTCGTCCATCCAGGACGGATGGCGGAACTCCACCGCATGCCGGTATTCCTTCGGCAGCCGGGCGAGAAAACGATCCAGCCGCCGGAACATGACGTCGTTTTTCACGAAGTTCGGCGGAAGCTGCCACAGAACGGGTCCGGTCCGCTCCCGGAGTGGAACCAACCGGCGGAAGTACTTCCGGAGTCCCCGCGACGTGTCCCGCAGTCGCTTGATGTGCGTGAGAAATCGGCTGCCCTTCACCGCGTAAACAAACCCGTCGGGGGCCTTGTCGTGCCAGCCGCGGACCATCTTCACCGTCGGCAGGCGATAGAATGTGGCGTTGATCTCGACCGTGGGGAAGTGCCGCACGTAGTACCCAAACTCCTTCTGCTTCGGCCAGCCTTTCGGATAGAAGGCTCCCGCCCACTGCTTGTAGACCCAGCCGCTGGTTCCAATCCGGATGGTGCGCGTGTCCATGCGGAGGATAGACCAACGACTCCTGTTCCGGTGGCAGCACCCGCGTCGAATGCCCGAGAATGCCCGCCCGCCAGGCGGCGGTGGCGCGTTACCGGCGAACCGGCACTCCGCAGTCCGCCAGATACCCCTTAACCTGCGGAATCGTGAGTGTTCCGAAATGAAACAGACTCGCGGCCAGGACCGCGCTGGCGTGTCCGGCCTCGAGAACCTCCGCAAAATGCTCGAGCCTGCCGGCCCCGCCACTCGCGATCACCGGCACCGGGACGGCGTCACTGATGGCACGGGTGAGGGCGACGTCGTAACCCGCCTGGGTACCGTCGGCATCCATGCTGGTCAGGAGAATCTCGCCGGCGCCGAGCGCGACGGCCTGCTTCGCCCAGGCGATGGCGTCGAGGCTCGTCGGATTCCTGCCTCCATGCGTGTAGACGCGCCAGGACCGGCCGTCCGGTTCGCGCTTCGCATCGATCGCCACGACGATGCACTGGGCGCCGAATCGGTCGGAGGCGGCCTGCACCAGCTCGGGATTCCTGATGGCGGCCGTGTTGAGCGAGACTTTGTCCGCGCCGCTTTTGAGCATCGCTTCGATGTCGGCGACAGTCCGCAACCCGCCGCCCACCGTCAGCGGCATGAAGCATTGTTCGGCCGTCGCGGCGACGACGTCGTGCATGATGCCGCGGTTGTCGCTCGAGGCGGTGATGTCGAGAAACACCAGTTCGTCGGCTCCCTGCGCGTCGTAGGCCTTGGCAGACTGGACCGGATCGCCGGCATCGCGCAGCTGCTGGAACTTGATGCCCTTGACCACGCGTCCCGCGTTGACGTCGAGGCAGGGGATGATTCGGCGCGAGAGCATGCGTCAAATCCGCGGGTTCGGGTTTGTCGTCCCTGGAGGCTTGGGCACGAATCCGGCCCGGCGCTCAACCTTCCAGCGGCGCGACTTCGGGATCGAAGTTCACCACCAGCCGGTAAACGTGCCCCGGGCGCATGATCAGCGGGTGATCGCGGACCAGGTACTGGATGTAGTGGATCTTCCCGTAATTCGTGCGGTAGGTCGGATCAGCGCTCACCACTTCGGTCTCCTGCCAGGTGGCCTGGAAATCGTCCTTCGCCACGGTGCAGCGGTGTCCCTGCGCGCCGAGCGACAGGGCGCCGGAGACGCGGTATTTCGAATGCGGCGCCGCGATCACGAGGCAGTACCGCAGCTTGTCGAGCGTGACCTGCTGCTTCACCGTGTAGGCGAATTCGCAGCCGACCTTGTTCCCGGAGAACGTCCACTGTACCTTCACGCTGCCGAGGCCGCGCACGATCTCCTCCTTCGTGTTGATCAGATCGGGCTGCTCGTAGCGGAAATAGAAGCTGTTGCGCAGCCCGAGGCCGGTGACGCAGTTCTTGCCGTAAAACGCGGGGATGGTGACGTTCTCGCCGAACGTGAGCTCCGGCAGCATGACCGGCAGATACACGTTGTTCGGCCAGTCGAAGATCCCGGGCGAGTGGGGGAACGCGAGCGAATCGCTCGTCAGCGTGGAGCCGGAGCTGATCAGCGGCACCTGCAGATGCAGCCCGCTTTCCGCGTCACGATACAGGAACAGCCCCTGCTCCTTGCGGTTCGACTTGTCGAAGATCACGAACCGGCCGGTGGTCTTGATGGTATCGAGCTTCGGTGCGCCGGCCGGCATCTGCACCGTCTTGGCGAGGCGCGACCACTGGCAGAGGTAGCGCGCGGCGTCGAAATTCGCCATCCGGGTCGTGTGATGCCCGTAGGCCGTGCGCTCGTCGTCGCGGAGGTCCAGGAATCCCTGTTCCTGGTCGAGGTACGTCTCGTAGAAAAAGATGAACAGCCGGCGAAGGATGTCGAAATACTTGGGTTTCTGGTCGTCGGCGATCCAGCCGTCGCGCAGCCCCTGGAGGATCAGGCTGATGCAGTGCATCTGGCCGTAGGCGCCGGCGGCGCGGCCAAAGGCCCAGCCCAGGCCATCCGCGCGCACCAGGTCCGGCATCATCTTGATGTACTTTTCGGCGTAGGTGCGGAGGGTCGGGAGCTTCCGGTCCCGCACGCCGCTGTTCGCGTGCAGTTGCAGGGCCGAGCGCGCGAAGACGAACGTCATCAACCCGTAAAGGTTGAAGTTTCCGCCGAAACCCTCGGTTGCGTCGTCGAAAAAGCCCGCCGAGCTCGTCTGATTCACCCGGTCGACCATGCGCTCGATCAGGCGGGACGTCTCATCCTTCTTCGAGAGACCGAAGCTGAAACGTGCGACGGCCTTGGCGATGTTGAACGCCTGCCAGTGGTTGTCGTAGTCGCTCCGGTGGAGCAGCGCCTTGTCGATCCGCTGCTGGGTTTCCTCGACGAGACGCTCCCACACGGGGTTGCGTTCCTTCGACGGACCGAAGGCGAGCAGTCCGAGGGCGGCATAGGCGAGGCCGTTTTCCGCCGCCGGCTCGGTGAACATCTGCGCGGTGATGCAGCGGGCCGCGAGATCGATCAGGTCGTGCCCCTTGAGGGTGGTTTCGCCGGTGGCGCGATAGAATTCTCCGAGAGCGAAGGCAACGTGACCGGGTTCATCCGGGCGGGATTGCTCGCCTTTGGCGGGAAGAACGGTGCCGTCGGGTTGAACAGAGTCGAGGTTGTGGCCCAACATCGAACGGGCCATGTCGAGACATTGCTCGGAGAAACTGTGCATGCTTGGTGTGCTGGTGGCGGGAAGGACGTGCGGCGGACGCGAAGAAAGGGGTGACTCTCAAGAGTTTTGAGAGGGGGGCAAGAGGAAAGCTGCTCGCCCCGGAAAACTGACCCGAACCGGGCGGCTTTCGGCCGCGTCCGGCGATATGCCCTAGCGGGCGATGAGCTTCAGGAATTCGGCGTTGGTCTTCGTCTTGGAAAGACGCGCGATCATGGTTTCGCACGCCTCCTCGATCTTCTGCTGGACCAGCGCCCGGCGGAAGAAGTGGATTCCCTCGAGCGTCTTCGCGTCGATGAGGAGCTCCTCCTTCCGGGTTCCGCTCGCCGCAATGTTGATCGCGGGCCAGAGCCGCATTTCGGCGCACTTGCGATCGAGGACGAGCTCCATGTTGCCCGTTCCCTTGAACTCCTGGAAGATCACGTCGTCCATCCGGCTGCCGGTTTCGACCAGCACGGACGCGACGATCGTCAGCGAGCCCGCCTCCTCGGTCTTGCGCGCGCTGGCAAACAGCTGCCGCGGCTTTTCCAGCGCGCGGACGTCGAGGCCGCCGGTTCCGGTCCGTCCCGAGTTGCGCGCGGTGTTGTGGGCCCGCGAGAGGCGCGTGATCGAGTCGACGAACAGCACGACATCACGCCCGGTTTCGACGAGCCGCTTCGCACGCTCGATGCAGAGGTCCGCGATGCGAATGTGATTCTCGATCTGCTCGTCGTTCGACGACGCCCAGATCTCGGCGGCCGGCACGCTCCGCTTGAAATCCGTCACCTCCTCGGGGCGCTCGTCGACGAGCAGGATCTGGACGTGGCACTCGGGATTGTTCTCCAGCACGCCCAGCGCCATGTCGCGGAGGAGCGTTGTCTTCCCGGTGCGCGGCGGCGCGACGATGAGTCCACGCGTGCCCTTGCCGATCGGGCAGAACAGATCGACCGACCGGGTCGTCATCCGTCCGTCCTTCATCTCCATCTTGAGATGCTGGTTTGGGGAGATCGTCGTCAGGGTCGTGAATTCGGCCTTGGTCCGGCGGTCCTCGAGCGTCACGCCGTCGACCGACTCGATGAACTTCATCTTCGGGTTTGGAAAACGGCCGTCCGGCGGAAACGCGGTTCCCCCCACCATCATGCCGGACTTCAGCTTGAACCGGCGGATGAGCTCCTTCGGCACGAAGGGATCCGTGGGCCGGCGTTTGCCGCCTTTGCCGATGTCAATCAGCTGGCCGTTGCCGCCACGCTGAAGGTCGATATCCAGCACGCCTTCGACTCGGATCGTGTTATCGACGACCGGGGCGGGGGCGGCATTGGACTGGTCCGCGGCAGCGGGAGTTGGGGCGGCAGCAACGGAGTTGGCTGCGGCTGGGGAGGCGGACTCGCTTTTCTTTTCCATACAAGTATGAGGGCAGGACACGTCCCGTGCTTGACGCTCGAAACTCACAGCGGGATAAGAGCCGCAGTTTTGCGTCCTTAACCCCTCAATCGACACCCACGTGCCTGATCAGACGATTACCTCAGTATCCCGGGAACACCGGAAATTCGGGCCTTCGGCCGAGTTCAAAGCCCAAGCCAATCTTGGGAGTGATACGGCCTACAAAAGGCTGTACGCGGAGTCTGTCAACTCCCCAGAAAAATTCTGGGATCGCCAAGCCAAAGAGCACATTGTGTGGCGCAAGCCGTATAAAAAGGTGCTCGAGTGGAAGCCTCCCCACGCAAAGTGGTTTACCGGCGGCAAGCTCAACGTTTCGGAGAATTGCCTCGACCGCCATCTTGGCACGCCCCGCGAAAACAAGGCGGCGCTGATCTTCGAGGGTGAGCCAGGTGACGTCAGAACAATAACTTACAAGCAGCTTCATTTTCACGTCTGCCGTTGGGCCCACATCTTCGAGAACATGGGCATCACGGCCGGCGACCGGGTGGCCATTTACATGCCGATGATCCCGGAGGCCGTGATCGCGATGCTGGCCTGTGCCCGCGTTGGCGCCGTCCACACGGTCGTGTTTGGCGGCTTCAGCCCCGAGGCGCTCAAGGACCGGATCAACGACTGCAAGGCGAAGCTTGTCATAACGGCCGATGGCGGATGGCGCCGCGGCAAGGTCATCGAGCTGAAGGCCAACGTCGACAAGGCGATCGAGGGCACGCCGAGCGTGCAGAGCGTGATTGTTGTCAAGCGGTGCGGCAACGAGGTGAACATGGTCGAGGGCCGCGACACGTGGTGGCGCGAGGCGTGGGAGGGCGCGCCCAATATCCACAAGGCGAAGGCATTCGATTCCGAGCACCCGCTCTTCATCCTCTACACGTCCGGCTCCACGGGAAAACCGAAGGGCGTGCTGCACACCAGCGCGGGCTATCTGCTGGGCTGCAAGCTCAGCTCGCAGTACGTCTTCGATCTCAAGGAGAGCGACCGCTATTTCTGCTCGGCCGACATCGGCTGGGTCACCGGCCACAGCTACGTCGTCTACGGCCTGCTCTCGAACGGCGCCACGATCTTCATCTACGAGGGCGCGCCCAATCACCCCGAACCTGACCGGTTCTGGCACATGATCGACCGTCACGGGCTTACCATCCTGTACACGGCGCCCACCGCGATCCGCGCCTTCATGCGTTGGGGCGACAACTACGTGCTGCGCCACCGGCTCGACTCGCTCCGGCTGCTTGGTTCCGTCGGCGAGCCGATCAATCCCGAGGCGTGGATGTGGTACTACACCATGATCGGCAAGAAGCGCTGCCCGATCGTCGACACCTGGTGGCAGACCGAAACCGGTGCCATCATGATCACGCCGCTTCCGGGCATCACCCCGCTGAAGCCGGGATCCGCCACCCGGCCATTCTTCGGCGTCGTGCCGAAGGTGGTCGACGACAAGGGCAAGGAGGTCCCGCGCAACAGCGGCGGCAAGCTCGTCATCACGCAGCCGTGGCCCTCGATGCTCCGGACGCTGTGGGGCGACGACGACCGGTTCCGCCGCCAGTACTTCAGCGAGTTTACCGAGCACCCGGAGTACTACTTCACCGGCGACGGCGCGCGGCAGGACAAGGACGGTTATTTCTGGATCGTCGGCCGGATCGACGACGTGCTGAACGTCTCGGGACACCGCATCGGCACCGCCGAGGTCGAAAGCGCGCTCGTGTCGCATCCCTCCGTGGCCGAAGCGGCCGCCGTCGGCCGCCCGGACGAGCTCAAGGGGCAGGCGCTGGTCGTGTTCGTCACGCTCAAGGCCGGCGTGAAGGCCACCGATGCGCTGAAGGAGGAGCTCCGCAGCCACGTCGGTCGCGAGATCGGCTCGCTCGCGAAGCCCGACAACATCCGGTTTGCGTCCGGCCTGCCGAAGACACGCAGCGGAAAAATCATGCGCCGGATTCTCAAGGAGATCGCGGCCGGCGGCGAGGTGAAGGGCGACACGACGACGCTCGAGGATTTCAGCGTCGTCGCCGCGCTCCAGACCGAGGAGTAAACGCGCCACCCGGCTGTTCCGCTTCGAGGCGCCGGCCTTCGGGTCGGCGCCTTTGTTTTCGGTCCGACCCTCGGGCGCGTGCCCGCGACGGCACGATTCACGTCGCGAACCGGCGCCGGCGCGGATCCCGGGATCTGCCGTTTCCCGCGGGCCGCGAGCGAAAATCTTGTTACTTGCCCGGCCCTGTCCGATCGTGACGCCACTGATGTCCTCTCAAGCCTACACCGTCCCCGAGGGGTATCACCGCATCCGTGCGGACAAGGCGCTGGCCGTGGCCTTTCCCGAGCACAGCCGCACGGCGCTGCAGCGCGCGTTTGATGCGGGGCTCGTCACGCACGACGGCCAGGTCGTCACCCGCGATCATCCCGTGAGCGCGGGCGACATTCTGGAGTTTTCCTTTCCGGAGGTCGCGGCGACGGAGCTCCGGCCGGTCGCCATCCCGCTCGACGTGATTTTCGAGGACAAGCATATGCTCGCGGTCAACAAGCCGCCGGGCATGGTCGTGCATCCGGGCGCGGCCACGGGTGAGGACACGCTGGTGCACGCGCTGCTGGCGCATTGCGCCGGTTCGCTGAGCGGCATCGGTGGCGTCGAGCGCCCCGGCATCGTCCACCGTCTCGACAAGGAGACCACCGGGGTGATCGTCGTCGCCAAGTCCGACCGGGCGCATCGGGCCCTGGCGGACCAGTTTGCGACCCGCACGCTGAAGAAGGAGTATCTCGCCCTCGTGGCCGGCGTGCCGCAGTTGCTCAGCGGCAACATCGACCGCGCGATTGCACGCCATCCGATTCACCGCCATCGGATGACCGTGGGGGAGGGCGGGAAGCCGGCGCGCACCGCGTGGGAGCGCGTCGAGGCGTTTTCCGACGTGGCCGCGCTGATCCGGTGCCAGATCTTCACCGGCCGCACCCACCAGATTCGCGTTCACCTCAAGTCCATCGGTCACGTGATCCTGGGCGATGCGTTGTACGGCTGGAAACCGGACTCGCGGATGTCGCTGCTGCCGGAGCGGGTCATGCTGCACGCCGAACATCTCGTGCTGATGCATCCGGTGAGCGGAAAAGAGCTCGATCTGCGCGCGCCGGTGCCGCCCGATTTCGTGAAGCTGATCAAATCACTGCGCCTGATCGCCCGGCGCTGACCCGCCGCGCCCGAGGGCGCCGGGCCTCAGGCGAGCGCCTCGTCCGCGAGTCCGTACCGGAGGTTGTACAGTGAGTGGTGATATCCCGGGACACCCGCGAGATCCGCCACGACGATCAGCGTGGCCAGTGCCACCGGAAACACGTCCGCCCGCGCGGCGGGCAGCCCCGGCACCTGCTGCCGCTCGCCCAGCGTCAGGCGCGCGAGCCGCGTCAGCAGCAGCCGCAGTTCGGTCAGGGGCACGAATGGGTCGGTCTGCTCCAGCGGCACACCCTGGCGCGCCGCCGCGATCGCGCGGACGGTCGTGACGGTTCCACCGGTGCCCACTGCGGGCGTGCCCGGCGGGAGCGTGAACGGGAATCCGCCCCGGACGATCACGTCGTGAACGTGCTGCATGGTCCGATACCGCGGCGTCCGCCCGAACGTCCGCGTCGGATCGGGCACGAACTTTTCCGTCAGTCGCACGCACCCGAGCTGCAGGCTCACCGCGTGCTCGACCTGGCGATCGCGGAACGCGAGGCACTCGAGACTGCCGCCGCCGAGATCGAACTGGTAGAACGCGGTCAAATGTCGCAGCGCCGGGTCGCAGGTCAGGCCGCGGCCGATCAGAGTCGCCTCCTCGCTACCGCTGAGAATCCGGATCTCGCGGCCGGTTTCCTGCCGCACCCGGTCGCGGAAGACCTTGCCGTTGCTGGCGTCCCGCACCGCGCTCGTGGCCACCAGGATGATCCGCTCGGGGGAGAAGCGCTCGGCATCCGCGACGAGCGTCCGGATCGCCTCGACCCCGCGCACCATGCCTTCGTCCGACAGCTCCGGCACCGCCTGGCTGATTCCCGCGCTGATCCGGGCGTCCAGCGTGCTCGCATGCAACGGCGTCAGCGACCGGTCCGTCGCGCGGTTCGCGACGAGCACCTTGATCGAATTGCTGCCGATATCGATGACCGCAACCGCTGGGGGCATCCTTCAGGAAACAGACGAATCGCGGCGGAAAGGAAAGCCCCTTTCGTTCGGTTGGGTCGCCGCCTCAAAGGGTGAATTCCCCCGGCGCCACCAGCAGCACGAACTCGCCCTTGAGGCTGGTCTTCGCCAGCCGCGCCTGGACGTCGGCGGCCGGTCCGACGAGAAAGGCCTCGTGCAGCTTCGTCACCTCCTTGGCGACGCAGATCACCCGGGTCGGACCGAGGGTGGCGAGGATTTCCGCCACGGCCTTGTCGATGCGATGACAGCTTTCGTACAGTGCGAGCGTGTACTCGAAGTCCCGGTATTTTTCGAAAAAGGCGGTTCGGGCCGAGGATTTGGGCGGGAGGAAACCGACAAAGAGAAACCCGTTCGTCGGCAGCCCGCTTGCGCTCAGGACGACGGCGACCGCGTTCGCTCCCGGGACCGGCACCACGGGCAGCCCGCGCTTGCGGCAGGCACGGACGACGCGAAACCCCGGATCACTGATCGCCGGGGTTCCCGCATCACTTACCACCGCGATCGAGCGGCCGGCGCTGAGTTGCTCTGCGAGACGTTCCGCGGCCTCGGTCTCGTTGTGCTCGTGGTACGCCACCAGATCGCGGTGAATTCCCAGCCGGTTCAACAAGGCGCCGGTTGTCCGCGTGTCCTCGCAGGCCACCAGGTCGACCGTGCCGAGAATCGCCCGCGCCCGGTCGGTCAGATCGGCCAGGTTTCCGATCGGAGTCGCGACGACATACAGGTGTCCGGCCTGCGCCGTCAGGGACGTGTTTTCGGCGGTCATCCGGCGAGCATGCGGTTCGCCCCGGCCTCCGCCCACAAAAAAATCCGGCGCTGCGTTGCGCCGGATCGTCATACCAAGCTTGGGAATCAGCGGCCCATCGGCTGCGCCATTCCGGGAATCTGCGCCTCCCACGACGCCGGCTGACTCCACGGAATCGAGCTCTGCTTCGGGCCGTTGGTCGCGCAGCCGGCGAGAATCGCGCCGCAGCCGACAAGCAACAACGCAAGGAGGGTTTTCGTGAACGTGGTCATTTTCGGTGCAGTAGAACGTCGCAGTCTCCGTTCTGCAAGATCCGGGGTTAGGCATTCGCCCGGCGCTCCGCAACTGCGAACTTTGTCGCCGCCGTCCGGTTCCGCTCCGCCATGTTCAAAGCCGTTGCCCGTCAGGCGGACACGCATCAACGCTGTTTCGCGGAAGCCGCTTCGGCGCGCTTGGGGGTCCGGCCGTACAGCGCCGCCAGGTCGCGCAGATAGGAGCAGGAATTGTCGCGCAGCCGCTGGAGCTGCTCCGGACGATAGCGCCACGACCAGTTTCCCTGGCTCTTTCCCGGCGTGTTGAAGCGTGCCTCCGCACCCAGGCTGAGCAGATCGGGCAGGGGAATCACGGCAAGATTGGCCGTCGATGCATAGGCGGCCCGGACAAAGTCCCAGGCGATCTCCTGACCATTGATCCGAAAATACCGTCGCACGTGGTCGCGTGTCTTCTCGTCAGTCGTCGCGTACCACCCGATCGTCGTATCGTTGTCGTGGGTTCCCGAATAGATCACGGTGTTCGACCGGACATTGTGCGGCAGATACAAATTGTCGGACCCGCCGCCGAACGCGAATTGCAGCACCGCCATCCCCGGCAGTCCCGTGGACTCGCGCAGCGCGACGGTCGCCGGGGTGAGCAGGCCGAGGTCCTCCGCGATCAGTTTGGCGCCGGGAAGCGCCTGGCGCACCGCCTCGAAAAACTTGAGTCCGGGACCCTCGATCCAGCTTCCGGTCCGGGCGGTCGGGGCGCCGGCCGGCACCGACCAGTACGCTTCGAAACCGCGGAAGTGGTCGATCCGCACGACGTCGCAAAGGGTGAAATTTGCCCGCAGCCGGTCGAGCCACCAGTGATATCCGTCCGCGGCGTGCGCCGCCCAGTCGTACAGCGGGTTTCCCCACAACTGGCCGTCGGCCGAAAAGTAGTCGGGCGGGACACCGGCGGCCGCCGTCGGCCGGAGGGTCTTCGGATCGAGCTGGAACAGCTGCGGGCTGCCCCACACGTCGGCGCTGTCGAGCGCGGTGAAGATCGGCGTGTCTCCGATGATGGAGATGCCCAGCTTCGCGGCGCGCTGGCGCAACTGCGTCCACTGTCCGAAGAACAGGTACTGGATGAATTCGTAGGCTTCCGCGCGCTCCGCGACCTCCCGACGGCGGCCGGATTTGCGCGCGGCCGCGAGCGATCGAACCTCCACCGGCCAGTCCCACCAGGGTTTGCCGCCAAACTGGTCCTTCAGCGCCGAAAACAGGCTGTAGCCCTCCAGCCACCCGGCGTGCGCGTGACGGAATTGCTCGAAATCGCCGTAGGGGAGCGGACGGGATGGGTTCTTTTTCCACGCGGCGTGAGCCGCGAACAGCAGGGGCCGCTTGCGTTCGTAGAGCGCACCGAAGTCGACCCGCTCCCCGCTGAGAATCCGCAGCGGCGCGATCGCGGCCTCCGACAGCAATCCCGCCCGGACGAGTGCGGCCGGGTCGATCAGGTACGGATTGCCGGCGAACGAGGAGAAGCATTGGTACGGCGAATCGCCATAGCCCGTGGGCCCCAGCGGGCAGAGCTGCCAGTATTTCACGTCGGCACCGGCGAGCATCTCCAGCAGGGTCACCGCCGCCTCGTCGAAGGCTCCGACGCCGTACAGGCTCGGAATGGCGGTCGGGTGGACGAGCACGCCGGCGGCGCGGTGATCCAACCAGTTGAACAACGGCAGGCTGTCGGACGGTGACGTTGGCTCCATGGAAAGTCGCTAATCGGAGCGGATTTCGTGCCCGCTGCAAACCGCAATCGACCCGCTGCGGGTTTCGCCTCCCGACATTGTTCCCGGTCGCCACGCCGCCGGCTGCGCAGGGCGGCCTGGCCGTTGCTCCCACCCGCGTCCGCTCATGCCGCCGGATACCAGTCGTGGCGGGTCGGGGGAAGGTGAGCCACCCCGTCGGCGTCGGGCTTGACGAGCAGCGCCTGGTAAACCGCCAGCGCGCCGTGGGCGAAGCCATACGCCGAACCGGCCATGTACAGGCGCCACACGCGGTATGTCGGCTCGTTCACAAATTCGAGCGCGTCCTCGTGCGCTGCCTCCAGCCGCGAGACCCAGTGCCGCAGCGTCCGAGCATAATGTTCCCGCAGGTTCTCGACATCGCGCACCTCGAAACCGGCGCCTTCGGCCGCCTGGAGCACGATCGGAATCGGCGGGATGTCGCTGTCCGGGAAAACATATGCCTCGATGAACGACGGCCCCGCGCGCAGCCGCTGCCGCACGCCGTCGCCAATCGCATGGTTCAAAAAAACCCCGCCCGGGCGGAGCAACTGCGCCGCCCGACGAAAATACGCCGGCAAATGGGTCCGGCCCACATGCTCGGACATCCCCACGCTCACGATCGCGTCGAACATCCTGGCCGGGTTCAGTTCGCGGTAGTCGCGGAGTTCGATCGTCACTCGGTCCTGCAGCCCGGCCGCCCGGGCGCGTTCCGTGGCCAGGCGGGCCTGCTCCCTGCTCAGCGTGACGCCGGTGACGGTTACGCCGTGGTGTCGGGCCGCGTAGAGCGAGAGGCCGCCCCAACCGCAGCCGATGTCCAGCAGCCGCTGGCCGGGGGCCAAGCGCAGCTTGCGGCAGATGTGGCGGAGTTTTGCCTCCTGCGCCTCGTCCAGCGACATCTCCGGACGTTCGAAATACGCACACGAGTAAACCATCCGCTCGTCCAGCCACAGTCGGTAGAAATCGTTGGAAACGTCGTAGTGGAACGATACCGCCTGCCGGTCCCGCGGCACCGTGTGCTGGCGGTCGTCGCGCTCGCCGAACATCCGTGCGCTTTCCGACTCCCCGCGCATCGCGGGCAGGCGCCGCAGATGGAAGTACGTGCGCAGATTCGTCCACCAGCCCTCGTCGCGCCCGGAAAGCAGGTCGCTGAGTTCGAAGGCCGCCTCGATGTCACCCTCGATATCGAAGTCGTCGCGCAGGTACGCCTCCGCGAGCGCCTTTTCCGTTCCCGCGGCGAACATCTGGCGCAAGGCGCCGGGGTGCCGGAGGACGATCGTCGCATCCCGGCTGCGGTCGTCCGGCCAGGGCGTCCCGTCCCAGAGACGAAAACCGACCCGGCGGAGATTTGAGCCGAAGAGCTCGTCGAGCATCGCAAGGCTCGGCCCGGAAGGGGTAACGATGGCGGTCATGCGGCGTTGGCCGATAGACTACCCTGCGTCCGCCGCGTCCGCAATCGGGATTACTCCGACCGGGCCGCCGAGTGCCGGCCGGAGCGTTGGCAATTGGTCGTTGGTCGTTCGGGCGCGGTTCGCGACCGCATGACGATCGTGCCCCGCCTCGAATGGTGCGGCAGCCCACGGGGTATCCGTCGCGGGCCTCGCTCCACTCGCCGCCTTCGAACCACCAACGGCCAGTTGCCAACTCTTGCTTTTCCCGGCTCTGCGATCGCGTTGCCGCCGCTCACGCCGCGTTCGCCATCGTCCCGGTGCCGGGACCATGCAGACGCTCGCGGTACGTGGAGGGTGATTCGCCGGCGATCCGCCGGAACACGCGGTTGAACTGCGAGAGGGACTGGAATCCCGCCTCGTACGCCGCTTCGCTCACGCGTTTGTGCGGATTCAGGAGAATCTGCTTCACCGTCTCGACCCGCACGCGCGCCAGGTAATCGGTGAATGTGAGGCCCGTCGCGGTCTTGAACAGCTTGCAGAAGTAGAACGGACTCGTGTTGACCGCCTTCGCGACATCCGTCAGCGCGATTTCCTCCGAGAAATGCTCCGCGATGTAAGTCCGGGCGCGGGTGATGACGGGCGCCTCGGCGGAGGCCTCCTGGGTCACGAGCTGGTTGCTCCGCGACGAGAGGTACGCGGCGAAGATCGAGAGCAGGCGGACCACCGCGTCGTATTGCTTCTTCGGCAACACCCGGGTCTGGAAATAGGCGGCCTTGAGTTCGGCGGCGTTGGCCTGCTGGTCGAACGCGAGATCCTCCGCGACGCGGCGGAACCGGCTTTGCGCCGGCTTCTGGAGCAGCACCTGTCCGGTCTGGAGGTAGCCCAGCACGTTCTCGCCCACGCGGATCGGCACGGCCGACTCGGTCAAGCCCGCGTAGCATTGGACGGTGCACGCCTCGGCGCTGGCATTCTGCGCCAGTTTCTCCTGGAGCTGCAGGCACGCGGCACAGGATTTGTTGGTCGCCGCCATCAGCGCGCAGAAGGGATTGACCAGCTTGGAATCATGCAGCGGGGGCTGGAACGAGTCCGCCGCGCGGATGCCCAGCGGCAGCCCGGTCGTGGCCTCGAACGCCTTCTGGTACTCCCGGAAGAGTTCCGATTTTTGCAGCTGGGTGACAATTTCGCGGGCGCGGTGCGTGTGATCGGCCGGGGGAGTGAGGAACGTGGTGCTCATGTGGGCGAGGTGATTTGCGATGCGCACACAATAACAATTAATGCATAGCCGGGATATTGGTGGGGGGGCGCATTCTCACTAAGGAAATTCTTTAGCGAGGCTCAGTTGCCCCAGTAACGTCCCTGGGATGCAGCCTCGCTGCGTCCTTGCGCAATCGGTGCCCTCCAATAAGCTGCGCTGATTGTGGCCCAGCACGACTACAGCAACCTGACCCGTGAACAACTGGTCGCGGAACTCGACGCGCTCGAGCGTTCGTCGCTCTCCCAGCGGGGCGAGATCGACCAGAGGTTCCGCGACGCGCTCGCCGAGCTCACGGACATCAAGGCGGCCCTCGACGAGCATTCGATCGTGGCGATCACCGACGCGTCGGGCCGGATCACCTACGTCAACGACAAGTTCTGCGCCATTTCCAAGTACTCGCGTGAGGAGCTGCTTGGCCAGGACCACCGGATCATCAATTCCCGGCACCATCCGAAGGAGTTCTTCCGCGATCTGTGGACGACGATCGGCCACGGCCGGGTCTGGCATGGGGAAATCCTCAATCGCGCGAAGGACGGCAGCCACTACTGGGTCGACACCACGATTTTCCCCCGCCTGAACGCGGCGGGCAAACCGGTCCAGTATGTCGCGATCCGCACCGACGTGACGCGACGCCGGGAGGACGAGGAAAACCTGAAGCGGTTCGCCCGCGAGGTGGAGGAGAAGAACAAGGAGCTCGAGACGATCGTGTACACCGTGTCGCACGACCTGCGCTCCCCGCTGGTGAACGTCCAGGGCTTCAGCAAGCAGCTCTCCCGGGCGTGCGATAAGCTGGTCCAGCTCACGACCTCGGCGCCCGACGGGCGTGTGCCTGCGACGGAATTGCGCCCGCAGCTCGAGGGGGCGATCCCGCAGGCGCTGAAATTCATCAATGCCGGCGTGAACAAGATGGAGATGCTGCTCGCCGGGCTCCTTCGGTACTCGCGGCTCGGGCGGATCGCGCTGAACCTCCGTCCGATCGACATGAACGCGCTGCTCGGCGAGATTCTCGCCGCGATGAAGTTCCAGATCGAGGATGCGCACGCCGAAATCCATGTTGAGGCGCTCCCGGGCTGCGTGGCCGACAGCGCGCAGACGAACCAAGTGTTCGCGAATCTCATCGACAACGCGATCAAGTACCGGGACCCCGCGCGCCCCCTGCGGATTTTCGTCACCGGACGCGTGCAGGCCGGCGAGGCCGTGTATTCGATCGCGGACAACGGCATCGGCATGGCGCCGCAGCACCAGCCGAAGGCCTTCGAGATCTTCCACCGCCTCAATCCCGACGCGACTCCGGGCGAGGGATTGGGGCTCACCATCGCGCAACGCATCCTCGAACGGCAGCGCGGGCGCATCTGGGTCGAGAGCGAGGAAGGGCACGGCTCGACCTTTTTTGTTTCCCTGCCCGCAATGGAAACCCAATCTCCCGCGCTTTCATGAACCAGCAGGAACCGATCATACTCATTGTCGATGACGACGAGGGCCATGCCATCCTCGTCCGGCAGAACCTGGAGGCGGCGGGGCTGAACAACGTGATCGAGCACTTCCGCGACGGCCAGGCCGTGCTCGACTTCTTTTTCCAGCGCACCGGTGCGCGCAAGCGCCATCCCGGTGAGGTCTTCCTCGTCCTGCTCGACATCCGCATGCCCAAGGTGGACGGCATCGAGGTCCTGCGCCGGCTGAAGGGCGACCAGGACCTGCGGAAGATCCCCGTGATCATGCTCACTACCACGGACGACCAGCGGGAGGTCGAGCGCTGCCACCAGCTCGGCTGCAACGTCTACATCCAGAAACCGGTTGACTACGACAAGTTCGCCGAGGCCATCCGCCGCCTCGGACTGTTCGTGACGCTGCTACTGGTGCCGCCGGTCAGCGAAACGAACCCGTGACCCCGGTTCCGACGCGGCCGAGGATCCTGGTCGTCGATGACGACGAGGGGCTGCGCACGCTCATGGCCGACGCGCTGCCCGCCGAGGAATTCGACGTCGCCACGGCCGGCTCCGGTGCCGAGGCGCTGGCCTGGCTCGAGGCGAACACGCCCGATCTCATGCTGCTCGACCTGAAGATGAGGGACGTGGGCGGCCAGGCCCTCGTCAAGCGACTGAAGCAGCACCGTGCGCCGGTTCCATTCCTGGTCGTCACGGGGCAGGGCGACGAGAAGGTCGCGGTCGACGTGATGAAGCAGGGGGCGCTCGACTACGTGATGAAGGACACCGGGCTCCTCGACCTGCTGCCGGGCGTCGTCCGGCGGGCACTCGAGACCATCGAGCGGGACCGCGAGCTCGCGCGGACGCAGGCCAACCTCCGGGAGAGTGAAGCCCGGTTTGCGGCCGCCGTCCGCGCCACCAACGACGGAGTCTGGGAATGGTGGATCCAGCACGCCGCCGCTTATTTTTCCCCGCGCTGGAAGGCCATCCTCGGCTATGAGCCGGACGAGATCGCGGACGACCGCGAGGAATGGCATTCGCGGGTCCATCCGCAGGACGTCGAGCGCGTCGACAAGGTCTTCCGCGAGTGCCTCGAGGGTTCCGCCTCGAATTTCAGCGTCGAGTACCGGCTCCGGCACAAGGACGGCTCGTACCGCTGGATCGATTCGCGCGCGGTGCTGATCCGGGATGCCGCCGGAAAACCCCTGCGCATGATCGGCGCCAACGCGGATATCACGGAACGCAAGCAGCTCGAAAAGGAACTGCTCAGCATCAGCGACCGCGAACAGCGCCGGATCGGGCAGGACCTCCACGACGGTCTCGGCCAGCAGCTCACCGCCATCGAGCTGATGTGTCAGTCGCTCCGGTCCGACCTGAATCACGCCGCCCCCGAGGTGCGCGAGCAGGTTTCCGCGCTGGGCGCATTCTTGCGTCAGGCGATCGGACAGACACGGGCGCTCGCCCACGGTCTGACTGTGTTCATGCTCGACGCGTCCGGCCTCCAGGGGGCACTCGCGGAACTCGTCGAGTCCACGGGGCAGCTGGCCCGCGTGCGATGCGAATTTGTCTGCCCGTCGCCGGTCCGGGTGAAGGACAACGAGACGGCCGTACATCTGTACCGGATCGCCCAGGAGGCGATCGGTAACGCGCTCAAGCATTCCGGCGCCTCGCGGATCCAGGTCAGCATCGCCGAGCGGGCCGGGGTGGTTGTCCTCACGGTGACCGATGATGGAAAGGGGATCGCCCGCACGTCCGGGGACGACGCGCGCGGCGTCGGTCTCCAGGTGATGCGCCATCGCGCCGCCACGATTGGCGCCGATCTGGCGATTGATTCGAAGCGCGGTCGCGGCGTGACGGTCACGTGCACCGTGCGACAGGGCCGGTGACGAAGACGTTGGTCGGTGCACACTCGAAGCGTAGCTGTCCCCATCAAATTGGTCGAAACCGTGGCGGCGGTTCGTCACGCCGCGGCATTGCGCCGCGCCCGGCAATTCGCATTTATCCGTCGTCCCTTGCAGGTTCCTACATGAAATCCCGTGAAACTCGATCGTCGCGCGCGTCGTCGCGTGCACCCGCCGCCGCGGCTGCTCCGTCGACCGGAGCCGGCGCGCCCGCCTCGGCGAGGCGGAAAATTCTGATCGTCGACGACCATCCCTTCATGCGGGCGGGCCTCGCCCAGCTCATCGACAAGCAGCCCGACCTCCAGGTGTGCGGCGAGGCCGGTGATCCCGCCGAGGCGATGCGGAAGCTCGGAACCATGAGCGTCGACCTGGTGCTGACCGACATCACGATGCCAGGCCGCGGCGGGATCGAGTTCATCAAGGACGCCCAGGCGCTGCATCCCGGCGTTCGCATCCTGGTCGTGTCGATGCATGACGAGGTGATCTATGCCGAACGCGTCCTGCGCGCCGGCGCCCGCGGTTACGTCATGAAGGAGGCGGGCGGCGAAAATCTGCTGTTTGCGATCCGGCAGGTGCTCGAGGGCCAGGCGTACGTGAGCCCGCGCGTGTCCGCGAAGATTCTCGACGACATGTCCGGCCGGCGGCCCCGCGGCTCGAACTCGCCGATCGAGAAGCTGAGCGACCGGGAATTCGAAATATTCCAACTGGTCGGGGAGGGGAAGAGCACCCGCGAAATCGCCGAACAGCTCCACCTCAGCCCGAAGACGGTCGACGTCCATCGGGCGAACATCAAGGAGAAGCTCGAACTGAAGGATGCCACCGCCCTCGTGCGGCATGCCGTCCGCTGGGTGGAGACGCAAGGCAACGCCGGCTGAGCGTTCCGCCGCGGAACGCGTGGCGGGTTCCGGCGACCCCGGCTACATCGATCCAAGTTTTTCGCGGAGCGAAAGCCTGACACGCCGGTGGAACGCGATGTCCTCATCGCGTTGCTGGAGGTTGGCGCCGACCAGAAGGATCGAGGATTGAGAGCCGGATACCGGTTCGGTAGGGCGGCGAGTCCCTTCGCTGCCCCGATTTCTGGTGTAGCCGAAATCGTAAGATTTTGGCCTCAACCCCGAATCAGCTCACGCGGAGCCCGCGGAGACGCGAAGGATAAGCCCGGAATGAAATCAGACGCGCTGACGCTGGTGGAACGTGATGTCCCCATCGCGTTGAGGTTCGAGAGGCAGCAGGTAGGGCGCGGAGTCCCTTCCGCGCCATGGCAGACTGGGAACTCCCAGTCCGAGCCCTACCACCGCAGACATCGCAAAAAAAGCCCGGGCGCTTGCCCGGGCTTGAACTCTGTCGGTCACGCTCGCGCTTACCGCACCACGCGCGCTCCGCCGCCGGCGATCTGCTTCTCGACTTCCTTCCGCGTGGCCATCGAGGTGTCGCCCGGTGTGGTCGAGGCCAGCGCGCCGTGCGCGGCACCGTAATCGACCGCCTTCTGCGGGTCGTTGAACTCGAGGAATCCAAATTGCAGGCCCGAGGCGAAGCTGTCGCCACCGCCGACGCGATCGAGAATCTCGAGCTCCGGGAACTTCCGGCTCTCGTGAAACTTCCCGTCATGCCACAGGATCGCGCTCCAGTCGTTCTTCGTCGCGGTGATGACCCGGCGCAGCGTTGTCGCCGCCACCTTGAAGTTCGGGTACGTCTTCACCGCCGTCGCGATCATGTCCTTGAACGCGTCGATCTCGATCTTGCTGATGTTGTGATCCGCCCCCTTCACCTCGAAACCGAGCGAGGCCGTGAAGTCCTCCTCGTTACCGATCATCACGTCGACGTACTTGGCAATCTCCCGGTTGACCTCCTGCGCCTTCTTCAGTCCGCCAATTGATTTCCAGAGCGACGGACGATAGTTGAGATCGTAGCTGACGATCGTGCCGTGCTTGTTCGCCGCCTTCACTGCCTCGATCGTCAACGCGGCCGTGGATTCCGACAGCGCGGCGAAGATCCCGCCGGTGTGGAACCAGCGCGCGCCGAGTTTCCCGAAGATGTGCTCCCAGTCGAAGTCGCCGGGCTTCAGTTTCGAGGCGGCGGTGTTGCCGCGATCCGGGACGCCGACGGCGCCGCGGATGCCGAACCCGCGCTCGGTGAAATTCAGGCCGTTGCGGACGCTGCGGCCGATGCCATCGTCGGCACTCCATTTGAGGAAGTCCGTCGCGACGCCACCTTGCATGATGAAGTCCTCGACCAGGTGGCCGACTTCGTTGTCGACGAAGGCCGTGCAGACGGCCGTCCGGTAGCCGAAGCACTTCCGGAGGCCGCGGGAGGTGTTGTACTCACCGCCGCCCTCCCAGACCTTGAATTCGCGGGCGGTGCGGATCCGGCCCTCGCCGGGATCGAGGCGCAGCATGACTTCGCCGAGCGAGATTTGATCGAACGCGCAGGTGTTCGCGGGTTTGATTTTGAGGCTCATAGGAAAAGATAAGGGACTTGGGACACGTGACCGGAACGGAGAGGGAAGAAAATCGCCCCGGAGGGGTCAATCGTTGTCTGTCGCCCGTGCGCATCTGCCGGTGGTAGGGCGCGGACTCCGCTCGGCGCCTCGGTGGCGTAGGAGCTGGCCGCCCCGCCACGACGGACAAGACGACGGGTGGCTCCCCCGCGGCGGCTACGCCTCAACTCAAACCGCGACTAGGCCCGGCGCAACGGCGGCCGGGAGCCCACCACGGGATGGGTTGAATCGCCGTTGGTGAGAAACTCCCCAACCACCCGTTTCAGCGCCGTGGTCGATACCCGTACCCGCGCCACGCGGCGGCACCACAGCCGGTTTCCCGGATCCATGAAATAGTCGATGATCTCGTCCTGCAGCGCCTTCCGCGTGGTGATCTCCCCGACATTCGTGATGAGATCGCGGTCGGCCGCGAAATAGCTGCCGTTAAACCCGCCAAACAGAGGTACCAGCGCGGTGGCGTGCGGGTACAGGCACCGCCAGAAGAGATAACGCGAGAATTCGGTCTCCGGCAGACCGTGTTTTTCGCAGAGCAGGGTTCGAAGTGGCTTCATGGCTCGGTCGAACACCCGCCAAAATGGCGCGGCTCAATGCCGGACAACACAAATGGGCTCCGCCGAGTGTCTCGACGGTCATCAGTGCTGCCGCCCGTTGCTGTCTGCCGCATGTTCGCGGGTTGTGGGGAACACTCGCGATCCTCATGAGTTAACCGCTCGGGGCTGGTTTACCAAGCTGATTATTTCCAAAACGCCAGTGTCTGGCGGATCGCCAGCCAGGCGTACGAACCGGTTACGGCCGGCGTACGAGTGTGCTCAGGCTGCGCGCCGGCAGAGCAAGGATGAGCGGAGCCACGGTTTTTACGGTCGGCCCGGCCTGCGTGTCGAAATCCACCGTCTCGGTCGTGGTCGTGGTGTCGTACGCCCCGGGCGGCAGCCCCACGAGCGTCGCCTCACGCGCCGGTCCGGTGTTGAGGATGTGAATGGCGATCTCGCCGGCACGGGCAAAGCCGCTGATCGCCACGTCGGGTTGATCCGACTCGGTCCGGACGCCCTGGCTGTGTGCGGGGGTCAGATTGGTGAAATGCCGCATCAGCCAGTACCGTCCCGTGAGCGTGAGTTTCCCGTCGGCGCTGGCGCTGACCAACCCGTAGTCGTCGGTGAACTCCCAATAGAGCAGTGAGGCGGGCTGGGCGTATCGCAGCAGCTGCTGGTACTGGAGCATCTCCGTCAGCCCGTAGGCGTAACTATCGTAACAGTGATTGCGCCAGGCGGAGGGATCGACGCCGGCCTCGCCGACGATCAGCGGGCGGTTCAGCCAGTGCGCGACGTTCCGCCAGGCTTCGTATTGTTCCGGCGTGCCGTTGCCCCAGCTGTGAAACGACACCGCGCCCACGTAGCGCAGCGCCGCAGGATCCGCCGCCGTGGGCAGCACGTACTGGTGGCTGTCGCGTGGATTCGCCGTGTCGCCCAGCAGGAGCTTTGTCTTCAGCCCGAGTTTTTCGAAATACGCCCCGAGGCGCTTGATCGTGTCCCGGTGCGCATCCGCCGTGAATCCCAGGTCCACGCCCAGGTCGGGTTCGTTGAACGAGAAATAGTCCGGCTCCGCCCCGTAATGGGTCTTCAGGTACGTCAGGTAGCTGCCGAGCAGGTCCAGGAATTCCGACCACTTCGACGGCGCGATCTGGCGGCCGAACGTCCCGAACGGTTTCTGGTTGGCGTCGGCGTAGTAGCGCTCGGGCAGCCGCCACAGCGACAGCACCCAGGGAATCCCGCGCTGCTGGAGCTGACGCATGACGGCGAAGTCCGCCTCCAGGTCCGCGCCGGGATGCCCGCGCTCGCGGTCCCAGGCGTAGGCGTTCAAGGCACAGCGGGCCCACGCGATCTGGAGGTTCTTCAACAGGAACGCTGTCGCCGGGGACTTCGTGCTCCAACACAGGTCGCCGCCAAAACCATCGAACGGAAAGAGCGCTGTTCCCGGCGAAACCGACAGGTGCGCCGCCGCGGCCGATGCATGCCCGGTCAGCTTCAGCCTGAGGTGCAGGTGCTCCGCGGCGCCCATTTCCCACGGCCCGGAATGGAGGGTGATTCGCAGCCGGTAGTTTCGTCCCGCTTCGTCCCACGTGTCGGTCACGGTCACCGGCCGCGGCTGGTCCAGCGTCACGGCGAGCGTCCAGTTTGCCGCCGCGTCGGTCATGACGAGGTGATCCGTCACAACCCGCTGAAAGGTCGGATCAGCCGGCTGGGTGCGCGGCAAGGCCGCGCTTCCCGGCTGCAGGGTGCCGCCGGCAAAAGCGTCACGTGGCACGTCGATTACGTAGTCGACGCTCTTGAGGTCCAGCGGTGGCGCGGGCGGCGGCGCACGCCGTTCCGGGCCGCCGGCCGTCGCCGTCCCGTCGAACGTCACGCCGTCCGCTCCCTCGCTCCACTTCGCCGTGAAGCGCGCCTGCGAGGTGTTGGGGAACGTGTCGTACCCGTGCCAGCTTAGGGTCGTGCCTTCCCGGACGATCGGCGACTTCTGGTCATGCGGCTGGAGCGTTTCGCGGAGGCCGCCGCTGAACGTGACCTGAAACGTGCCCGTGACCGGCAGGGCGGCCCCGTCCGTGATCAGCGACGTGAGCGCCCCGGCGCTGTTGTACGTGGCCTGTTCGACGGCGGAGGCGCTCGTCACCGCGAGCGCCGCCGCCAGGGGGAGGAAGAGCAGTCGATTCATGTTGAAAAATGTCTCGGTCCCGCCCGGACGGTCATGCGTGCAAACGCTGCGGCAGCCGGCGGGCACGGGAACCCCGCCCGTGCCTCACGGCGGACCGGTTCAACCCCGCGCCGAGGCGCCGACCGCTGCGGTGCCGACCGGCGCCGCCTTTTCCAGCCGATCGTACCAGTTGAACTTCATGTACGTCGAGGTCGCGACCAGCAGCGCCAGGATGCCACCCGCCACGCCCCACTGGTGCAGCACGATGTAGATCGGCAGCGTCACGAGGCAGAGCTGCCAGACGATCCCGACCGCGACGTTCGTCAGGTCGCGCGCCGCATTGCGATTCGGCACGAAACTCGGATCCTCGGCGACCACCTTGGCCCGGATCGGCCCCCACCAGCCCCACGGGTTCACCGATTTGTAGAAGGACTTCAGGACGTCGTCGCTCTCGGGCTTGCTCAGGAGCGTCCCGGCGAGCGAACCGACCAGCGAGATCGCGAAGATCGCGGGGAACGTGTACAGGACGTTGAACCGGTCGCCCACCCACCACTGCGCCACCAGGGCGCTGCCGATGCCCGTCACCATCCCCCAGAAGTACCCGTAGCCGTTGAACCGCCACCAGTACCATTTCAGGACGTTTGCGATCACGAAGCCGCCGTAGAGCGCGCCGACCAGGAACATCATCGCCGTCGTGATGCTGTTCGACAGGATGCCGCAGACGACTCCGATCACCAGGAACACCAGCGCGGTGATCCGGCTGAGCGCGACTTCCTTTCGGCCGCCCGCGTTCGGATTGATGAAACGCTTGTAGATGTCGTTCACCACGTACGCCGGTGCCGCGTTCAGGGTCGCGGCGAAATTCGACATGAAAGCCGCCGCGAGTCCGGCGAGCAGGAATCCCACGACGCCCGTCGGCACGCGTTCGCTGAGCACGAGCGGCAGGATCTTCTCGAAATCCGGCGTCGCCTGCGACCGCAGTTCCGGCATGCAGAACGCGAGCGCCAGCACGGTGATTCCCGCGATCATCATGTACCGGGGAAACATCAGCACCGTCGTCACCATGCCGTTCATCAGGCATGCCTCCCGCGGGTTCCGCGTCGCGAGGATCCGCTGCATGTCGTACGTCGGCGCAGGGCCGGCCAGGCTGGCCAGCACGCCCTTGAAGAACATCAGGCCGAAGATGACCGAGAACCACTCGTTGCCGTCCTGTCGGAGCGCGACATTCGCCTGGTCGAGGATGCCGTGCCAGTTGATGTCCAGGTGCGTCCCGAAAAACGGATTCATCCAGCCCGCCGGGATGTTGTGGGCGATCATCGCCGGCGATACCTTGACCAGCGCGATGACGCCAATCATCAGCGCCGTCAGCGTCAGCACCGTGAACTGGGTGATTTCCGTGATGACCACGCTGATCATCCCGCCCTTGATCGCATAGAGCGCCGTCACCCCCATCAGGATCAGGGCGTAGATGTTCTCGTTCGTGAACAGCCCGGTGGTGTGGTCGGTGAACCGCCACGGCAGCATCACGACCGCGAATTTCCCGATCCCCTTGAACGCGTACGCCAGCAGGCCGATCACGTTGATCAGCGCGAACACCACCACGCTCAGGTGGGCGAGCGTCGCGCCGCGGTCGCGCCCGAAACGCGTTTCGATCCACTCCGCCCCGGTGAGCACGTTCGACCGTCGCATCCAGGCGCTCATGAACATCATGAGGAAGATCTGGTTGAACGTCGGCCACAGCCACGGGAGCCAGATGCTTTTCAGCCCGTACAGGAACAGCACATACACCAGCCACATCGTTCCGCTGATGTCGAACATGCCGGACGCATCGGATACCCCGAGCATGTACCAGGGGAGCGATTTTCCCCCGAGGAAGTAGCCGTTCATGTCCTTCACCCCCCGCCGCGACACCCAGAGTCCCAGCAGGAC
>DASZYH010000309.1:0-35495 GCA_035545515.1 Opitutaceae bacterium
AACGAAGCCTTGAGTTCTGGACGTCGGCGACCAGCATCTCGCCGCCCTTCACTTCACCCACGTCGGAAACCCACTCTCGCGATTCCGAATGAAAACGAAACCACGCGTCACCGGCATCGGTGGAATTTTTTTCAAGGCCAAGAATCCGAAAAAGGTCCAGGCTTGGTATGCCAAGCACCTCAAGTTGCCGATCGATCCACAGTGGGGTGGATGCGCGTTCGAGTGGCGCGAGCTTCGCGCGCCGAAGAAGAAGGGCGCGACCGCGTGGAGCGCGTTCGACGCCAAGACGGATTATTTCCGCCCGAGCACCAAGCCGTTCATGATCAATTACCGCGTCGCGAATCTAAAGCGCGTGCTCGCCGACCTGAAAAAGGAGGGCGTGCGGGTGGATCCCAAAATCCAGGAATCCGAGTTCGGAAAATTCGGCTGGGTGATGGATTGCGAAGGCAATCGCATCGAGCTGTGGGAGCCGCCGAAGGGCTGAGCCATTGATCGGAAGGTTCGCGGAGCAGCGATTCTGCATACGTCCATGATCGCGACCGCCACACCGGCCGAGGTGCCGCTGCACAAGCGGAAGCGAACCTATCTGTGGGCGCTTGTGGCCGTGGGGCCCCTCAACGGGGTGCTCTACTCCTACGGGCTGTCGCATCTGCCCAGCCAAATGGGACTCGAGCTGTTCATGGTCTTTACCTTCAATCTCGCGCTGCTCGGCTGGTGTTATGCGGATTCGGAACAGCGCCTGATCCCGATCACGAGATACCTCGGGCTGGCATTGCTGGCGGCGCCAATCATCGGCGTGCCGTGGTATTTCGTCCGCAGCCGTGGTGGCGTTTCCGCCGCCAAGAGCTGCTTTGGCTTCGGTCTGATTGGGCTGTATTTGCTGGTCTTCGTGCTCTCGTTTACGGGATGCGAAGCCATTACCGGGCAGTTGGTGTAAAACCGATCGAAAGAGCCCGGCAGGAATGAGGCTCGGCGGAAAGCTCGACTCCCATTTACGGAGCGAGGTCAATCTCGCGGGCGAGTTGTTCGATGGTGGCCAGACGGTCCGCGAAGTGCGCGTCGATCTTCCGCTGCTGAAAATGGGTGAGCCAGCGGAGTGCCAGAAGGCTTCCGATGCCGCAGGCGATGGCGGCCGAGGCATGGCCGGAGGCAGACCAGACCATCGCGCCAATCGCGACACCGAGAAGCGGCAGTCCGAGGAGCTGCAACCGGTTGGTGCGGCGCCGACACTCAATCAAGGTGCGAAGTTTCGCGAACTGGTCAGTCAGGGGAACGTCGCCGGCACGGTCGAGTCTTCGGCGCTGTTTTTGAAACCACCGAGCGAGAATGATCCACCAGATCCAGATCGCACCCAGCGACGCGCTCGGCCAGTCGATGCCGTGTCCGCGGAGCAAATCGATTCCGACGAGGAGCACCGTCAGTCCCACCATCCAGCCGTATCCCCGGTCGGCGGCCGTCCACTCGGCATTCCAACGGCGCTCAGCGTCGTAGACATCGCGCAAAACGGCGTCAGTGCTGCGCAGGGGCGGAGGCGTGGACTGCCGACGCCACACGGCCATGACTTCTTGGAAATCAGAGTTCATTGCGCACCTCTTTCATCTTCGCGCCCAGTTTCTGACGCGCCCGCGTGAGCAACACGCCGATGTGGTTTTCTGAAATGCCCAACGTTTCGTGGATCTCGCGGTAGCTCAGCCCCTCGAGGTGAAGCAGAACCACCGAGCGCTCGAATTTCGGCAGCGTCCGGATGCTTTCGTAGAGGCGGGCCAGGAGTTCGGTGTGTTCGTGATCGGAGCGGGGGTGAGGCTCCGACGACACCGCTGCATCGGTGGATTCCGCGGCCACCGGCAGCGCCCGGTTGCGGGTGGTGAAGTCACGGCGCCATCCGAGCGCCGTATTCAGGCACACGCGATACACCCAGGTGACTGGCTGGCACTGCTGCTTGAACCCCGGGATGGATCGCCAGAGCTGGGCCGACATCTCCTGAATCAGATCGGCGCGATCCTCAGGCGTGACGGTGTAGGCGCGGGCGAGCCGATACACAATCCCACGGTGCTGCTCGAGCCAGCTCAGCAAGAGGGTTTCGCGTTCGGAAGGCATCCTGGTGTTCGAATTGGTGGCAGCTGCGGTTATTTCCTTACAGGATTTTCGTGGAGCGAAACTCGAGGCGTCGTCGTCGCTGAAGAGACGAGGCGTGACTCTCGCCAACGCAATCTCGTCAAGTATTTCGGGTCGATGACGTGGCACGTCTGAAGAAGCGGCAGGCGACGAACGCGGTGATCTAAGGCATCTCGCCGTTCAGCGATGCGGTTCAGACGAGGGGGACGGGACGCCACAGCACTCCGTGGGGCGTAGGCGGTGGGACTACCGGGATTCCGGTACTGCGGCGGATTGCGATCCGACTGCCGATGTTTAGATCAACCTGCATCTCGCGGCGACCATGCTGGCGGACCAGCTGTGGTCGCGGGCACGCTTCACTGGGCAGTCCCACGCGTTCAGTCGACCGAGCCTCCTTCGGCCCGCATCGACGTGCTCCCCGCGGCCACCCGTCGGTTTCGTCCGCCACGTCGGGTCGAATCGATGTTCCCCATCCCGCTGAACCATGAAAAATACGTGTTGGATTGCCGCCGGCATCGTCGCGACGATGGTCGCGCTCCTGTCGGGGTGCGTTGGCCGGACCTTCAATCGTGCGAGTCACGATTATATGGAGCAGTATGCCCAGGTCGCGAATCGCCAGCTCCTGCTCAACATCGCCCAGGTGACCAACAACGAGCCGGCATATTTCATCCAGATCGGGAACTTCGTCGCCCAATATTCGTACGGTGGAAAACTGTCACCCTTGGGCAGCTCGACCTACACCCGGAGTTTCTACGGCTCCGGCACGCCCAGTGGTGTCACCTCGAGTCTCGAGTTCGCGCCGGTGGCCGAATTCTCCTACACGGAAAATCCGACGTTCAATTTCACGCCGTTGGCGGGCGAGGCGGTCACCAAGGCGGTGTTTTCTCCCGTGTCGGAAAAGATTTTCCGGTTGGTCTATGCCAATTACCACGCCGATGTCGCCCTGCGAACCTTGGTCGAAAAAATCACGCTCGTGCCCAAGAACGGCAAACAGTACGAATTGCGAAACGATCCGGCTGATCCGACGTACACGCTGTTCCTCGCGGTGGCCTACGAGGCACGGGCCCTCCAGATCCAGAACGCCCTCAAGCCGGGGAAACCGGAGTCCAAGAGCGAGTGTCCTCCCGACGCCATCACCGCCTATAACGTGAGCCTGGCGGATATCGTTGGTGCGATGGAAAAGGGCTTCAATGTTCAGGAAATTTCTCCGGCCGCATCGACCCCCGGTGCGCCGGTGGCGGCTCAAGGACGGGCCTATCGGATTTTCCGGACTTCATCAGTGACGTCGTACCCGATGCCGGTGATTGAGCCGCACGAGAAAACTTGCCCGCTGCTCACGCGCATTAAGGCGCTTGGTGCCAGTCTGAAGATCGAGTTAAGGAATTTCGACCTGGTCTTGTACCGGATTGGTCGTGAGGACCGGATGTTTCGCGAGGACGCAGCGGCCCGGCGGTCGGGTGGGCGCAGTGCCAGGATTCGGGCATACGACTCCGCCGAGGAGGAATTTCTGCCTGGTCTGCGAACGTCACTCACGTGGACGGAGAACGCTCATGGGGCGTCCGCTAAGGTCGTCGTGACGGTTCCGGCCAATGAAGGGACGCAGGAAGAGAGGTTCAGCGTGCGCCCGACGCTGTGGCTCACCGACTACAAGACGAAGCACGATCTCGTCTCGCTCAAGCACCTCGTTGAGGACAAGACCGTCTTGTATCATGTGGGAGATGCGGCCGAAGACGCCGACGATACGTTCATTCCGTCGGTGCCAAATCAGGTCGAGTTCACGCTGCTCTCCTACTTGTTTACGCAGGCGGCGATCGATTCGACGAAGCTGCCGCTCCAGCAGATCGTCGAGGTTCGCTAGCGGTGGTGAAAGGCCACGCCCAAGGTGGCAGATTCCGAATAGCGTCGCAGTCTTGAACACCGGCGGGCGCGGTCGCTTCGTCCGCCGATCAGGTTCGGCTTACCGGTGTGCCGTTCGACGATCTCGGGCGGCGACCGCGCCGGCCGCGGGCAGGTCAGCCTCGGCGGCCGCCGGAACTCCGAGCGGGATCCGATCGCCCTCGCGGCTAGGCGGTCGCGCGCTTTTCCAGCGTCACGTGCATGGCGCCGGGCGTGACGACGTGCTCCTTGTAGACAAAGCCCAGTCGCGGCAAATCCAGCCCAGCGAACAGATGCTCGCCGCGGCCGAGAACCACGGGGGAGATGGATAACTGCATTTCGTCGACGAGACCCGCGCTGAGATATTGGCGGATGGTCGAGACGCCGCCTCCGATCCGCACATCCAGCCCGCCGGCGGCGTCGCGTGCGCGCTCCAGGGCCGCACCGATGCCGTCTGTCACAAAATGGAAGGTGGTGCCGCCGGCCATGGCGAGCGGCGGTCTGGCGTGATGCGTCAGCACGAACACCGGGGTGTGGTAGGGCGGATTGTCGCCCCACCAGCCTTGCCACGATTCATCCGGCCAGGCGCCGCGCACCGGACCGAACATGTTGCGCCCGAGGATCCACGCGCCGATGCCCTTGAGCCCACGCTGGGCGACGGCATCGTCAATTCCAGTGGTGCCGTCGCCCCTCCCAAACGCCTGCTGAAAGGTCCGCGTGGGGAAGAACCATTCATGCAGCGATCCGCCGCCGATCCCGAGGGGATGGTCGAGATCCTGATCCGGACCGGCACCAAAGCCGTCGAGCGAAAGGGTGAAACAGTGAACGCGTAGTTTGGACATGGGGAAATAGGTGGGAGCCGTGCGGCCGAGGCTGGTGGATTTTCTGGTGGAGGTGGGTTGCGGAGCCCGGTCGTCGGGCATTCTTCAACTGGTCGAACGGGGAGGGCGAATTTCGACACGCCCAGGAAAGAAATTGTGCCCGTCGGTGGAAGCAGCGATTCGCGGCCGAATGAACCTCGGGGGTGCGCAGGAATGGCGGGGTGCCGCGAGAAACGTCGTGACGTTCGCGACCGCGGCCCGTGTACTCGCGGCGCGTTTTTTCATGAAGTCCCGGATCGTTCCCGCATGGGTGCTGTTGATCGCCACGCCGCTGATTGCGGAATACCTGCTGGGCAGCCTCTCGATTGCGGAGATCGGCGCGCTACCGGTCCTGTGCCTCATGTACGGTGGCGGCGCGGTGTTCATCCGGGAAGTCGCGCGGGCCACCAAACGGGGTTGGCCCACGATTGTCATCCTGGGCGTGGCGTACGGTCTCATCGAGGAGGCGTTCGCCACCCAGTCGTTGTTCAATCCGCATTACCTCGGGTTGCGGTTGCTGGATTACGGCTATCTCCCGGCCTTTGGCATCAGCGGCAACTGGACCGTGTACGTGATCAGCCTCCACGCGATCTGGAGCATCTGCGTTCCAATCGGGCTGGTCGAAGGCTTGTTTCCGCGCGAGGGCGAAGCGCCCTGGCTCGGAACCGTTGGACGCTCCATTTTCGGCGGGCTCTTCGTGCTCGGGTTGGTGGCCGTGTTCACCTTCACGCGGCGCACCGAGCACTTCATGGCGTCCGCGGCGCAGTTCGCGATCGCCGGCGTGTTGGTCGTCCTGATCGTGGCGGTGGCGCTGACGCGCAAACGGCAGCGTGGGTCGGAGGCTGTGTCGGGAGGGCACCCGCCTCGCCCGATCATCGTCGCTGTCCTCGCACTCGCGCTCGGCTCCGCGTTCGAACTGACGCAGACATTGCAGCACCTGGGTGTCCCCTGGTGGGGAACGGTTCTCGGCATGGCCGCGGTGGAGGCGGTTGGCGTGACGTACCTCGCGCGCGCCGGCGTCCGCTCCACCTGGTCGGCCGCCCACCGCTACGCCGCCGCTGCTGGCGCGCTGCTCGTGTATTGCTGGTGGGGGATCCACGTGGAAATGGCGCTCCACGGATCGTCCGGTCTCGTGGCGCACGCGTTCCTGGTGATTTTAACCCTGATCACGCTCGTGGCCGGAGCCGCGCGGCAGCGCGCGGCCAAGCCGCCGCACCGCATCGGGTAGGGCACGCGGGGTGAACGGGCGTCCCCGGGACGCCGCGTGGTCGCGAAGTCGGCCGACGATCGCTGGCCCGCGCCGCGGACGATTTAATGTCCGGGGTCGTGGCTCGACAGGTTCTCTGCGGCCGAGATTGGGTGCGGCATCATTGCCTGCTGGATGAGCGTGCGCTTTTCCTTGTCGAGCAACGTGTCATTCCCCGGCAGGAGGCCGAGCAGATCGCCCATCTGCCGCCGCCGCTCGGCGGCTGCGTCATCCGCGAGCATGTCGAGCGCCACCTGATTGTTGCCGAGGGAAAACGGTCCGAGGTGCAGGCCGGGAAACATTTTCATGGCCAGATCGAGTTTCCCCTTGGGCGTGAGCATCTGGTACTGGCTCAACGGCGGCAGCTTCGGGGCCGCGACAACGTACCGCGGCAATCGAATGATCCCGTTTCTGGGCCGATCCTCCTGCGTTTCGTCGGGCGGTTCCGCGGCCGGCTTTGCCTTGCTGGCAGGCTGATACTTCGGGGCGACGGCGGCAAAATGTGCCGCGGTCGTCGCCGACATCGCGCGCGCCGCCGGGCGTGGCGCCGCGGGAGCCGCGGACGCAGGGGCGAGGATCGGATTGCCGCCGGGTGAGGCCTCTGACGGCGGCGCGGCGCACAGGAGGGTTGGTCCGGACAGAACCACCGCGAGTCCAACGATCGCCTGGGGGAAGCGTTTCATCGCCGTTCGGCCACAAAAAGTACGGCATTCGCCGCCGAAGTTCCGGAATATAATGCGCGGAGGCCTATATAGACGAGGAGATTGGGGACTGGCCGTTTGGGGGGCCGCTCCTCTCAGTGGCGCGAGCGAGCTCGCGGCCTACGCTGGACGGGTCGCGGTCCCATCAGATCGGAACACTCCCGATCACCGCTACGTCCGAGCGCAAACATCGGCTTGCTGGCGCTAGGGTCTCGCTCTGGCTGTGGCGGACAAGTCGCAGCCACGTCTCGATCCGAACTACCAATTACCAAATACCAATTACCAACCACTCAAGTCGCACCCACATCGACTTGCTCACGGTCGCCGGCGGCGCACTGAGCCACTCATCGGCTTGACGGGGGCGGGGTGGGCGTGATTCCAGAAGCGATGGAGAGCGCATCGGCTTCGCCGCCGTCCACATCGTTTCTGCGGGAGCATCCCGATTTTGCCCGGTTCTGGGTCTCGCGGATCGCGTCGGCGCTCGCCTTCCAGATCCAGGCGGTCGCGGCGGGCTGGCAGGTTTATGCGCTGACCCACAGTCCGTTTGCGCTCGGCATGATCGGGCTGGCGCAGTTCGTGCCGATGGTGATTTCGACGCTCCCGGCGGGCCACGCGGCGGATCGCTACAATCGGAAGCTGATCTGCATCGTGTCGCTGAGCACCCAGGCGCTTGCGCTCGGCATGCTCGCGTTCGCGAACTGGGGCGACTGGCTGACGGTCCCGCGGATCTTTGCGGCGGTCATCCTGATCGGCGCCGGGCGCGCGTTCGAACGGCCGGCGAACCAATCGCTCATGCCGATGCTCGTACCGGAGTCGGAGTTGCCGAAGGCGGTCGCCTGGGCGACCGGCGGTTTCCAGGGCGCCTCGATCATCGGGCCCGCCCTGGGCGGGTTCCTCTATGCCGCGGGTCCCGCGGTTCCCTACGCGGTTGCCGGCGCCCTCGCTATGGTCGCCGTGCTCCTGATCGGCTCGATCCGGCACCAGCACCCCGTCGGCCGGCGCGAGCCGACGACCCTGAAGTCGTTCTTCGCGGGCATCACCTTCATCCGCCGGCAAGCGGTGATCCTGGGTACCATCTCGCTCGATCTTTTCGCGGTCCTGCTTGGCGGCGCGACGGCGCTGTTGCCGGCCTTTGCCCACGACATCCTCCACGTCGGGGCGTGGGGCCTGGGCGCGCTGCGGTCGGCGCCGGCCATCGGATCGCTCGCGATGTCCGGCTACCTCATCCGACGGCCGCTGGAACGCCACGTCGGCCGAAAGATGTTCGCGGCGGTCCTCGTGTTCGGGCTCGCGACGATTGTCTTCGGGCTGTCGCGGTCGTTCCTCCTGTCGCTGGTGGCACTGGTTTTCCTGGGCGCGGCGGACGTGGTCAGCGTGGTCGTCCGGAGCTCGCTCGTGCAACTTCGGACGCCGGATGCGATGCGCGGCCGCGTGAACGCCGTGAACGCGCTGTTCATCGGCACGTCGAACCAGCTGGGCGAGTTCGAGTCCGGCATCACGGCGGCGCTGTTCGGGACCGTCGGTGCGACGGTGTTCGGCGGGATTGGCACGATCGTGGTCGCGTTCCTCTGGATGCGATTGTTCCCGGCGTTGCGAAATTACGATCGACTGAAACCCGCCGCGGCCGAGGAAAGCGACGCGGCGCCCACTGCCAGCTGACACCGACCGACGGTCCCGGTCACGCCTCTGGATATCAGCGAAACCGGGAAGCGCCCGCGCTGGGACGCTGCGCTCGGCGGCGTGCGCGATCAGCTCCCGTCGGCGGGTACGGCGTAGACCTCGACCAGTGCCTCCCCGGCCGGGCCGTTTTTCGAGCGGACAACGGCCGAGTAAACTCCCGGCGGCAACGTGACCATGAGGCTGGCGTCCCGGCTGCCATCCGGAAGCGGAAAGGCACCCGTCAGGCTGGCGGCATGGGCGATCGCTGCGCTTTGCGCCGGATCCGCCGACCAGTCGTCATTGGACGCCACCAAGTCACCGTCGCGGTAGATCTCGAGCTGCGGGTCGGCGATGGCATCGGTCACCCCGAACTCCGAAAGCGCCGGGCCGACGGCGCGAATCAGCAGTGGCATTTCGCCGGGCCCGGATGTGACGAAGCCCGCGATCAGGACGTCATCGCCCGAGCCGACGTGCGCGCGTGCGGAAACGTTGACGAGCGAGGCGGAGGAGGGGTCGTCGTCGGCGGCATAAAGTTCGACGAGCGTCACGCCCGAGGCGGTGCCGGTCGAACCGGCGTGAACGGTCAGGGTGCCGGGCGAAAACGACGCGAGCAGCGCGGCGTCGTGGCTTCCATCCGGGAGGGGGAACGCCCCGGTTTCGGCCGTCGCGGCCTTGAGCGCGTCGCCGTCCGGCGATTGTCCCCAGTCATCCAGAGCGATGTCCGTGGCCGAGGCCTGGTACGTGGTGAGCGTCGGATTCGGCGTCGGGTTCGGCACGCCGAACTGCGTCAGCGTCGGCCCGACGGCGCGGACGAGCAACGACAGCGGGCGGGATCCCTGGATGGCCGCGCCGACGATCAACGGCTCGCCGGCATCGGAAACGTCGGCACGGATCGAGAGGTTGCCGAGGTGCGCGTGCGCTGGATTGGCCGGCAACGGGACACCGGCGCGTGGATTGAGGGCGCCGCTCCAGGGCTGGAGGTAGCGCGACGAAGGGAACAGCGGCACCGGGGCCGGGTTCTCGACGAGCGGACGCAGGGCCCGTCCCGCCGCAGTGGTCCCCATCGCGGTTTGCGCGGCGGAACCGTGGCCGAGCGCAATGGCGCGGCCCGCCGCATCGTGCTGCCACGCCGACATGCCGAGCGCCTGGGCAATCCGCAGGACGCCCCACGCGTCCAGCGCATCGAACGCCGCGCCGCCACGCGGGTTGCCGGCACCCGTTGGCGTGAGGTGATTCGCGGCGTAATTGTAGCCATCGAGCCGGTCCGATCGGAGCATGAGATAGTCCTTGTCCGCGGCAGCGATGCCAAGATGGCTGAAGAGGTCGATCGCCATCCGGTGATCGTTCATCGTGTCGTCCTCATAGGTTTCGACGACCGCCTGGGTGCCGGCGGGAAACGACGCGAGGTCGGCGTCGGTGACGAAGTAGCTGTACCACGGCGCCAGCAGCAGGAGGGCCATGCCATTCCTGCCCCAGCCCTTTTCCCGCAGGGCGCGGAGCGCGAGGGCGGGCACCGCGCCCCCGCCGTACGAATGCCCGGCGAATCCGACGCGACTCGTGTCGATGAGATCGGGATACCGCTGGGCCGCGGCGACGAAACCATCGTAGATGGTCGCATAGTTTTCCGAGACGCGCAGCAGCTCGGTCGGGTAGGGCGAGAACACGACGACTTCGCCGTGGCTGGCGAGGTGGGCCAGCAGTTCCTGGTAGTACACGGGATTCGTGCCGCCGAAACCGTGTGCGAAAAACCAGGTGGGACGCGGCCCGGGCGCCCCGTCCGGTCGGAAGACCGTGACGACCTGCCCCGGCCAGTCGGGACTGGGAAACGTGTCGGTGACGACGGCATACGGGCCCGGTCCGCCGAAGGCGTCGGCCGGCGCGGGCACCGGGCCGGTGTAACTGGCGTGCGCCACGGTCCCGAGCAGGGGAAACAGGGCGACGCGCGCGATCCGGGAAAGGAGACGTGAGTTCATGCGCCCCCTCCCAACGGATCAGGCGCGATTCGGTTTCACGGCGACTTTGGTGGCGGCTGCTCCGGCGACGGCGCCAGCCCGAGCCGGCGGAACCGTTGGCCGATGACGCGATAGAACCCGGCCCGTTTTTCCGGCGGCAGTTCGGCCGCAATCCGCGCGGACGACGCGCGCAACTCCCGCGCGGCCTCGATCACCGCCTGCCGGCGGATGGTCTTCAGCGAGCGCGCGGAGTCCTCGAGGATCTGCTGGACCCGCTGGGACTGTTCGGGGGTGAGCCCCAGCTCCGTCGTGAGATCGGCGGCCGCGCGGGCCGCGGCGCGATCAGCGGGCCCGCGGGCATCCACCGGCGCCTGGAGAAGGTGTCGGAGCATCCGCTTGCCGACCATGACCGTACTCGTGACGCCGACGCCGGCGCCGAGGACGAAGATCGCGAGGGCCACGAGCCAGCCGCGCCATCCGATCGCTTTCATGGCATGCCTCCCGTGGCGCCGCCGATGAGTTGAGCCCAGGGCAGCGTCTGCCAGATGGTCCAGACCTGCCACGATCCGAAGACCGCCAGGACGGCGGTCGCGGCCACGCAGGCGCCGGCGACTCGGGAGCTCGCAAGGAGAGCCGCGATATCCGCGCCCCAGGAATGGCCCGCGGCAGGTTCCGCCGTGCGCGCGATCCGCCGGAGGGCGGCCACGTCGACGGGGGGCGGAGCATCGGCGCGGGCGCGGCCGACCAGCTTCTGCCAGTTCGATTCCGGGTCTGAATGCGGTGCGTTCATGAATGGTCCTCCAGCAAGGCTCTCAATTGACGGCGCGCCCTCCAGGCGCGGACTTTGGTTGCGGTGACGGTCCAGCCACAATGCCGGGCGATCGTGGCGAGGTCCCATCCTTCGAGGTGGTAAAGCGTGAGCAGGGTGCGGTCGTCGGGGGTAAGTCCGGCGAGCATGGTTTTGACCTCGTTGGCCGCGGCCCGGGCGGCCGGATCCCCACCGGGATCGACGGCGGGCGCGAGGTCGATCTCGTCCGAGGTGGGTTCGGCGGTCCAACGGCGACGGACGGCCTGACGCCGGAAGTAATCGCGGCCAACGTTCGTCGCGATCCGGAGCAGCCAATGCGCGAACGGCTGCCGCGCCTGCCAGCCGGGCAGGCCGCGGACCATGCGCAGGAACGTCTCCTGCACGAGATCGTCGAGGTCCGACGGCGACCGCGCGAACCGCCACAGCAGACGGGTGACGCTGGGCTGATGCCGCAAGGTGAGCGCCTCCATCGCGCGCCGGTCTCCCGCCCGGGCGCGCCGGGCCTCCTCGTGATCGGGGTCCGGCGGTCCGCCCGCCCCCACCGGATCGTGGGCCGATGCCTCGGACTCATGGGGGTCATGCGGGGGCTCCGAATTCAAGGTCGCTCGGACAATTTCGTGCGCTGCGTCCCGCGAGACGAGCGCGTTCCGACGGTCGTCGCGCAGGCGGCCAAGCCGCCAAGGGCAACCGACTGGCCTGGAGAGTCGCACCGGGATGCGAAACGATGAGGCAACGAAGGTTGGGACGGAGGCTTCAACCCCCTCCTCAACGTCCCACCCGAGGTTCGGTTTCACGAAAAGTTTTTTCGAAACCGGGCGGCGGCCTGCCCGTTGAGGAGAAGCGTGACGACTATGACGATCAACTCACCTTCCCAAATTCTGCGCTGGCTTCTTCTGGCGGCGCTGGCCGTTTCCGCGGCCGCGTTCGCCGCGGCGGCAACCGATCCCAGCGGCGTCTGGACGCTCAAGGCGACCGGTCCCAATGGAGCCAGCGTCGAATCATCCCTGACTTTGTCCTGGGCGAACAACCGGCTCACCGGCACGATCGAGAATCGCGCCGGCAAGGCTGATCTCCAGAATGCCGTGTTTCACGACGACCAGATTTCGTTCGACGTCACCCGGCGCATCCGGCTCCGGAAGTTCGTGGTCCACTACGTCGGGAAAGTCGCGGGCGACAAGCTGGCCGGCACGCTGGAAACCAAGACGCGGAAGCAGGGCGAGGTCCTGTTGCCCTGGGAGGCGGTGCGAAAAAAATAGCGGTGCGCAAGGCGGCCGCGTCGCGCGGGCTGGTTACCGCCGGCGGAGGACGAGGACGTTACCGGTGAGGCAGAGCGCGATCCCGATGAAGCCGGTGAGCTGGAGCCGCAGTCCCTCGAACGTCATCGACAGCAGCAGCGCGACGATCGGAATCGCGGCGCCAATGTAGCCGGCGCGGTCCGCCCCGATCCGGCCGACCAGGGTCAGGTACGCGCCGAAGGCGAGGACGGAACCGAAGAGGGCGAGATATCCGAGCGACAGCAGGTAGGGCAGGGAACCATCGAAGATGAAGCTCCGGCCGGCCAGGGCCGCATACGTCGCCACGAACAGCGCGCCGTACAGCATCCCGAAGGTGTTGAGCTGGATCACCGGCAATCCCCGGCGCTGGTTTCGCGCGGCCATCAGGTTGCCGAGCGAGGCCGACATGGTGGAAATCACGGCGCACGCGACCCCGGCCGCGATCTTGCCGGTGCCGGCGGCCCGCGCGATTTCCGGCCGGAAGATCAGTGCGACGCCGCCCACGCCGAGCGCGGCGCTGACGAGCGTCATCGGTTTCATCGGGGTGCCGAAGAAGACGCGGGCGCCGACGATGTTGAAAAAGACGATGAGCGAGAAGACAACCGCGACCAGGCCCGAGCTGATCCGGTTTTCCGCGAGGTAGATGAGGACGTAGTTCAGGCCGAACAACAGCGCGCCCTGCGCCGCCATCACGAGGTGCTCGCGGAACGAGAAGCGCAGCCGGAGCCGGCGGATCACGCACCAGATGAGAAGGATGATGCCCGCGAGGGCGAAACGATAGGCCACCGAAACCTCCGGTGGGACCTTCCCGAGCTGGAACGTGATGGCCAGCCACGTCGAACCCCAGATCGCAACGGCGGCCAGGTACAGCATGAGGTTGTTCATCGCGGCCTGCCGACGAAAGCGGCGGGGACGCCGCGCGTCGATCCAAAGCGGGGGCCGCCCGCACAGCGCCTGCGATTTTTGGCGGAAGGGTGCGTAAACGCCGGCGATTGCGACGCGAGTTAACCTCTCTCGCGTGGTGGAACGCGATGTCCTCATCGCGTTGTTTGAGCCACTCAGTCCCGTAGGTGCGGTGACTTGCCGGCCGTAGCCTCGTGCGAAGGCTGGGCCTCACCGCGCGGGAACACACGATCGCCATGCCTCGCGCGGTGAGGTCACCGCGCCGACAAAAACAGGGAATTGCTCCCCGCTCTGGACTCTCATTCGTGTCCCTTCGTGGTTCTGCTGAATCGTCACGGCTAGGGCGGACGACGCGCTGCCATGGTTCGGTCCGAACTACAAAGACCCAAATACCAATTACCAACTACCAACTACAAACGGCCGCTCGCCGCGCGGTGGGGGCACCGCGCCTACAACAATCCGCATCTGGACCGGGTCGCCGCTACCGTTTGCCGCCCGCAGGCGTGAAATGGCTGTTCGAAAATCGAAAATCCAAAATCGAAAATCCGCCGTTCGCTATTTCGCCGGGGCGTTGGCGGCCTTCACGAGGAGGTCGAGCCACTGCGTCTTGTCGACGTGGTCGAGGGTGCCGCCGAAGTGCAGCGGTTCACGGAGTTTCGTGTAGCCAAGGGCGTCCTTTTCGGACGAGAGCACCCCGCCGGCGGCCAGGCGTTTCGCGGCGATGCCGCGCACCGCGAGCTGCAACTGGAGCTGGAGCGGGCCACGGGTGAACCCGTTCCCCGGCGACGGCCCAATCTCGCCCGAGCCGGTGATATGCTCGTCCGGCGCGACGACTTCGATGTCATGAAGTTCCACGCCGCCATCCGCGCGGCGCAGGGCCGTCACGCTCACACGATCGTACCGGAGCTCCGCCACCTGATAGCTGAAGTTGAGCACGTCATCCATGGTCTTGCTGACGTGGTTGGCGGCGGGGCCCTGCTTCACGCCGAAGAGCCAGCCGATCGCATGGCCGACGTTGGCGGCCGCATCGGCGCCCGGAGTCGCCTTGTCCGGCAGCGCGGCGCCGACATCCGCCCGGAGCAACCGCAGCACGCCGTTCTTGCTCGTCAATCGGAACTCGTCCCGGTGCCGCGCGACGAGGTCGGCCAGGCTCGTCCCGCTGCCGGTCATGAGGTCGGCGATGGACCACCGGCCCTCGAAGGTCGGGTTGTTCCCGGCGCCGGCGGCACCGAACAGGCGTTTCGCGTCGATCGGCGCGAACGTGCCGTTCGCCTTCAACTGATACGGGGCGGCGGCGTTTGGATCGAAGGTGATCGCGCCCTCGAGCGACACATCGCTCCGCGGTTCGACAGGCGTTTCGCCAATGCGCGCGATATCGACCTTCTTCACGCTGATCGGGATGAACACGCCCCGGCCGCCGCGGAGCCGGAGGGAATGGTGCTCGAACTCGAACGTGCCGGTGACGTCGTTCCAGTCACGTGTTCCGACATGCATCTGGGTGAAATCGAAATGGAGCCGACCGACGAGATCGCCCCAGAACGGATGAGCGTCCGGCGCGCCACCGGCCGCGCCTGGCGATCCGATCAAACCGCTGAGGAGCCAGCGGACGTGCCCTTCGGGGATCTTGAGGGAACTCACCTGAAAATCGACCTGATGCCCGTCGGCCTGCGCGGCGGATGTTCCGTCCACCGACACCTTTGAAATATCGCCGCCGCCGAAATTGATCGTGAGCGGCACGTGCAGCGATACCGAGCGATAATCGTCGATCGTGGCGCCCACGTCGGCCGTCAGGACGTGCTTCGGATCGTGTCCAGTCACCGTGACCTTCGCCGTCAGGTCGGCGGCAGCGCCCAGGTTGGCGGTGAAGGTGCCCGTTGACGTACGGCCATGAATCCATCGGGAGATCGCCGGCTGCGATTGCAGCGCATCCAGATCGGCCGTCCACGTCCCGCGGAGGGGAGTTCGCCCGTAGGCATCGGGGTGCGTGGAGGTGGTGAGATCAGCCGTGATCGCGCGATGGCCGCCGCTCCCGACCGTCAGCGGAGCCGCGTGAATCGTCCAACCCTGGCTCGGGGCGAAATCGGCCGAGACCGGGCCGCGGAGGTCGAGTCCCTCGGCGAGAACCGTGCGGTGCTGGCGGATCGTCACCGCCAACGCGGTGAGCGCCGGATCAAACCGCACGCCGAAGCCGCCCTGACCGGAGGTCCGGACCGTGAATTTTCCATCGAGTTTTCCCGCATCGAACGCGAGCGCGGGACCGAAGGAGGGGAGCCAGGCGACGGGAAGCGAAGCAATCGCGCCGTCGAGCCACTCTGCGCCGGGCGAGGCCGGTCGGATCGCGCCGGTCTTTTCGACGATGCTGAAGGGCTGGCGCGCCTGGAGTTCGAGGACAGGGTGGGCGGCGGAGCCCGTTGGGCCATTGCCGATCGGCCAGAACGCGAGACCGAGCCGCTGCACGCGAACCTCGCCCTTTGAACGCGCGACATCGAAATCAGCCCGCACTCCCATGTCACTGGGCAGGGTCAGTGGCGGTGCGAACAGATTCACGACCCGGCCGGCCGCGGCGTCGAGCTGACCGGCCACGTGGAGGTCGGCAAAATCGGGCGTGGCGTCGAAGGTCCCATGTCCCTGCGCGGTGCGGAAGGGCATCGCGCTGGAAACGAGCGCGATTTCGGAATCGACAGCGTCGGTGCTCCATTGCCCGGAAAGCCGGCCATCGGTCGCCGCGCGCCGGGCCGACACGACCGCCACCTGCCGATGGTCCCGGTCGATGGCGAGTTGGTACGTCTCGTCGCCGGCCGTGCCGGCTTCGTCGATCGCCGCCTTCAGGTGAATGGGCTCGAGCTGTCCGGACAGCACGGCCCCGTCGAAGCTCACGCGGTCGAGGTCGCGGTTGGCGGCGACGCCGAGCGCGAGATTCCCCTGGATCGAGACTTTTTGCGCATCGACGTAGGGGTTCGGCACCGACGTCGACACGTCGATGGTCAGCCGACCCTCGCGACCGGCGCCGATTTCACCGCCCTTGGCGGTCACGTGACCGGCGTACGGATCGAACCGGAGGGGAGTGTGGACCAGCACGTCGCCCTCGAGGTCGACGCCATCGAGCGATCCGGCAAAGGGGAGCCGCCATCCCGCGAGCATGCCGCGCACCGCGCTGGCCGGGTTCGCCGAGGACGCGGGCCTCGTGGTCGCTCGGGTCGCCGTGGACGAGGCATTTCCGTCGGCCCTGTCCGGGTCGTAGGTCTTCAGTTCCAGCGTCCAGCCCTTGGCGACGAGCGATCGGACCAGCAGCGTCCGGTGCAGAAGCGCCTCCTTCATCGGGAAACGGGCGACCAGGTCCGGGACGGCCAGGACGGCGCTCCCGCGTTCCAGGCGCAGGTTCGTGAGATGAATGCCGGAGAAGCCGGCCGACACGTCCTCGATCGAGGCGTGGACGCCGGGGAGCGCGTTCAACCGGCTCTCGACATACCAGATCTGGACGGCCGGCGTGAACGCGACCGCGACGAGCAGGGCCGCAATGCCGAGGATGATGGCGAGGAAAACGAGAACCGGGCGGAGGAGTCTCACGCGGAGGAAGCGGTGGAGCGGCGGTCAGACCGGCGGCCTACCGAAGGGTGCCATGGAACTGCGGCAGCACGAAGTGTCCATCGCGAACCAACGGGGGCGAGGCCAGAGCCGATCACGCCGCGCCACCTCGCCGCGCTCGGCCAGCCTGCGCAAACCGACAAAAGCCAGCCCGACAACCCAGTCCAGGATGACGCCGGCGATTCGCGTACGTCGGCGCTCCGCCGTGAGTTGCATTGCGGCAGGGGTGGCCGGACGAGCCTCGCGCCCTGCCAGTCCAAGGAATGCGGGCGACGCGGAGATAAAGGAAACGAGACTCTCCGCTCCCGGGCACCGGTGGCGGCAGCCGGCCGGTCCGCCTCGGCTGTCGTCCCGCCAGCAAGGCGGAGTGCCTCGGAAAGAATGGCCTAGCCAACGGCGGCGGAAATTGTCCTGCTACCCGCTTTCCCATCGCTTCCGCACACATGAAACGTTCCAACCTTCCCCTCCTGGCGCTTGGCGCCACCTTGCTGACGCCGGTCCTTGCCTTCGGCCAGAAGAGCGCGCCGGCGGCCAATCAGCAGAAGCAGAATGTCGTCCTGGTACGGAAGCTCGAGGGGGCCCAGCAGGTCGCGGAATTCCAGCACGATGTCCAGGTGCTCCAGAACGAGCGGCAGCAGGCAATCGAGCAACAGGCGGCGATGGAAAAGGAAAAGAACGCCGCGAAGAAGAAGGAGATGAAGGAAAAGCTCGACGCGATGATGAAGAAGCTGAACGCCGACAACGCCGCGATGGCGAAGGCGTATGGCTTCTCCCTGACCCGGAACTACATTTTCGAGATCCAGTCCGCCAACGTCTACATGGCCGTCACGCCCGAGGAGGCGGCCAAGCTCGAGGCGGAGAAGGCCAAGCAGGAGAAGCAGGGCAAGAAGTGAGCCGGACGGCGCGTCCGCCGCGGTGTCTCCGGTGAGCGCCGCGGATGCGGTCGCGATCCACCGCTGACCCGCGCGAGCATGCCGCCACGGCCGAGGTCGATTTCGCAGCACGCCTTTGCGGAAACGGACCAGGAACTGTTTCCGCTGACGCCGGAGGATCCGCTCGATTCCGAGCGGACCCGGTTCAGCGAGGACCGGAGGCATCGGTTCACGCTGTATCGCAGCTTCCGGCTGCGGGATCCTGAGCGCGACCCGGAACATTACGTGGCCTTCATCGGGATGAACCCGTCGTCCGCGAACGCGGTGCAGGCGGACGCCACGGTCGCCCGGTGCATCGATTTCGCCTTCCGGTGGGGCTTCGGCGGCATGTACATGCTGAACGCGCTCAGCCTGCGCGCGACGCAGTCGTCCGAGTTGCGCGAGTTTTCCCCGAATCGTCCGGAGAACGACCGCTGGATCCGCGAGGTCGTGTCGCGCGCGGCACGGGTGGTGGTGGCCTGGGGCGCACCGGGGCAGCGCGACGGCCGCGGGGCCGCGGTCGAGCAGATCCTGCGCGAGGCGTGCGCGCCCGAGGTCGTGTTCTGTTTCGGCCGCAACCAGGATGGCAGCCCGACGCACCCGCTGTATCAACGACGGGACGTGGTGCTCGTGCCGTATTTTGCGGAAAAACCGCGAAAGTAGAAAAAGCGAAAGAAGAAACCGAAGTGGTGGCTCCCCCGGTGGAACGCGATGTCCCCATCGCGTTTGTGCTGGGCGAAGAGCCGAGAGGCGGGAGCTGAGAGCAGAGTGCGGTGGAGAACCGCGAATGAACGCGAATCGACGCAAATTCGGGCTCATACTGCGGCGCTCTATCCCTCGGATATTGCCCCCGTTTAGTCCTTCACCATCGCGAGCACTCGATCCTCCAACTCGCGCGCCTGGATGAAACCATTGCGGCGAAGGATGCTGTAATACTTCAGGGCGAGATAGTAGTTCTTCGGTGTTCCGATGCCGTGGACGTATAAGTCGGCAACGTTGAACTGCGCGCGCCAGTAGCCGAGATCCGCCGCCTGCCGGCAGAGGGTGAATGCTTTCGATGCATCCTTCGGGACGCCGTACTTTTCGGCGTTGCCCCACCAGTAGACCCAGCCGAGCCAGTTCAACCCGAGCGCGTTGCCCTTGTCCGCCGTCTGCCGCCACAGCGTGATCGCGGCGGCCGGATCGGCCTTCTGACCGATCCCGCGCCAAGCCATGACTCCGAGCAATGCCCGGGCGTCATCGTTCCCGGCCGCGGCGGCCCGGTTCAGTTTCTCCCGCGCGGCCTTCGCATCGTAGATCGGACCGAGTTTTTCCATCATCGTCTCGGCCAGGACGACCTGGACCTCCCAATCGTCCGGCGCGGTGTGCTGCTCGAGCCACCGGGCCGCCTGTTTGACGTAAGCCGGCCGGGCGACGGCGCCTTGGCGACCGTCCACAATGAACGAGAGTCGTTCGTATTTGGCGGCCGCCGGATCGCCTTTTTTCGCGAGCTCCTCGATGTGCTTTCGGGCGTCCCGCTGGCCCATCTCGCCCGCTTCGTAATACAACTCCAGCGAGAGCACGTCGTCGACCGGCCCGTACTTCGGGTCGGCGAGCCATTCGGCGACCCCCATGATCCCGGCGGTCGCCCCCAGCCATCCGGCGCGTCGCGCCCATTCGACTGCTTTCGAGCGGTCCCGCTTCACGCCCACTCCGAAGTAATAGTACGTGGCGAGCTGACACATGGCCGTCGCCCGGCCAAGGGCGGCCGCCTCGCTGACGTACCGGAACGCCCGCGGGGTGTCGCGATATCCGGGCCCCACGCCGTCGCCGTAGGCTCGTCCGACCAGCTCCAAGCCATAGCTCGATCCGCCGTTCATTGCCTCCTTTGCCAATGCGAAACCCCGTTTCGGGTCCACCAGGTCCGGCAGGCCGAACGCGCCGCCGTAGAGAAGATAATTCGCGTACCAGGCCTGCACATAGGGCCGGGGATTCGTCGCGAGGTCGTGCTGCAACTGCGCGATCATCGCCCGCGAGCCCTTTTCGTTCATCGTGCGCGCGAGGCGGATTTGATAAGCGTCCTCCTCCTCACGAAACGCAAAGTCGCGCGGGGTGAAATCGGCGGCCCACGCCCGGCCGCCAATTCCGAGGAAAAGCGCGAGGATCAGGATCCGAAAAGACGTTGTGGCGTGCATACCGCGAAATCCTTTGCGCGCGGCCGACCGGTTTGCACGACGGAATTCCGCTCCCGATACCGGGGAAAGAGGTTGGCGTCGTGGATTTCGCCCGGCCGAAAGTCCCACGTTTATATGACCCCGACGACGCAGCGCCGGCTTGACGGGCCGCGATTAGTTGCAAACTTGGCCGGCCCATGGGCGCCTGCCCTCCAACCCACCCGATCGGCGTCTTCCGTCGCCGGCTCGCGACGGGATGCGCGGCGTTGATCTTCGGGCTCGGGCTGTGCGCGGTGAGTCCGGCCCTGCACAAACACCTGCATTCGTCGGCGGGAACGTCGTCCGATGCGGGGTGCGTCGTGCTCGTGTTCGCGAACGGCGTGTCGACCGCGCAGCCGGTCGTGGTCGTGCCGCTGCCGCCACAGGAGTGGCGCGCGCAGCCGTACCGCACCGCGACGGAAATTTTCCGCGAGTCGCCGCGTTATCTCCTGCAGCCGGAGCGCGGGCCTCCGATCGCCTGACTCGAACAGCCGGCCGGACCCGCGTCAGCGGTGTCCGGATGATGCCGCGGTGACGGAGTGCGCGCAGGCGGCCCCGCACGCGCGTGCTCGGATCGCCCTGTCATTTGACCGGGACGATCGCGGCCGCAAAGCCGGACCCGGGTTGCCGCCCGGGTCGAGCCAGCACGTTTCGAGTACCGACACGCCGTCGCGTATCGCCGCATTGAATCCGGCACCTCCGTCGCGGAGGGGCCTGTACGCAGAATCATCATGAGATTTCGAGAGGTGAGGAGCGGCCTGCTCCTGCTGTCGCTGGGGCTGGCGCTGCCGTTGGCCGGGCGGGCCCGGGAATCCGGGCCGAACGCTCGCGACGAACAGAGCGGTGCAATGAGTCGAGGTCCGGCGCTGTCGCGGGACCAGGCTGTCCAGGAGGCGCTCGCGCACAATCCGGCGCTCGCCGCGGCGCGGGAACAGGTCGAGGAGGCCAAGGCCGGGATCACGATCGCGCGCGCGTGGCCCGATCCCTCCCTCGTGACCGAGGCGGACCAGCTTTCCAGCTTTCTCAAGCCCGGCAGCGCGTCCGAACGCGACGTCGGCCTGCAGTTCACCGTGCCATTTCCCAACCGGACCCGGCTGAACGGCCGCGTCGCGCGCGCGACCTGGCAGCAGACCCAGTATGCGCTCGCGGCGCTCCAGCAGCAGACCGCGTCGCTGACGGTCCAGGCGTACGATGCCGTGCTGGTGGCAACACGGCACCGCGATGACCTCGAGCAAAGCCGGCAGATGTCCCGCCAGTTCCTGGACAAGACGGAGGCGCGATTCCGGGCCGGGACGTCCGCGAAGCTGGACGTGCTCAAAGCGCGGGTCGACTACTCGAAGACCGGGAATGACCTCATCGCGAACGACCGCGCGCTGGCGAACGCGCGCGCAACGCTGGACCGGCTGCTGGGGCGTCCGCTGACGGCGCAGGTGACGTTGAGCGAGGGCCTCGACCTGCCGCCGCCGTTGCCCGGGCTCGACGCGCTGGAGCAGCTGGCGATCGCCAAGCGGCCGGAACTGAAGTCCATCGCCTCGCAGCAGGCGGCGGCCCGCGACTCGACGACACTGGCGCGCCAGTACTGGGCCCCGGACCTGAACCTCACGCTCTGGCGCAGTTACATCCCAGGCGCGCCCGACTCGTACAAGTTCGACGGCGGCATCTCGCTCCCGCTGCTCTTCTGGCAGCACGAGAAAGGCGCGGTCGCGCAGGCGCGGCACCGGGAACGCGAGCTGCAGGCCACCGGCGCCGATACGGTCGCCCAGGTGCTGCTGGACGTGCGCAATGCGGATGCGGCGGCGACCACCGCCTGGCGGCAGGCGAGCTATCTCCGCGACCAGCTCCTGCCGGAAGCCCGGGCGGTCTACCAGGCCGCCTTCAAGAGTTACAGCCTCGGCGGCTCGTCCGCCCTCGAATTGCTCGATGCGAAAGGGACCCTCCTCGACGCCGAGAGCCAGTACACCGATGCGCTGGGCGCCGTGAACGACGCCCGCGCCGACCTTGAACGCGCCATCGGCGCGCCCCTGCCCCCACGATGAAGACGAACACCCTTTCCCTGCTCAGCGCCGCGCTGCTCGCCACCGCCGTGGCCGGTTGCGCGCGGCACGACTCCCCGGCTCCCGCCGCGCCCGCCGCCCCCTCATCCGGCGGCATCACCCTCACGGCCGAACAGCGGCAGCGGCTGCACATCGCCAAGCTCGCGGCGGCGCCATTCCACCGGACGATCACCACGACCGGAACGGTGGCGTTCGACGCGGACCGGTCGGCGAGCGTCATCGCACCGATTTCCGGCCCCGTCACCCGGACGCTCGTTCACCTGGGGGCCAAGGTGCGGGCCGGGGCGCCGCTGGCGCTCGTGGCGTCGCCGGACTACGCGACGGCCGTGGCCGGCTACCGCAAGGCGCTCGTGACCGCGGAGAATCTCCGCCGGATCGCGAACCTGGACCGGCAGCTCTTCGCGGCCGACGCGCTCGCGCGCCGCGACCTCGAGCAGGCGCAAACGGACGCGGTGAATGCGGAGGCGGATCGCGACACGGCCCTGCAGCAACTGCGCTCGATCGGCGTGCCGGAGTCGACGATCAAGGACATTCAGGCGGGGCGTCCGACGAAAGTGACCGCGGGCGTGATCCGGGCGCCGATCGCCGGAACCATCGTGGAGCGTCTGATTTCGCCGGGGCAGCTGCTCCAGGCGGGGACGACACCCTGCTTCACGATCGCGGACCTCTCCCGCGTGTGGGTGATGGCCGACATCTACGAGTCCGACCTGGGCGCCGTCGCCGTGGGCGACGCCGCCGAAATCCACACCGCCGCGAGCCCGGCCGGCGTCGCCGGAAAGGTCGACAACATCGCCGCCATCCTCGATCCGAACACCCGGTCGGTCGCGGTGCGGGTGGTGGCGGACAACCCGGACGATGTCCTGAAAAAGGGCATGTATGTCCGCGTGGTGATCCGGTCACGGCGCGCGACGAGCGGCCTGCTCGTCCCGACCTCCGCGGTGCTCCGCGACCACGAGAACCTGCCGTTCGTGTACCTGGCTCAGCCGGATGGCAGCTTTGTCCGTCGGCGCGTCACGCTGGGATCGCAGCTCGGCGACCGTTACGAGATCACCGCCGGACTGAATCCGGGCGACAACCTGGTCGAGGACGGCGGGCTGTTCGTGCAGTTCGAACAAAACCAGTGAGGTGACCCGTGAGCGATCCCACCCTGCCGCCGCCCGATCATCCGCCGAGGACCACCTCGGTCATCAACCGGATCGTCGCCTCCTCCCTCCGCCAACGCTTCCTCGTCAGCCTCCTGATGCTGCTGCTGGTCGGCGCGGGGGTGTGGGCGATGAAGCGACTCCCCGTCGACGCGTATCCGGACCTGTCGCCGCCGCAGGTTGAAATCGTCACCCAGTGGCCCGGACACGCCGCCGAGGAGGTCGAGCGATTGATCACCGTGCCCGTGGAGACGGAGATGAACGGACTGCCCCGGCTCACCGTTTCCCGCTCGATCTCGCTTTATGGCCTGTCCGACGTCGTGCTGACGTTTCGCGATGCGACGGATCCGTATTTTGCCCGCCAGCAGGTGTTCGAGCGGATCGCTGATCTCTCGCTGCCGGCCGGCGTCGCGCCGTCGGTCGCGCCGCTGTTTTCCCCGTCGGGACTGATCTACCGGTACGTGGTGGAGAGCCCGGACCGGACGCCGATGGAGCTGAAGACGATCGAGGACTGGACGCTCGAACGGCAGTACAAGTCCGTGCCGGGCGTGGCGGACGATTCGGGCCTCGGGGGCGAGACAATGCAGTACCAGGTGCTGCTGGACCCGGCGAAGATCGCGGGCGCCGGCCTTTCCGTCCCGTTGGTCGTCAACGCGCTCACGGCGAACAACGGCAACGCGGGCGGCGGCTTTTACTCGCAGGGCGGGCAGTTCTACTACGTGCGCGGACTTGGCCGGTTGAAGACGCCCGAGGACATCGGCAACGTGGTGCTGGCGGTCCACGACGGCACGCCGGTGCTCGTGAAGGATGTCGGCCGGGTCGTGATCGGACACGCGCCGCGGCTCGGTCAGTTCGGCTACATGAACCAGGACGACGCGGTCGAAGGCGTGATCCTGATGCGCACCGGGGAGAAAACCCAGACCGTGCTGCGCCGGGTGGAGGAGAAGACGAAGGAGCTGAACGAGAAGATCCTGCCCCGGGACGTGAAGGTGCACGCGTTCTACGATCGCAGCTCGCTGATCGAGGAGACCACGCGCGTGGTGAAGGTGAACCTCCTGCGCGGGATGCTGCTGGTTGTGGTGGTGCTCGTCTTCTTTCTCTACGACGTGCGCGCGGGGCTGATCGTGGCCACGGCGATCCCGCTGGCGCTGCTGTTCGCGTTCGTGTGCCTCGATCTCCAGAACGTGTCCGCCAACCTGCTTTCGATCGGGGCGATCGATTTCGGCATCCTGGTCGACGGCGCGGTGGTGATGGTGGAAAACGTCTTCCGGCGCGTCGCGATGCGACGGGGTGGGACGATGAACATCAAGGCGGTGATCGTGGAGGCCGCGGCCGAGGTGGACCGGCCGATCGTCTATGCGGTCGCCGTCATCGTGGCCGGATTCCTGCCGATCTACGTGCTGTCCGGACCCTCGGGCAAACTGTTCAAGCCGATGGCGGACACGATGATCTTTGCGCTCATCGGCTCGCTGCTCGTCACGCTGACGCTGCTGCCGGTGCTGTGTTCCTGGACGCTGCGGCGTGGGGTGCACGAACGGCGGAATCCGGCGTACGAGGCGATCCGCGGGATCTATGCGCGGGGCCTCGATTTCTGCCTCGCGCACCGGTGGGGCGTCACCATCGCCTCGGGGTTGCTCCTCGCCGGGTCGCTGCTGCTGATCCCGCGCGTCGGGGCGGAATTCATGCCGCATCTCGACGAGGGCGCGCTGTGGGTCCGCGCGACGCTGCCCTACACGATCTCGTTCGACCAGTCGCGGAAGATCGCTCCCGAAGTGCGCCGCATCCTGCGGACCTTCCCGGAAGTCACGACCGTCACCTCGGAACACGGGCGGCCGGATGACGGCACGGATCCGACGGGATTCTTCAACGTGGAGTTCTTCGTCGGCCTGAAGCCGTACTCCGAGTGGAGGGGACCGTATCACACGAAGCCGGAACTGATCGCCGCGATCGACCGGAAACTGAAGGCGTTTCCCGGCATCATCTTCAATTACACGCAGCCGGCGGAGGACGCCGTCGACGAGGCGGAGACCGGACTGAAGAGCTCCCTCGCGGTGAAGGTCTTCGGGTCCGATCTCACCACGCTCGAGGGCAAGGGAAAGGCGATCAAGCACGTGCTCGAGCAGGTCCGCGGAATCCGCGACGTAACGCTCGTGCAGGAACTCGGGCAGCCGAGCCTCGCGATCACGATCGACCGGGCGAAGATCGCGCGGTACGGCGTGAACGTGGCCGACATCAATGGGCTGATCGAGGCGGCAGTGGGGGGGGAGGCGGCGACGCAGGTCGTCCAAGGCGAGGAGCAGTTCGACCTCGTTGTCCGACTGGAGGACCGGTACCGCGACTCGCCGGAGACGATCGGGAACATCCTGGTCGCCACCCCGGGCGGCCAGCAGATCCCGTTGCGCGAGTTTGCCGATCTCCGGATTGTGGACGGGGCCTCGTTCATCTACCGCGAGAACAGCTCGCGCTACATCGGCGTTCAGTTTTCGGTCGAGGGCCGCGACCTGGCGAGCGCGGTCGAGGACGCCAGACAGCAGGTGGCGGCGGCGGTCCGGCTGCCCGATGGCTACCGCCTCGACTGGGGCGGCGAATACAAGGAGTACACGGCCTCCCGGGCGCAGCTCCGGATCGTGCTCCCGCTGACCCTCTTCGTCATCTTCCTGCTGTTGTTCGCGCTCTACAGCAACCTGAAGTTCCCGCTGATCACCGTGCTGGGCGTGCTGCTGTCCGCGCCGGTCGGGGGCATTGCGGCCCTGTGGCTGACGCGCACGCCGTTCTCGGTCTCATCGGGCATTGGCTTCCTGGCGCTCTTCGGGGTTTCGGTGCAGACGGCGGTCGTGTACATCTCGTATGTCAACGAACTGCGGGCCGGAGGCATGCCGACCGACCAGGCGATCCGGGAGGGGGCTCTCCTCCGGCTGCGTCCGATTCTGATGACGGCGCTGGTGGCGGCGTTCGGACTCCTGCCGGCGGCGCTCGCGACGGGGGTGGGGACGGATTCGCAGCGGCCGTTCGCGCTCGTGATCGTGAGCGGGCTGTTCACCCGGATCCTGATCAGCGTTTTCCTCATGCCCGCCCTATATGCGATCGTGGCCCGGCCGGGTGACCGGCTAGAAGTCTGACGGAATGGAGGCGGTTGAAGTGGAATAAACGCCAGTCCGGCGTGATTTCCGTTGTATTCACATCCCCAAACATTAGGTGATAACAGATCGTTCTGAGATGCCCCATTCAGCCAGCATCGGGTCGGATCGTCAGCGACGGCGAATACCCTGTATTCGCGCGCTCGTTGGCGGGCTCGCGGACTGGCCCGCCGGGAATACGGAACGTTGGAACGCCCCCGCCTCGTGCGGAACGGCTGCGCGTTTTCGCGACTGCGTGACGCGGATCACCCATCCCGGTCAGATTGGCCGCTGATCGTCCTTTCCGGAACAGCTGGGGTCGTACTGCGTCCGGCGAATCCAAACCCAGGGAGCCTGTTCGCCGGCCGCGTCTTCCCCGTCGTCACTGCAACGATGGGTTCCCGAACACAAGGAGACGTACCATGGCAAAGAAGATCGTAGTCACCGCCATCAACAACAAGACCATCCAGATCACGCTGACCGAAGGTCTGTCGGTCGTTCCTGGAAAGCCCGTCCCGCCCGAGGTGCTGGAGATGATCGCGTCGTTTGCGAAACTCCAGGAATCCGAGGCCGGCGGGGAAACCGAGGGCTCGTGGTGCCTCGGTGGCTGCGGCGTCCAGGTGTAGCACCGGCGCCGTCGATCGTCCCCACCCATGAGGGATGGTCATCAACCAATGGTGGCCGGCGCGCCGAACGAGACGTTGGGCGCGCCGGCTGCAGGGATGCTCCGGATCCGGAACCTGACCCTGCTGCTGACGCTGCAGTGTCCGGCCACCTGCCTGCACTGCGGAACGAATTCATCGCCGACGCACCGCGCCGCGATGAGTCCGGCGTTGGCGCGGGCGGCCATTTTCGCCGCCGCGCGCCGGAACCTGCCCCTCGTCCTGTCGGGCGGGGAGCCGATGCTCCGGCCGACGCTGGTGCTCGAACTGGCCCAGCTCGCGCGGGCCAGTGGAATCGCGGTGGCGGTCTCGTCGAATGCGTACTGGGCGGCGGATCTCCGGTCGGCCCGGGCGCTCGTCGGCCGGCTGGCCGCCGCCGGCGTGGACGCCTTGCTGCTGAGCACCGATGTCTTTCACGCCGCGTTCGTGCCCTGGCGCCGGGTCGAGCATGCGGCGCGCGCGGCGCGCGAGCTGGGGCTGAAGTGTCAGATCGCGCTCCCGTCACGGCCCAACGACCGGTTCACCAAACGGCTCGAGCGGCGGTTCGCGGCGATCGACGGCGTGGTGGTCCGGCGCCATCCGATTTCAGCGACGGGCCGGGCCCGCGAACTCCCGGCCGCCATGTTTGAAGCGGGGGTGCACGACCGGGCGTGCGACACCATCGGCGAGCTCGCAATCCTGCCGGATGGACGGGTCCTCGCCTGCTGCGCCGGGTCGATCGACCTGCCGTCCGCGGCACCCTTGTCGGGGCGGTCGGACGAGGATCTCGATGCCGCGATCGCGCGTTTCCAGGGCGATCCGCTGCTGCGCGAAATCCAGGAGCAGGGGCCGCTGCGGGCGGCGGTCTGGGAGCACGGCCGCCGGCGTGACTTCGTCCCCCTGTCGGTCCTCGCCTTTCCCGATCTCTGTAGCGCCTGCCGCTGCGTCTGCGTGCGCGCGGCGGTGGCGCGCGGACAGTTCTCCGACGCATGAATGCCGATTACCTTCCCTCCCGTTACGTCGAGGAGGCGCCGCTGCCGGACGGCCGGACGCTGCTCGCCAACCTGCTGTGGCGCACCTTCCTCGAGGTGTCGCCGCAGGAGGCGCCCGCGGCGCGCGCGATCCTGCGCGGCGACGGAGCCGGCGCCCCCGAGGCGCTGCGGCAGCGGCTGGTCGACGCCCGGATGCTGATCGCGGCGTCGGTCGACGAGGCGGGATTCATGTCGCGGCGGTATGAGCAGACGCGGTACGCGACGCACGTCCTCGGTCTCACCCTCGCGCCGACCCTCGACTGCAATCTCGCGTGCGTGTACTGCTATGAAAACAAGCGCCCGGGGAGGATGTCGGCGGAAACGGAGCAGCAGGTGGCGGACTATGTCCGCCGGATGCTGCCCGGCCGGAAGTCCGTCGCCGTCACCTGGCATGGCGGCGAGCCGCTGCTCTGCCGCGAAACCATCCTGCGGCTGTCGCGGGCGTTCATCGCGATGAGCGATCACGAGGGCGCGTCGTACCACGCGTTCATGCTGACGAACGGTTATCTGCTGACGCCGCCGGTCGTCGAAGAACTGGCGGCGCTGGGACACTGGCGCCGGGTGCAGGTGACGATCGACGGCACTGCGGCGTCGCATGACGCGAAGCGGCCGGCGAAGGGCGGAGGCGCGACCTTCGCGCGCATCTCCGAGAACCTGTGCCACGCGGCGACGCGGCTGCCGATGGTCGTGCGCGGCAACGTGGACCTCCTGAACCCCGCCGGCTGCCATGCGTTGCTCGAGCACCTGGCCGCGCTCGGGCTCGCCGGCCGGATCGAGGTCTATTTCGCCCCCGTGCATCCGTTCGGCCAGGGGTGTCGCGATCTGGCCGACAAGGCGGCGGTCTCGGTCGCAAGCAACGCGCAGTTTGCGCCGATTGAACTCGAATTGCGACAGCACGCCTGCGCGCTGGGATTCTCCGACCGGGGCTACCTCGCGCGGCCCTGGCTGCAGCAGTGCCAGGCGACCAGCACCCATTCGGTCGTGATCGAACCCGACGGATCGCTCCAGCGGTGCACGCTGGAGATGGGGGAGGATGACCGCCGGATCGGCCACGTCTCCCGGCCCATCGAGGTGAATTCGGAAAACGTGCTGCGCTGGCTCCGCTTCGACCCGACCCGGCAGCCGCCCTGCCGGGAGTGCCGGGTGCTTCCCGTCTGCTTCGGGTATTGTCCGCACCGGCACCTTTCCGGCGCGCCGGAGGAATTCGCGTGCGCCGAGATTCGCTACCGGCTGCGGGAGTCCGTCGTTTTCGAATATGCCGCCCGGCACCGGCCGGACCTGCTGGCGGCGCTCGGTCCGGCCCGGCCCGCCGCCGCTCCCGCATGCCCCCCGGAATGCGGCGGGGCGCCGTGGACGAACGAAACCTGAAAGGAGGAGGGTCATGCCACTCGCACCCACCGCGGAGCAACAGGCGCGAATGCTCGATTTCTACTATGCGAGCTTCAGCCACGACGTGTCACTGATGACGGGACTCGACCTGGCGAACACCAGCGTGTCCGCCCAGGTGCCGCTCGAGATCGCCGATCTCGACGGGTCGCCGCTCTTTCGCGATTTCGCGATTGCGGGGGCGGATGGCCGGCGGGTCGGCGTGCTGCGCAGTTCCGCGCGCGGCGCGGCGCTGCCGCTCATCGACGCCATCATGATTGGCCAGGCGCTCTTCGACCCGGAGGTCGCCGAGCGGGACTGCCAGGCCCGGGCCGCGGCGGAATATCCCGGGGCCACCGTGCGCAGCCGCGGGTTTGTCTGTTACGGTTATCCGCGGATCGGCGTGTCCATCGACGTGACGCGGGGTGGGCAGGTGATTCGCGCAATCTACGACGCGCACATGACGGCCCTGGTGCGCGAGCTGCCCGCCGGGGCGGCCCGACCGGCGACCGACGCGGGAGTGCGGCGCGGCGAGGAGGGCGAGCCGTTCTACTCGTATTCCGCGCAACTGCCCGAGGCCGGCGAGGTGCCCCCGTTCGCGGACGAGTGGCAGCGCGCCGCCCGGCACATGACGAATGTGACCCGGGTGCTCGCGCACCGCGGCGTCACCTTCCGTCCTGCGACGGCCGAGCCTCCCTCGGACCGCCTGCCGCCGACCCGCGCCGAGGACGCGCTCGAAGACTTTCGGCCGGCGATGCAGGGCGTGACTCTGCCGATCGGGCTGATCGGACAGGAGACGCCGGTGTTCTGTGCGGTCGCGACGATCAAGATGATCCTGGGGTACCTTGGCTTCCACGATCCGACGCAGGCGGTGATCGCGCAGGCCGTGCGCACCGGGGCGACGGGGACGACGAACGACAACATGATCCGCGGCCTGAACGAGCTCACCGGGGGAAAATGGGCGGCCACCCTGGTGGACCGACCGACCCTTGGCGATTCGAGCCAGTACCTCGGCGGGTTCGTGCCCGCGAAATCGGGCATTCCCGGCCATGCGCGGCTGCTGCGCGGTTATCGCGAATACGTTTATCGCGATCCCACGACCGGCCTGCCGTCGCTGCGGCAGAGCTTCTACCTGGTGAATGACCCGTACCCGACTCGAAACGGGCAATACGCGATGGAAAACGCGCAGAAGCCGATCGACGACTTTTACCGGAACCTGCTGAAGCTCCAGCCGGCGACTTGACCCTTTTCCCGGCCGCCGGGACGGCTCCCTTTGTTCCCCATGCCCCGTCCCAAAACCAGAACTCTCGCGGTTTGGAGGAATCATGACCACGCCTACCAATGCACCGGACCGGCTCGCGGATGAACCGTGCGAACCGGAAATCGGCCTCGCCCTCTCGCTGTCCGGTGGCGGTTACCGGGCGATGCTGTTCCACGCCGGCGTCATTGTCCGGCTCAACGAACTCGGGCTGCTGCGGCGGCTCGCGCGGATCTCCAGCGTTTCCGGCGGATCGATCATTGCCGGGCGGCTGGGGGCGGAGTGGCCGAACCTGCAATTTAACGCCGCGGGCACGGCGACGAACCTGTTCGCCGCCGTGATCCGGCCGATCCGCGACTTTGCCGGCGTGACGGTCGATGAAGGCGCCATCATCGGCGGCATCCTCACGCCGGGAACCTCGATCAGCGACAAGGTGGTCGCGGCATATCGGAAGCACCTGTTCGGCAACTTGACGCTCCAGGACCTGCCTGAGCCACGGGTGAACGTTGCGCCGCGGTTCGTCCTGAACGCGACGAACGTGCAGACCGGCACGCTCTGGCGGTTCTCCCGGCCGTACATGGCGGACTACTCGGTCGGGATGATCCGCAACCCCGACCTTCCGCTGGCCGTCGCGGTCGCGGCCTCGTCCGCTTTTCCGCCGTTCCTGTCGCCGCTGATTCACGAACTCGACCCGGCGGCGTTCGATCCGGACGTGCCGCCGGCGGGCGAATTTGCCGATGCCGCCGATCGCTCGCGGATGGTCCTGTCCGACGGCGGGGTGTACGACAACCTCGGGATTGAAACCAACTGGAAGCGCTACCGGCACCTCCTCGTCAGCGACGCCGGCCAGAAGATGGGCGGCGACCCGCACCCGAAGACCGACTGGGCGCTGCATTCGAAACGGGTCCTCGACGTGATCGACAACCAGGTTCGTTCGCTCCGGAAGCGCGCGATTGTCGCGGCCTTCGAGAATCCGCAGGAGGTGCACAAGGGGGCGTACTGGAGCATCCGGGCCGACCTCGACAAGTATCCGGTTCGCCGCGACACCCCGGCGGATCGGGCGATCAAGGCGGCGTGCGGCCGGGCGCAGACGCTCGCGCTCGCCGCGATCCCGACGCGGCTGGCCCGCGTTTCGGAGGAGGAGAAGGACCATCTCGGGAACTGGGGATACGCCGCCTGCGATGCCGGCGTCCGCGCCTGGTGCGCGGGCTTCCTCGCCGAAACCTACGGGGTCACAGCGACGCCGCCGGCGGGATTCCCATTTCCCGGCGGCGTGGCCGACGTCGCCGTCTGAGCTCCAGCCACGATCCCCGCTCGAAAAATGAAAATCCCGGATTTCCCAACCTGGAACACCGCCGGCGTGTCGCCGCGGAACCTGGCGGCCGCGATTGCCGCCGCGGGCGTGCTGTACGCCTATCGGCGCACCTACCCGTTCGGCGGCGACGAGAATGGCCTGCGGCAGGATCTCACGGCGGCCTTCCGCCAGGCCGACCCGGTGCGGTGGGATGAGCCGGATTTCCTCTCCCGGCCGTCGCCCGACCATCCGCCCGCCGCGGTGTTTGCGGCGGCGTGGGATGCGGCGATGAAGTCGCGGTACCAGACGGTCCGGCTCGCCCTGCGAGTCGAGACCGAACACGCCGGCTGGTACTTCGGGCAGTTCGCGGAACTGGGAGACTCGGTCCATGGCTGGTACGTCGAGTTCGAGCCGCCGTCACCGCACCTCGACTGGAACTGGCCGCTGCGCGTTGGCATCGTCGGCGACGCGCCGGACCGGGGCTTCACGGCGGCGCTCGAGGGACTGGTGGACAAGGAGGGACACTGGCTCAAGCCACTGCTGCGATTCGTCGACGTCCGGCAACCGGATGCGGTGGTCGACTGCCTGTTCGTGGTGCAGGCCAGCGACGTGCTGCGGGTGGTCCGGTCGGTGCGGTATCCCGTGCTCGCGAACGTCGTGGTCGTCTTCGGCCTGGACCCGGCCCGCTGGGCGGCGAACGAGGACGCGATTCGGCGCGGGGTGCGGTTGCTGCAGGCGAAGGGAATCGTGCTGACGCCCTTCGGCGCGTCCGACGGTCTGGCCTGGTTCGTCGATCTGGTCCGGCAGGTGTCGCACAACTGCCCGGTGGATGTCGCGGTCCGGAATGCGAACCTGGCGCTCGGCGTACCGGCGGCCGCGATCTATCTCGCCGCCTCGCCGGTGCTGCTGCGGGCGATGCGGCTCGAGGCGTTTGCCGAAAACCTGGTGCGGGCGTTGCCGGAGCACACCGGGATGGTCGAGCTCGACGAACACATGTCCGGGCATGTCGGGCTCCCGCCGGTCCGGCATTCCCACGCGCTGCGGGACGTCGGCCGGCTGCTGGACGAGAGCCGGCCGCGCTTCCGGTACGCGCAGGAGTCGGACGAAGCGACGACGCTCTCGCGCATCGCGGAGTCGGCGAAGGCGCAGGGCATGCCGCGACCGGCCCACCGGCCCGAACCGCGGCGCCTCCAGCATCAGCTGACGACGGCCGATCCGCGACTCCCGGTGCCCGACCGCGGTCCCCTGGTGGCGGGACAGGTGTACGAACTCGCCGTTCGCATCGGGCCGACCGAGGCGGGGTGGGGCGAAGCCGCGGTGGCATTTCCGGAGCAGGAACTGCCGACGGCGGAAGGCGGTCACGTTCTCACGGTCGTTTTTTCCGAGCCGCACTCGCTGCCGGAGCCACAGGTGGAAACGATCTTTCTGCCCCGGAACGGCGCGAGCTCGACCTGCACGTTCTCCTTCACGCCGAAGGCCGCGCCCGACTGGTTCGAAGGCCGGCTGATCGTGCTGCACGCCAACCGCGTGATGCAGACGGCGCTGCTGCGGATGCCGGTGAAACCCGCGGGGACCGCGGAGACCACGCTGCGGGATGCCGCGAAGGGGGGCGCCGGGTTCCAGGTCGAGGCGACGGTGCGGGGGTTCGATGCGGGCGGCGGCTACTGTCCGGCTGAGCCCCCGCCGTCCGGCGGCGCCGGGGAAGGGCGGCCCGCCGAATATGGTCCGGCGCTGATCCTGAACCACACGACGGACGGCGAGGCCAGGGCAACGCGGGTGACGGCGCTGCGCGCGTCGACGATCACCCTGGTTGGCGTGGAGGCGATCGTCGAAAACATCAAGCTGACCTGGGATGCGGCGGATTGGGAGAGTCCCCGCAAGTTTCGGAAGTACGATGCCCCGGAGGTGGCGGTCCTCCTCGGCAATCTCGCGGTGCAGGGGCGCCTGCTCTACGATGCGATCGTCGAGGACGGCGAACACGACGACGCGGTGCTGCGCGAGCGAAGGCTGCAGGTGGTGGCGGCCCGTCCCGAAGCCCATCTTCCGATCGAATTCTGCTATTCGCGGCAACCGCCGGAATACGGCCACCCGGCGCCGTTCTGCCCGCACGCGCGCACGATCCTGGCGGCGCTGGCCGCGGGTGACGCCGCCGGCCCGCCTGGGGGTGGCGCAGTGCCAGCCGGCTGCCCGGGGCCGACCTGTCCCGTCGCGGACGACGGGAAGGTGATCTGTCCGCTGGCATTCTGGGGCCTGAGCCGGGTCATCGAGTGGCACCGTTTCGATCATCCGGATGGCGCGGCTCCGCGGGCCGGCGATTTCGAGGTGCGTTCGGACCCGACGCCGCGCGAACGGCGGTTGAAGCCGTTGACCTCCGTGCTGCTCGGCGCGTCGGAACTGATTCCAAACGACGCCCTCGACACCCTGCGGGCGCGGATCGCCGCGCTGGCGTTGCCGGCGCCGAAGTCCGTGGCGTCGTGGGCAGCCTGGAAGCAGGCGGTCGCCGAAACCGGACCGTCGCTGCTGGTGTTGATGGTGCACGTGCAGAAGACACGTCCCCGGACCGCCCTCGAGTTGAAAGCGGACCTGATGGATTACGTGTACCCGGCGCACGTCCAGAAACCGGACGGATGCCAGCCGGTGGTGCTGCTCCTGGGCTGCGGCACGGGCGTGATGGAGATTCCCTCGCAGAGTTTCACGGCCCAATTCCGCCGCAAAGGCGCGGCCATCGTGGTCAGCACGATCGCGGAATTGCTCGACGTACATGCGCCGCGGCTCGCTGAACGGATCGTGACGGAACTCGCCAAGCCTTCGGCATCGGGCCGCACCTGGGGCGACCTCATGCTGGCCGTGAAGCGGCGCTCGCTCCTGGAAGGCGAGCCGATCGCCCTGGCGCTGCTTTCGTACGGCGACGCCGACTGGACCCTCTAGCCTATGTTCACCATCGAAATGCTCCCCGCCGCACACGGGGATTGTCTGTGGATTGCATACGGATCGGTGCGGAATCGCCGCCGGATCCTGATCGACGTCGGGGTTGCCGGCACGGACCGGGCACTGCGACAGCGGATCGCCGACGCGGGCGAGTCCTGCGAAATCGAACTGTTCGTCGTGTCGCATTGCGACGCCGACCATATCGAGGGGGCGATCGGACTGCTGAAGCGTCCGCCGCGGGGCGTGACCTTCAAGGACGTGTGGTTCAACGGCTGGAGGCATCTCCCGGCCGGACCGCGCCGGCGGCTCGGGGGCGTGCAGGGCGAGATGCTGTCCACGCTGCTCTGCGATCTGGGGCTGCCCTGGAATCGCGCGTTTGCCGGCGGCGCCGCCGCGATCATCGACGAGCTGCCGAGCTGCCCGCTCGCCGACGGGATGAAACTCACGCTCCTGTCGCCGACGCTCGAGGAACTGCGGCGGTTGCGACCGAAATGGCAGCAGGAGTGCGCGAAGAAGTCGGTCGTGCCCGGCTCGGTGGAGAGCGGGCGCGAGGCACTCGAACGTCACGGCCGCCGGCTCGGTGAA
>DASZYH010000310.1:0-19229 GCA_035545515.1 Opitutaceae bacterium
GCCACGCGGAGCAATTCAGCCATTATTCGGAAGTACCGGCCGAATACGTCCCCAAGGTGCTTGCCGAAAAAGCGAAGCGCAATGGCGGTGCGAATATCGAAAAGTAGTCGCACGCCCCAAAGCAGCCCTCACTCCAATGCACTAGTCTGCCGTACCCGCCGTGAGGTGGATGCACTCGCATCCCCGCCCAGCGTCACCGTCATCCGCCCCCCATTTCCCCAGTAACTCCCATGACGACCTGGAAAATCGAGATTACCGAGCCGCACAGCGGCGAACTCGGCGAAGCCGTGCTCCACGAGGATCACGGCTTCGCTTTTGAAGAATACACGTACGAAGCCGGGCACCGCATGGAGGTGGCGGTGCACGACACCCACGATTCCCACTGGCACATTTTCACCGATCTTGAGACGGGGCACCGGATCAAGATTCCGCCCGAGAAATATCGCCGGGTCGACGTCGCCGCCGTGCCGGCATGAAAAAACCGCTGCCGCGAGGCGGCAGCGGTGCACGATGTCAACCGACCAGGGGGCGTTGGTTCAGAAGTTGAAACCGACGCCAAGCGACCAGTCGAACTGGCCGTCATTGAATCGTTGGTTCAGCCCGTTCGCGTGACGGAAGAACCAGTCGTATTCCGGAGTCGCGTAAATGAACGTGTGCGGCTTCACGTAGTATTTGAGTCCCGCCTCGATGCCGGCGGCCCACGTGTCCGTCACGCTCTTGCCGTAGGCGCCGCCGAAGTTGACGCCGACGAACGGTCGCAACGCACCGGTGCTGGTGAAGTGCTGGTCGAAGGCGAGCCGCGTGGCACCGTTCCATTCCTGGCGCGCCCCGGGCACATCCGGGTTCGAATAGTTGACGGACTGGCGGATCGAGAGCTCCTGCGTGTCGTTGAAAAAGTACCCGTACGAGAAGTTCGCGCCGCCGAACGAGTCGCTGAACTGCTTGTTGCTTCCGCCCGAGCCGCCGAGCGTGAATTCGCGCTCGCCGGCGTGCGGCCCGTAATCGGCGGTGCCCGTCGCCGGAGTCTGGGCGGCAGCGCACAACGGCAGCGCCGCAAGGAGAAGGGAAACGATCAGGTTCGATGATTTGAGTTTCATAGGTTTTGCTTTTTTGGACTGGGCCGCTGGCAGGCCGGCCACAGGTTCCAAGCACCGACAAGCTCCGCAAACGAAGGGGCGACCACGCGTCCCCGTTTTCCACCTCGGGAATCCTGCTCCGGAAATGCACGGGATCACCGCCTGGCGCCGCGTGTTGCGGACCGCGGAAAAAGTTCCGCGCGGTCCGCGTCACCCGACCCGCAACGTTCACCGCCGCGAGGTGTTAAACGCTCCCGCGGGAGTGCGGCGGCGGGCCGCGCCGTGGGAACGCGTCGACGTGAAAACCGACGCCGGGCCCGCCGTCGTCAGGTATACGCCTACGGGAAGACGGGGTCGCGACCTCCGGCGGGCGGAACGCGCCCGCGCTCCCCCGACCCGCCGTCCGGGTTGCAGCCTCGTCGCTGACGCAGCGCGACGACGCGCTGCAATCGGCGGCACCGCGCGGGGCCGGGAATCACTCGTGCGTGCCGAGGTTGTTGTCGACGTCGAACGAAGTCGGGCTGCGGGTGTTGTCCGAGCCGCCGATGCTCCTGATCTCCTGATCCGTCGCGGGGTTGATCGCCGGGTCGGAGTCGGCATCCGGGTGGTCCGGATCCGCGGGAATCGGATCGCGTTCCACCGGATGCGAGGCGCCGTCCCGCAGTTGCCGTTCGGCGTCGAGCCAGATGTCGATGTCACTCCCCTCGGGCCGCCCCCGCTCCTGCCAAAGCTCATAGGCAAGCGCGGCGATCTGCTCGTTGGTCAGCGGGCGTTTGTCGCCTGCCTGGTGAAGCGAGGATTTTCTCATGATCATACGCCACACGGTAATTCCCCCCGAGCGCCGCCGCCATGGGAGGAACCCGGCACCGTGTCACCCGGCGCCACGCGATTTCCAATCGGCAAAATTCGTAAGCCGCGACCCGATGGCGGCGCCACGCGGCCCCCGGTCCTCCACCGGATGCGAGTTCCCGGAGCCGGCTGGCTGGCGCGATTCCACGCCTCCCGGTAGGGTGCCGTCACCACGTCGGCGGCCACTCCGGATTCGCCGATGGCCACCACCGCGCGGCCGGCCCTGCCGGTCCCGGGCACTTCAGAACGAACATGCAACAAAAAGAACAGATCATCACCTGGTTGAAGGACGCCCACGCGATGGAGCAGAGCATGACCAGCGTGCTCCAGCAGCACAGCCGCGAGGTGCGCGACCAGCCCGCCATCCGCAACCGGCTCGAACAGCATCTCGAGGAAACGCGCCGCCATGCCGAGGCGATGCGGACGTGCCTCGAATCGCTCGGCGAGACGCCGTCGATGGTGAAATCCTGGGCGGGCGGAGCGATGGGACTCATGGAGGGAAGGTCGACCGCCATGTTTCGCGACAAACTGGTCAAGAACATCGTCGCGGACTACGCCATGGAGCACTTCGAGATGGCGTGCTACTCCGCGCTCGCGAGCGTGGCCGAGGAGGTCGGTTTGGTCGAAATCGCGCGCGTCTGCCGCGAAATCTTCGGCGAGGAGGCCGAGATGGCCGACTGGCTGGAGGAACATGTGCCCGATGTCGCGCGCGCCCACGTGCACGCCACCGCCGGCTCCTGACCGCGGAGCGCTGTCCCTGACTCAGGCCGCGGCGAACCGCGAATCGCGAATCGACCCACCGCGGCTGCGCCGCAACCCCGGCGCCGAGCCAAGCGCGGTGCGCGTGACACGATCCTCCGCGTTTTTCCGATGGATACTGCTGGCCGAGACCCCATGGCATGGCCGCAGGCCGTCGCCTATACTCGACGCGTCACCGCCGGATTGAAACCACCATGAAAACCATCGACATGATGCTGCGACGGCATCCCCGGGCCGATGCCCAGCACACCAATGATTATGTTGATGCACTCGACGCGCTCGAAGCCTGCGCCGCGACGTGCACCTCCTGCGCCGACGCCTGCCTGGGCGAGCCGGAGAACGTGGGACAACTGCGGCGCTGCATCAGCACCAACCTCGATTGCGCGGACGTCTGCGCGGCAACCGCCCGGGTGCTGACGAGGCAGACCGAGCCGCCGAACGACCTCGTCCACGCGCAACTGCACGCCTGCATCGTGGCCTGCCAGCTCTGCGCCGAGGAGTGCGACCGGCACGCCGACATGCATGACCACTGCCGGATCTGCGCGGAAACGTGCCGGCATTGCCAGGAACGCTGCAATTTCATCCTGGGAGAAATCAGTTCATCCGGCCTGGCCGATTCCACGAACCCCGAGGAAAGTCCAAGTTACTCGCCGTAACCGGCGCGTCCGGGCGGGAGGGCACGCACTGCCGCATTTTGCCCGGCGGTTTCGGAACCGCTTGGCGCGAATGGGGTCGCTCGCGGTTCAGCGGCCCGTGGGGCCGCGATCTCCCCATGCCGACCGCCCGATCCGAACCTGGCCTGTTTTCCTGCCGGCACTGCGGATGCGTCCATCACGAGGTTCCGCTCCAGCGCGGTGAGCGAGCGGTCTGCTTTCAATGCGGCAGCACGGTGGGACGCCACAGTGGGGGTGATGCGGCCCTCGCCTTCGCGGTGACGGGGCTCATCCTCATGGTGCCCGCGCTCGAGTATCCCGTCGTGATCGTGCGGAAGTTCGGGATCGCCCACTCGAGCTACATCTGGTCGAGCGTGCGCGCGCTCTGGCACAACGACATGGCGCTGCTTTCGATCTGGGTCGCGCTGTGCGGGCTCATTGTGCCCGTCGCCCTGCTGGCCTCCATCGTGGCGCTGATCGTGCCGTCCCACCTCCGCCGGCGCCGTCCGCTCCGGCCGGTCTGGCGCCGCGTGGCGGTCGCCCTCGCCCACTGGTCGATCCCGGAGGTCCAGGTGCTCGCGATCCTGGTGGCGTTCGTGAAAATCGGCGCGCTGGTCAATGTCGACGTCGGCACAGGTCTGTGGTTCTACGGCGCGGCGGCGGGAATGACCCTGCTGGCCTGGCGGCAGGCGGAAACCCGGGAGCAACTGCGATGAGACGAACGGCCGGTCTGCTCGCGAAAAATCAGCAGCGTGCCGCCGCGTTTGCGGTCTCGGCCGCGATCATGCTGGTGCCGGCGAATTTTCTCCCCGTGCTCGCGACCGAACTTCCCGGCCAGGCCCGGACCGACACGATCTTTTCGGGGATCGTCGGATTGTGCGAGGACGGCTCGTGGGCCGTGGCCGCCATCGTGTTCACGGCGAGCATCCTCGTTCCCCTGCTGAAAGTCGCGGGCATCACCACCCTGCTCCTCGCGGTGCGGCATCGCCCCATCCGGCACCGCCGCGCGCTGACCCGCCTGCACGCGACGCTCGATTTCATCGGCCGGTGGTCGATGCTGGACGTGTTTCTCGCGGGGTTCCTGGCCGGGGCGGTGAATTTCGGCGCGCTGGCCCGGGTCCAGCCGCGTTCGGGCATCCTCGCGTTCGCCGCCGCCGTGGTGCTGACGATGCTCGCGACCGACGCGTTCGATCCGCAGGTGCTCTGGTCCGACGCGCCGCCAACGGAGGGCACCGCATGACCGAGCCTGCGACGCCACGGATCTCGCGGCGGCTTTCGCTGCCACTCATCTGGGTCGTGCCGCTCGTCGCCCTGGCGATCGCCGCCTGGATGCTCGCCCGGCAGTTCCGGAATCACGGCCCGGTGGTCACGATCGACTTCACCAACGGTGCCGGCATCGAGGCGGGCAAAACGGAGCTCGAGTACAAGGGCGTCGCGGTCGGGTCGGTCAAATCCGTCGCGCTGAAGCCCGACCTCGGCGGCGTCACCGTCGAGGTCCAGTTGACCAAAACGGCCTCCAGCCTCGCGCGAACGGGTTCCGAGTTCTGGGTCGTTCACCCCGAGGTGAGCCTGGCGGGTGTCCGCGGCCTCGAGACGATCCTGAGCGGCGTGGTCCTGAACGTGCGGCCGGGGGACGGCCCGGAGGCGACTCACTTTCGCGGACTGGACCGGCCGCCGGCGGAGGAGGACACCGCCGCGGGCCGCGCATACATTCTCCGCACGGCGGAGGTCGGCGGACTGCGGCCGGGGGCGCCGGTCTACTACCGCGGCATCAAGGTGGGCGCGGTGGAAACCATGCGGCTCGCCAAGGACGCCAGCGGCGACCTGGTGCGGATCCGGGTGTACACGCCGTACATCGCGCTCGTTCGGGACAACACGGTGTTCTGGAACGCCGGCGGCGTCTCCTTCCACCTCAGCCTGATCGGCGCCGAGTTGAAGGCCACGTCGATCGAATCGCTGCTCGAGGGCGGCATCAGTCTCGCGACGCCAGACAAGGGCGGCCTCGCGCCCGTGGCGCGCGACGGCGCGGAGTTCGAGCTCCAGGCGCGAATGGACAAGGACTGGCTGAAATGGCAGCCCCATATTCCGATCCAACCGGTCGACACCACGCCGGAAGCTCCCAAGGCCGGCGCCGCCGGCGTCCCCGACGTGATCGCAAAGTGAGGCGCCGCCGCCGCCGGAAGGCCTGCGCGGCCCAGACGAGAGGGAACCAACCCGGCGAACCCGGCACTGTGAGCAGTTACTGCCCCTCCGAACATGAAGCCGATGGATATCCTGCAAGGCAAATGGCTCGGGCACCCGCTTCACCCGGCCATCGTTCACGTCCCCGTGGGAACGTGGATCATGGCCCTGGTCCTCGATCTCGTGGCCCACGGGCGGACGGTTTCGCAAACCGTGCCCGACCTGGCGCTCGCATGCGTGATTCTCGGGCTGGCGGGCGCGTTGCTGGCCGTGCCGGCCGGAATCGCCGACTGGGCGCCCATCAAGAAGGAGCGACCGGCCTGGAAGCTGGGGCTGTATCATCTCGTGCTGAATCTGCTGGGGGCGCTCGTCTGGGCCGCGAACCTGGGCCTGCGTTGGAAGGCGCTCGCGACCGCGGAGCCCGTCACGACCGCCGTGCTGGTCACATCGATCGTCGGCGCGGCGCTGATCGTCGTCGGGGGTTACCTCGGTTCGCTGATGGTCTTCGACCAGGGGACGAGCGTCGGCCGTCAGTCGAAGAAGAAGTGGCGCGCCATCGCCGTGCGCGGCGGTGCGAACGTGCCCGAGCCCAAGCACTAGGCCGCCGCCCATGCCCGCGTTGAAGGAGATGCTCGAAGGCCGACCCGTCCGGTCGCCACTGCACCCGGCGCTGGTGCATCTTCCCATCGCGCTGTTCCCGCTCAGCCTGCTGCTGGACATCGCCAGCTGGATCGCCCACGACGCCGGCGCGACGCTCGTGCAGGCGTCGTTCGTCAGCCTGCTCGCCGGCATTGCCACGGGGGTCTTCGCGGCCGTGTTCGGCATCGTCGACTACACGGACATCCGGGCCGACCATCCGGCGAAAAAGACGGCGACGGCGCATCTCGTGCTCAACCTCATCGCGATCGGCCTGTTCGCGGCGAGTGCGGGACTGCGCTACAGCTCGCTCGGCGAACCCCAGACGGCCGCGGCGCCGTTCATCGTGTCGCTCATCGGTGTGGTCATCCTCTCGTACTCGGGGTACCTCGGCGGATCACTGGTGTACGACGACGGGATCGCCGTCGGGCGGCACCGGCGTCGGACCCGGATGCCGGATTCGACCCTGATCATCCGCACGAACGGACGGCCGGTGGCGATCGGGGAGGAATCCGCCCTGAAGGTCGGAGAAACCGTGCGCGTCGACGTCGACGGCGTGATTGCGACGGTTGCCCGGTTGAAGGGCGCCGTGTACGCGTTCCAGGAATTCTGCCCGCATCGTTACGGACCACTGTCCGAAGGCACCTTCTCGGGCTGCGAGGTGACGTGCCCGTGGCACGGCTCGCGCTTCGATGTCCGGACGGGCAAGGTCACCGCCGGGCCCGCGAAAATCGACCTGCGGACACTCCCGGCCGAGATCCGCGACGGCCAGATCTGGATTCATCCGCCGCCGAAGGCGTGAGGCGTGGCGCAGACACGCGTCTCGGGGCCCGTGCATAGGCGGGGTCGGCGACCCCGCCCTGCATCAAGCGGGGTCGCGGGAACCTCGCGCCGGGGAGCGGGCATTTCGCGCCAGTTCGAGCCGGCGCTCGTGCAATCCGAGCGCCAAACCGGCGGGGTATTCGTGGGGATTGAGGAGACGCTTGGTTCCCGCATGAAGAGCCGCGAGCTGTTGCGTGGCGTGGGCCCGGCTTTCCACCAGCGGCGGCGCATCGTACACGCGGCGCCCCGCACGGAAAATCGGAACCAACAGGTCCTCCGCGTCCGCTCCGGCGGCGAAAGTTTTCCGCCGGAGTTCGTTGCCGGGATCAACGATGACGCGCGGTGCGGCCGGGTCGGGCGCGGCCAGCTCGTCGAAGATCATGTCCCCAATGAACCGGTCCCCTTCGCGGTAGCGGCGCACGTTCAGCATGCCGGGGATGGACAGTTTCGCGGGCTGCTCGGACAGCTTGAGCCGGTACTCCCAGCCCTGGTCGTCCGCGCGGCGGATCGCCGTCAGCTTGTACACGCCGCCGAGCGCCGGCTGGTCGTAGGCGGTGACGAGTTTCGTCCCGACGCCCCACACGGCGATCTTCGCGCCCTGCTGTTTCAGGCTCGCGATCACGTTTTCATCGAGGTCGTTCGAGGCCACGATGACCGCCTGGGGAAACCCGCTGTCATCGAGGATCCGTCGCGCCGCGACGCTGAGATAGGCCAGGTCACCCGAATCGAGCCGGATGCCGGCGAGTTCATGGCCATGTTCCCGCAACCAACGTCCGATCCGCACCGCTTCGCGCACGCCCTCGAGCGTGTCGTAGGTATCCACGAGCAGGATGCAGTTGTTCGGCATTGCCTCCGCGTAGGCCTGGAATGCCGCGACCTCATCGCCAAAAGCCATGACCCAGGAGTGGGCGTGCGTTCCCTTGACGGGAATGCCGTAGCGTCGGCCGGCGAGCACGTTGGAAGTCGAGTCGCACCCGCCGATGTATGCCGCCCGGCTCGCGGCCAAACCGCCGTCAATCCCCTGCGCCCGGCGCAGCCCGAACTCGATCACCGGATCGCCGGCGGCGGCAAGGCAGGTCCGAGCCGCCTTCGTCGCAATCAGCGTCTGGAAATTCACGAAATTCAGCAGCGCGGTCTCGATGATCTGCGCCTGGCCGATGGGCCCGCGCACACGCACGAGCGGTTCGTGCGGGAACGCGAGCGTCCCCTCCGGGAGCGCGTCGATGTCGCACGCCAGTTCGAGCTTCCGCAGGTAGTCGATAAATCCGCCATCGAACAACGGCCGTCCGTCGTTGCCGGTGAGCGCCGCCAGGTAATCCAGATCACCCTCCGTGAAGCGCAGGGCCTCGAGATACTCAATGACGCCGCCCAGCCCGGCGGCCACCGCGTAGCCGCCCCGGAACGGAAGCGTGCGGAACGTCACGTGAAACACGGCGCGACGTTCCGCCATGCCGTGCTTCCAGTAGCCGTACGCCATCGTCAGCTCGTACAGGTCGGTCAGCAAACCGAGCGAAGCGGAATTCGGGCGGGAAGGCTCCATGCGACGCACAATCAGCACCCGGCGTCCGATTCGCGCAAGCGCGGCGGCCGGGCGTGCCGATCAGGGGACAAAAAGGCCGGTGGCGCGAGCGCCACCGGCAAGTTGCGGGTCCTGGAACGGAATCACCGCCAGTACGCCGGCACAAAGAAGTAGCCGCCACCCTGGTTTTCCCAATGCGCCGCGACATACGAGTGCGCATTCGGCGGCGGAATCTCCCAGTGGCCGGCAACCCAGGAATAGCTGGTGCCATCGAAGGACCAGTAGCCGGGAATCCAGACGGCATTCGACGCCGGCGACGGCGTCACGGTCTCCGCGGCGGGAGCCGGCGGCGGCGGAGGCGGCGCCTCGACAACACGGTAGGCGCGGCGCTCACCCGACTCGTCACTGTAGACCGTGCCGTTCTGATGGTCGACGCTGTTGCCAATCGTGCCACCGGCGAGCGCACCGGCGGCGCCGCCGATGAGCGCGCCGCCGAGGGTGTTTCCGCCGCCACTGTTGTGGCCGATGATGGCGCCGGCGAGGGCGCCCAGCGCGCCGCCTGTGACGGCGCCCTGTTGCGTGGACGGGCCGGTGCCTTCGCAGCCGCTCAGGAAAGCGGCGGCGACGATGCCCGAAACGAAGAGGGTTTGTTTAAGCATGGTCGTGAAAAATTCAGCGCGGGATCAGACGCATCAACGCCCGTGATGGTAACCACCACGACCGCGTCCCCAGTCGCCGTGGCCCCAGCCGCCGTGACCCCACCCACCGTGGTAATAGCCGAAACCAAAGCTCAACGAGACCGGCGGATACCAGTAATTCGGATACCAGGGATCATAGCGGTCATAGTAGACCACGCGTGGACGGCTGTCATAGATCACAGTGGGCGCCGGTGACGGCACGACGACGGTCGTCGTGGTCGCCGTTGCCGCGGTCGGCAGCAATTGGTAGGCGACGGTCGTGATCTCCCCGCCGGCGTTGCGATAAATGGCGGTGACCTGTGTGGCGGTCTGGCTGATCTGTTCGATCGACATACCCTGCGCCCGCGCGACGTTGGTGAGTTCGGCGGGCGTCGGCAGACGCGGAGCATAGATCACCTGGTTTGGAGCGGGCGCGGCTTGTGTCACCACCGGGGCCGCCGGAGTGGTCACGGCCGGCTGCGACCCACCTGCGGGCGCGGTCGCCGTCGGAGCAGATTCGTTCTGGGCGCGGGCGCCACACGCAAGCAGCGTGGCGGCAATGAGCACCGGTAGGAGTTTGTTCTTCATAGTCGATGGAAATTTGCCCGGATTGTGACCCTATCTTACTGATAATTGTGCCATTCGAGAAATTCAGCCCTGTCTACGGAGGCGGAAAATGCGTTAGTCGCGTAAAAACAGGGCGAAAGGCGCGCCGACGTTCCCTAAATTGCCCACGAGACAGCATTGCTCGAACCTGCGGATCGCTAACGGGTTTGGCTTCGTCGCTCACGATTGCAGGCGCGGGTTTTCCGCATCCCTTCCCGAGTTCGGTTGCTCACCCCGAGGTGGTGAGGTGCCAGAATCCGCAAAGCGGGCAGCGGTAGGCCTTTCGCTGACGTTCGAGGCCCAGCACACTCACTGCGTCGAGCGCGTCGGCCTGGCTCCGATAGCGACGCTTCCGGACGCACATGCGCTGACGCTCGTCCGCCGTCGGTTTCTTCATGACCGGCAATGTGATTGAGCGGCCAAACGTGGCAAGCACGCCACCGCCGGCACCTCAGGGATGCCTCTGCGGACCGCTCCCGTCGCCGCGAAGTCCGATGAAATCGAGGAAGCCCCGCTCGATGTCCACGTAAACGAGCTGGACGCGGATCCGCTGGCCGACTTCGCGGCCCTCGTGTCCGCCGACCAGCTTCCCCTCGGCGGGGGGCTGAGTCAGCCGGACCCACGTGCCCTTGTCGGCCGCTCCGGTGACGAGCGCCTCGAACGTCTCACCGACGTGCGGCGCCAGCAGGATCGCCGCGGCTGATTTCGCGACCTGGCGCTCGACCTTTTTCACCGCATCCTCCTGTTCCGTGCAGTGGCGGGCGAGTAGCGCCAGATCACCGTTTTGATACGGTGCCGGCTGCCCCGCCAGGGCTGCCTTGACGAGCCGCTGCGTGATCACGTCGGGGTATCGGCGGTTGGGCGCGGTCGAATGCGCATAGTCCTTCACCGCGAGCCCAAAGTGACCCGGCGCCGAGCCGCCCGGAGCCTCGACCACGTATTCGCCGGGCCCGATCAACTTCACAACGCTGAGCGACAGGTCGGGAAAACGCTCGGGATCGGCGGTCCGCGCCCGCAGGAGGAATTCACCGAGTGCGCGCGCGTCGGGCTCCGCCGGCAGCCTGGACCCGTGGTCGGCCGCCAGCGTGACGATCCGCGCCCAGTTTCGCGGCGTGCGGACAATCCGACGGAGCGAGGGGAAACCACGTTCGGCGAGGTAGCGGGCAACGACTCCGTTGGCCGCAATCATCAGGTCCTCGATCAGGTGCTTGGCGCGGTTCGTGCGATCGGGGACGAGGTCCATCAATGCGTTCCCGTCGAACACGGGCTGGGCATGGATTGTCTCGAGCGACAGGGCGCCACGTTCATGCCGGGTCGCCCGGAGGTGCTGCGCCATCCGATCCTGGAGACGGAGGTTGTCCGCCAGCCCGGGGACCGCCGCGATCGCCGCCGGCATCGGTCCCGATGCCTCCAGCCAGGCCGCCACGCTGTCGTACGCCAGTTTCGCCCGGTTTCGCACCATCGCCTCGAACACTTCGGATCGTTCGAGCGTGCCGTCGGAGGTGAATTCCATGGCGACGACGATCGCCCGCCGGTCCTGATCCGGGTTCAACGAGGTCAGATCCGTCGACAACCGCTCCGGCAGCATCGGAAAGATCTCGGCCGCCGTGTAAATCGAGGTCGTGTTCTGCCGCGCATGTTCGTCGAGGGCGCCCGCCGTTCGGACGACGGCGGCAACGTCGGCAACGGCGACCAGCAGCCGCGTTGCGCCGGGCGTCGTCGCCTCCGCGACGGAAAGCTGGTCCAGATCCCGGGAGTCGTCGTTGTCGATGGAGCACCAGGGCAGGGCGCGCAAATCGCGCACCGCATCGCCTGCGGCCGGTCCGCGAATCGCCGCCAATTCCGCCAGCGCGGCCGCCGAGAACTCGGGGGCGAGGCCGCGCGCCAGCATGGCGCGACGGGCGATCTCCTGGAGGACGGCGCGAGCCGGACGACCGTTCAGCGATGTCATGGGAGGCCTGTGGGATGATCATTCGCCGGTCCGTGGTCAACCGTCGCGAGCGACGAAATCGGCCGTCGGATCGGGCAACCGGACTGTCCATGCGACGGACGGTTGCGCCCCCCGCCGGGCGTGCTCCTTTGTTTCGGCGGCTGCGTTCCGGCCCGAATCCCCTTTCCCTCGCGCCGCCGGCGCCTTGCAGCCGCCCACTCACGCCAACCTCACCGCTCCTTTTGCCATGAAACTGTCCCCTGTCCGCGTCGCCCTTGCCGCTCTCGCCGCGTTGGCGACGACGGCGTTTGCCGCCTCCGATTCCCTCACCGCCAACTTTGCCTCGCCGCCGACCGATGCGCGTCCGACGGTGCGCTGGTGGTGGTTTGGCCCCGCGGTGGTCAAGCCACAGCTCGAACACGAGATGAAGCTGATGAAGGAAGGCGGCTTCGGCGGGTTCGAGGTGCAGCCGACCTACCCGCTGGCGCTCGATGGACAGTACCCCGGGCTGAAGAACATCAAGTTCCTTTCCCCCGAATTCTTCGACCTGCTCGGGTATGCCGCGGGCCAGGCGCGGCAGATCGGGCTCCGGATGGATCTCACCCTCGGCAGCGGCTGGCCGTACGGCGGGCCGATGTTCACGCGTGAGGAGGCCGCCCAATCGATCCGCGCGGGCGGCATCGTCGCGGTGACGGCCGGCCAGACGACGGTTGAGGCACCGCCTTCGAACGGCCGCGGCTCGATCCCGGACGCACCGGTCGTGGCCGCGCTGCTCGGCCCGATCGCGAATCCGGCGCCCGGCACCTCGCCCTACCTGCCGCTCGAGGTCGACGGCCGGACCGCCCGGCTGCCCGCCGACTTGCACGGGGCCGGCGAGGTTCACTTTTTCACCTATGCGCCCGCCGAGCTCATGCAGGTCAAGCGGCCGGCGTACGGCGCCGAGGGCTTCATCGTCGATCACTACAACCCGGCGGCGATCGAGAAATTCATCCGCGACATCGCGCGCCCCGAGATCGCGGCCTGCGACGGCAACGCGCCTTTCTCGATCTTCTGCGACAGCCTGGAAATCCAGGGCGAGGGCTGGACGCCCAATTTCCCGGCGGAATTCCAGCGTCGCCGCGGATACGACCTGATCCCGCTGCTGCCCGCCCTGTTCGACCCGACGTTTCCCCACGCCGCCGAAATCCGCGGCGACTACGGCCGGACGATCGCGGAGCTGTTTGACGATGCGTTCGTCGATCGGTTCACGAAGCTCGCCAAGGACCACGGCACGCGCTTCCGGCTGCAGGCGTACGGGACGCCCCCGACCACCTTGATGACCTATGCCCGCGTCGACATTGACGAGGGCGAAAACTACAACTGGCGCGCCCTCTCGGGGACACGCTGGGCCGCATCCGCCAGCCATCTCCTCGGACGCCCGGTGACGAGTTCCGAGGCGTTCACGTGGCTGCATTCGCCGGTCTTCATGGCGGCGCCGATCGACATCAAGGCGGAGTCGAACCTCCAGTTCCTGAACGGCGTGAACCATCTCCTTTTCCACGGCTGGCCATACACCGCACCGGGGGTCGAGTACCCCGGCTGGCGCTTCTACGCCGCGGCGGTCTTCGACGAGAAGAATCCTTGGTGGGTCGTCATGCCCGACATCACCCGCTATCTGGCGCGCACCAGCTATCTGCTTCGGCAGGGTGAACCGGCGAACGACATCGCGCTGTACCTGCCCGAGGAGGACGCGTTCGCACAGATGACGCCGGACCACCTGCAGATGGTGGGAGCCGGCGGCAATGGCATCCTCAACCCGCTCGTCAACCCTTACATCCCCGCGATTCTCGACGCCGGGTTCAATTTCGACGGGATTGATGCGGGCATCCTCGCCGCCCACGGCCGGGTCGACGGGGCCGCGCTTGCGTTCGGCGCCGTCAAGTACCGCGTCGTCGTTCTCCCGAACATGACCCACATCTCCCTCGGCTCGCTCCGCAAGCTGGAGCAATTTGCCGACGCGGGCGGCACGCTCATTGCGGTGGGTCAGGCGCCCTCGGTCGTTCCGGGCTATCGCACCCCGGAAAACGAGCAGCAGGAGCTGCGGCAGATCGTGGATCGACTCTTCCACGGACCGAACGCCAAGGCACTGGTCGTCGCTCCGGAGCAACTGGGCGCCACGCTCAAGGCCCGACTGCAACCGGACGTCGCCCTCGCCACGCCCGACTCGAGCCTCGGCTTTGTTCACCGGCATCTCGCCGATGCGGATCTCTATTTTGTCGCGAACACGTCCAGTCAGCCGGTCGCAACCACGGCAACATTCCGCGCCGTCGGCCGCCACGTCGAGCTGTGGGACGCAAACACGGGAACGATCACAGCGGCCGGCCCGTCGGCATCGCAGGATCACGGAACCCGGCTGGCGCTGTCGCTGCCTCCGTATGGCGCGGAGTTCGTGCGCATCTCGAACACGGCGGCTGCCCCGACGGAAGCGGACGCACCCGCGAGCACCGGGACGGTTGCCGTCGACTTGAGCCGGGATTGGGATGTCACGTTCCGGAACTCGGCGCCTGAGCCGAACCCGGCGCCCATCCACCTCGCGACGCTGGAATCCTGGGCGGAGCAGTCGGCAACGCATTATTTCTCCGGAGTGGCCACGTACGAGAAGAGCTTCGACGTGCAGCCACAGGCGGTTGCCGCCGGCGCGGCGCTGGTCCTCGATTTCGGGACCGGAGCGCCGGCGAAGGTGGCGGGCGGCGACATGGGTTTCCGGGCCAATTTTCAGCCGCCGGTCGCCGATGCCGCGGTCGTTTATGTGAACGGCCAGCGGGCGGGTGCACTCTGGTGTCCGCCCTACACCGTGAATGTCACACCTCTCATCCATCCCGGCCGGAATGTCCTACGCGTGGAGGTTGCGAACCGCGCCGTCAATTACATGGCCGATCGCGAGCATCATCCGCTCCCCGATTACACGGCGCTGCGGGCAAACCGGCAGTTGGGCGGGCGCCGGTTTGACCCGCAGGACATGGACCGCATCGAGGTCCTGCCGTCGGGTCTCCTCGGCCCGGTCGTGCTGCGGAGCACGGCGGCGGCGGCGCCGTAACCCCGGCCGCAAGGCCTCCCATGCCTCGCGCGGTGGGGTCACCGCGCCTACATTTGAACCAACGGACTCGAGTCTATTTAGGCGGGGTGACCTCACCCCGCGAGGCCCAACGTCCGCTTCTTCCCGCGCGGTGGGGTCACCGCGCCTACACGGGCGGCGACCCGCCTAGCCGTGCAGCGGCCAGATCCGCGGGACCAGGAACAGCACGATGACCAGGAGCACGATCACGAGCGGCGCGCCGACCCGGATGAAGTCCTTGAATCGGTAGTGCCCGGGGCCGTACACAATCAGGCAGGAATGCTCGAGCGGGGTCAGAAACGAGCAACTGGCCGCCACTGCGATGGTCATGACGAACGTCCGCGGGTTCAGGTGCAGGTGCGAGGCCGTCTGGACCGCAATCGGCACCATCAGGGCCGCCGCCGCCTGATTCGACATCGGCTGCGCAAGCACCACCGTCAGCACGAAAAACGCGGCGATGATCCAGATCGGCGGCAGTCCCGCCATCCAGATGTCGGCATGCGCGGCCAGGTATTGGGCCGCCCCCGTCTTCATGATCGCCTGGCCGAGCGCCAGCATGCAGGCGATCAGGATGACGACCCGCCATTCGGTTTCGCGGTAGGCGTCGACCGGCGCGACACAACGGGTGGCGAGGACCGCGAACGCTCCCAGCATCACGGCGACAGCCAGGGGCACGAGATTGGTGGCCGCCAGGGCGATCGAGGCGAAAAAGATCGCGATCGCGCGCCACGCCTTCGGCCGGATTCCGGTCTTCTCCGGCACCTCCTGCAGGACGCTGACGAGTCCCTCGTCGGCGAAGCGCATCACTCCGGTCGTGCGTCCCTGGATCAACAACACGTCGCCGGCCCGCAGTGAGATGCGGCTCAGCTTGGTCAGGATGTTCCGCCCCTGCCGGTTGAATCCGAGCACTTGAACGCCAAACCGTTCGCGGATCCCCGCATCGCGGAGGGTGCGCCCGACCAGCCGGGACCCGGGCACGACCAGCACCTCCACGAGCGCAGCCTCTTCGCTCCGAAGGTCCGGATCCGAAAGCTCGAGGTCCGCCCGGATGTCCACGCCGGCGGTGTCCTTGACATTAAGGACGTCAGCCCGCGATCCCTCCACGAGCAGGACGTCTCCCTCCTCGAGGCGCATGTCGGACCGCGGCAACAGGTATTGCGATTCGTTCCGGACCACCCGGATGATTGAAAGATCGAGGTCACGGCCGAGCGCCGCCTCGCGGATCGTTTTGCCCGCGAGGGACGATTTCGGCAGGAGCACGATTTCGGTGATGTACGACCGAAGGCCGAACTGTTCGAGCAAACCCACCGCGGCCCGTTTCGGGACGAAGTGCCGGCCGACGAGAAGCATGTATGCCAGGCCGGTGATCGCGATCGGCACCCCGATCGGGGTAAGTTCGAAAATGCTCATGGGCGCCAGTCCCGCCCGGGTCATGAGTCCGTTCACGACCAGGTTTGTCGACGTGCTGATCAGCGTTACGGAACTCGACAGGATCGAGGAAAACGCGACCGGCATCAGCAGGTACGAGGGTGAGATCTTCGCCTTGCTGGCCAGTCCGACGGCAATCGGGGTGAAAAAGGCGGTCGCGGCCGTCGTGCCGATGAATGCGCTGAGCGTGCCGCAGCCCACCATGATGACGGCAAGCAGCGGCAACGGCTGGGTGCCTGCATGGCGGAGAATCGCACGCCCGGCCATGTCGACGACGCCGGTCTTCACGAGCGCACTCGTCATGATCAGCAAGGCAAGGATCGTGATGACCGTTTCGCTGCCAAAGCCGGCAAAAGCATCGGCCGGACTCAGCAAACCCGTCAGGATCAGCGCGAGCACCACGCCCAGCGCGACAACGTCGCTCGAGAGCCAGTCGAGCGAAAACAGCACCATTGCGACAAGGATGATCCCCAGCAGCAGGGCAATGTGGAAAGTCACGCGCTATCGATGATGGCGAAAAGCGGAAGTTCCCAGGTGAAAATGCCCTACCGCATCCTTGATGTCCGAACGAGGCCGGCGGCATCGCCCATTCCCCGGGTGACGGGCCAGGCCCCTAACCCGACCAGGAACTCCGCCGGACCTGCGGGCGGCGCGATCGCATCGGCCGCGCAGGGCGCGTAAAACGCCAGTTACAAACCGCGGGCTTCGGCAGGAAACCCGACGCTCCGCTCAATCCGGCAGCCCCGGTGCCGATGTAGCCCTTTACGCATGCGGCAACGGTTCAAGCTCCAGCTCAGCATTCCCCACCGTCTCCTGCTCCTGACCATCATCCCCGTGCTGGGACTGATTGCGGCCGGCGCGCTGTCGCTCCGCACCCTGTACTCGGAATACCGGGGATTCACGCGGGACGCCCAGGGGCTGGCGGCTTTCCGCCAGGAGGTGAACGAGTTCATCGGGTTCGCCGGCGACCTCGCTCAGGAACGGAACGCCGCGCTTGCGTTCATGGCCCATCGCACGGACCCGAAACTCCGCGCCGCCTACACGGCGAATTTCGCGAAAACGGACGCGGACGTCACCACGCTCTTCGCCAAGCTCGACCATCTGAGCGCCTCGCCGGACGGAGCGTTGTTCGCGGACAAGGCGCAGGCAATCCGGACGGCCTTCACCAGCCAGTTGCCCGACGCCCGCCAGGGAGCGCTCCAGGGGAAACGCACCTCGGGAGACGTCTTCCAGCTCTACATGAAGCTCACGTACACCGCGCTGTTCGTAAGTGAATGCTACCGGGGCACGCTGCAGACGCCCGCCGGGCTGAACATCTTCGACGCCATCCTCGCGCTGCAAAAGATCCAGCAGCAGGAATCCGTGGCCACCGATCTCATGTGGCATGGCTTGCGCAACGGCGGCCTGCAGAAGGACGAGGTCCCGCTGCTGCGGCGGCAATTCATCGTTTCCACGGAAAACGAGTACTACCTCCTCAAGTTCCAACCCGACCTCCGGGCCTACTTCAAGGCGCAGACCCGGAGCACACCCGACGACACGGCGTTCTACACGTACCTCGGCGACCTCGCCGGCACTTTGCGCGACGGCGCCCCGCTGCCGGTGTTCAAGCCGAAGGCAGGAAACCTCGCCACGCTCGTCGCCAACCACTTCCAGGCGTACGCGCGGGTTTACGACTACGGCTTCGATCGCGGCATCACCGAGCTCCGCGGCATCGCCGCCGAGCGCCGGAGGCACGCGATGATCCTCGGCCTGGCGCTCGGCGCCGTCCTGGCCCTCAGCCTCGGCATGAATCTCGCCCTCCGGCGCGGGACGCGGCGCGACCTGGCCGATGTCGCCAGCCGGATCGAACTCGCCTCCGCGGACGTCAAGGCCGCCTCCCTCCAACTCGCCGCCGCCGGCAACCGAATGTCGCAGGACGCGTCGGAATTCGCGGCCGGCATCGACCAGATCAGCGGCAGCGTCGCGGAGGTCGCATCGGTTGCCGAGGCGAACAGGCAGCACGCGGCGAAGGCGACGACGACCACCACGCACGCCCGCGAGGCCGTCGACGCGGGGCTGTCCACCATCACCGAACTCGAAAAGTCGATGGGCTCGGCGCGGACCTCGGCGCACAAGATCAACCAGGTCATCGCCCGCATCAACGACATCTCTTTTCAAACCAATCTGCTGGCGCTCAATGCCGCCGTGGAGGCTGCGCGCGCCGGATCCGCCGGTGCGGGCTTCGCCGTCGTCGCCGACGAGGTTCGCCAGCTGGCCGGCCGCTGCGCCGAGGCGGCGCGGGAGTCCGCCCAACTGATCGGCGACGCGGCCCAGGACACCGCGGACGCCATTGCGAAATCCGACGAGCTCGCCACGCGGTTCAAGAATGTCTCCACCGGCATCCACGAGGTGTCGGAAACCGTGACGCAGATCACCACGAGCTTCCTGCAGCAGGCGGACAGCATCGGTCAGATCAACCAGGCGGTCTCGAACCAGCGGGGCATTGCGCAAAGCGTGGCCGCGGCCGCGCAACAGACCGCCAGCACGGCCATCTCCATGGAGACGCAGGTGGAAAGCCTGGAGACGAGCGTGGTGCACATGGACACGCTGCTGGGAGACGAGCGCCCGCAGCACCGTGAGACGGCCGCCGCGGCCACCTCCGCCGCGATCGCCGGATTCTCCGACGGCGCCCGCGCGCGAGGCGAACACGCGGTGCACGCGGTCTCGTGATCTCGTGATATCGGCAGGCGGCGGCGCCCACTCGGCCGCCGTGAGGTTGGAACTCGAATCCCCATCGAGGTCGGCCGCCCGAGGAGGACAGCGGGATCACCTTCTTGGCCGCCACGGCTCGATAGAATGCGAATGACGTCGGAGCCGAAATCGTGGGGTTTTGGCCACCGATCGGGTCGTGCGCATTGCCCGCGCGAAATCCGGTGGCGCCCGGCGGAAACGCCGTTACGGTTTTCGTTCCTGATGAAAGCCGTCGTGATTTCGCAGCCGGGAGGTCCTGAAGTGCTCAC
>DASZYH010000311.1:0-22292 GCA_035545515.1 Opitutaceae bacterium
CGTCGTCGAGGGCATGCAGTTCGACCAGGGCTACCTCTCGCCCTATTTCGCGACCGACGCCGACAAGATGGAGGCCGTGCTCGAGGACGCATTTGTGCTCATCCATGAAAAGCAGATTTCCCGCCTGCAGGACCTCCTGCCTCTGCTGCAGACCATTGCGAAGACCGGCCAGCCGCTGCTGGTGATCGCCGAGGCTGTCGAGGGCGAGGCGCTGGCCGCGCTCGTGATCAACAAAATGCGCGGCACCCTGAATGTCTGCGCCGTCAAGGCACCCGCCTTCGGCGACCGCCGCAAAGCCATGCTGGAGGACATCGCCATCCTGACCGGCGGCAAGTGCATCACCGCGGACCTCGGGCTGAACCTGGAGAACATCACGATCGACGACCTGGGCCGCGCCCAGCGCATCACGGTGGCCCGGGATTCCACGACGATCATTTCCGGCGGCGGCCGGACTTCCGACATCCAGAGCCGGGTGAAACAGATTCGCCGGGAAATCGGTGAAACCACCTCCGACTACGATCGCGAGAAACTGCAGGAGCGGCTGGCGAAGCTGGCCGGCGGCATCGCCGTCGTGCATGTCGGCGCGTCGACGGAAGTCGAAATGAAGGAGAAGAAGGCCCGCGTCGAAGACGCGCTGCACGCCACCCGCGCCGCCGTCGAGGAAGGCATCGTGCCGGGAGGCGGCGTGGCGCTGTTGCGCTGTGTGAAAGCCGTGAACGCGCTGAAGCTCGAGGGCGACGAGGCGATCGGCGCGCAGATCGTGCGCCGGGCGATCGAATCACCAATCCGGATGCTCTGCGCCAACGCGGGCGCCGAAGGCGCCGTGGTCGCGGCCCAGGTGGCGGCCGGCCAGGCGAACTACGGCTACAACATCGCGACGGGCGAGTACGAGGACCTCATGAAGGCAGGGGTGGTCGATCCGACCAAGGTCACGCGCATGGCGCTGCAAAACGCGGCCTCGATCGCCGGCCTGCTGCTCACGATCGAGTGCATGATCACGGAAATGCCCGACCCGGCGAATCCCTTCGCCGCCCGGCCGCCCGGCGGCGGCATGGGATATTGATCCCCTTTCGCGTCGCGGCTCCCGGTCGTCCGTTTGCGCAACGAGCCGAAGGATCACCTCCCCGGCACCTGCTCCCGCCCCCGGACGAATTATTCCGATTGGCATTCGCTAATCCACCAGTGCGAGGCATGTTTGAGGGATGATTGAAACGACCAGCTGTTGCCGTCACCGGATCGACCCGCGGCGGGGCGGCCCACGCGCCGAGGATTCGTCCCGGTCTTCGCGCGGCGCCGGACGACACGGACGCTGAACCGCGAAAGCACCATGGTGCAATCCAACGGCCTGGCGAAGGTCGCGTTCCTGGGGGACTACCTGCCGCGGAAATGCGGCATCGCGACGTTCACGACCGACCTGCGCAGCGCCATCGCGGCGGAGTTTCCAACCCTGCTCTGCCCCGTCCTGGCGGTGAACGACGTGGAAGCCGGCTACGCTTATCCCCCGGAGGTCCGTTTCGAAATCGCCGAGCAGGACCTGTCGTCGTATCTCCGCGCCGCCGATTTCCTCAACATCACCGCCGTCGACGTGCTGTGCGTCGAGCACGAGTTCGGGATCTTCGGCGGCCCGGCCGGCAGCCACGTGCTGGCCATGCTGCGCGAACTGCGCATGCCGATCGTCACCACGCTGCACACCGTGCTCTGCGATCCCAACGCGGAGCAGCGCCGTGTCATGCGGGCGCTGGCACAATCCTCCGCCCGGCTGGTGGTGATGAGTGAACGCGGGCGCGGCTTCCTCCGCGAGATCTACGGGGTGCCCGACGCGAAGATCGACGTCATCCCGCACGGGATTCCGGACATGCCGTTCGCGGACCCGAACCCGTTCAAGGACGAGTTTGCCGTCGCCGGGCGGCAGGTCCTGCTGACCTTCGGGCTGCTCTCGCCCAACAAGGGCATCGAATACGCGCTGCGCGCGCTGCCGGAAATCATCCGCGAGTTCCCGCAGGCCGTTTACATCGTGCTGGGCCAGACGCACCCGAACCTCCTGCGGAACGAGGGCGAGGCCTACCGGTTGAGCCTGGAGCGGCTGGCGAAGGAGCTCGGCGTGCAGCGGCATGTCGTCTTCTTCAACCGGTTCGTGGAACTCGACGAGCTGATGCGCTTCATCGGCGCCGCGGACATCTACCTGACGCCCTATCTCACCGAGACCCAGATCACCTCCGGCACGCTGGCGTATGCCTTTGGCGCCGGCAATGCGGTCGTCTCCACGCCGTACTGGCACGCAGCCGAGCTGCTGGCCGACGGCCGGGGGAAACTCGTGCCCTTTCGCGACAGCCCGGCGATCGCGCAGGCGGTGATCACGCTGCTGCGGGACGGGCCCGGGCGCGACGCCATGCGGGAACAGGCCTACCGGCTGGGGCGCGAGATGGTCTGGAGCCGGGTCGCGCAGTGGTATGTGCGGTCGTTCGAACAGGCGCGCACCGACCACAGTTTCGTCGGCACCAGGGTCTCGCCGATCAAGACGCTCGATGAGCAGCCGGACCAGCTGCCGGATTTGAAACTCGACCACCTCTTCCGGATGAGCGATTCGACCGGGATCTTTCAGCACGCCAGCTTCACGGTGCCGAATTTCGCGGAGGGGTACTGCACGGACGACAACGCCCGGGCCCTCGTGCTGGCGCTGATGCTGCAGCGGCTGGGCCAGGGTTCGCCGCGACTCCACGCGCATGCGACAACGTTCGCCGCCTTCCTCAACCACGCCTTCGACCCGGTCACCGGCCGTTTTCGAAACTTCATGAGCTTCGACCGGCGCTGGCTCGAGGACGTCGGCTCCGAGGACTGCCAGGGGCACGCGTTGTGGGCGCTCGGGCTCTGCGTCGCGCAATCCGGACCGGGGAGCTTTCAACTGCTCGCGGCGCGGCTGTTCGAGCAGGCCCTGCCGGCCGCGGCGACGTTCACCTCGCCGCGCGCGTGGGCGTTCACCCTGATCGGGATCGACGAATACCTCCGACGCCTCGGGGGCGACCGGCGGGCCACCCAAATTCGCGAGACGCTGACATCCAAGCTGGTGCAGCGCCATGCCGACGCGGCGACGAACGGCTGGGAGTGGTTCGAGGAGGTGGTGTCGTATGCGAACGCCAAGCTGCCGCATGCGTTGATCCTCAGCGGTCGCTGCATGAACGACCGTTCGCTCCTGGAACTCGGGTTGAGAACCCTTCGCTGGCTCGTCCGCGTGCAAACCTCGCCGGCCGGGTCCTTTCGCCCCGTCGGCTCGAACGGGTTTTATCGGCGCGACCAGCCGCCGGCGCTCTTCGACCAGCAGCCGATCGAAGCCCAGGCGACGGTGTCCGCTTGCATCGAGGCCTATCATGCCACCGGCGACCTGCTCTGGCTCGCGGAGGGGCGCCGGGCCTTCGAATGGTTCCTCGGGCGAAACGACCTCGGGCTGGGCCTCTACGACGCGACCACCGGCGGCTGCCGTGATGGCTTGCACGTCGACCGGCTCAGCCAGAACCAGGGCGCCGAATCGACCCTCGCCTTCCTCCTCGCCCTGGCGGAGATGCAGGCGCTCCAGAACACCATCACCAGCTTCCCCGAGCCGGCGGTGAAATGACGGCCGTCACGCGCCGCCAACCACGATGCCCTTCCCACCCTCCGTCGTCCACGCCAAGCGCATCGGCCCCACCCTGCGGCCCGACCATTCGCGCGTCCTGATGCGGCCCTTTCTGCCCACCACGGATGACATCGCCCGGCGGATCGTGGCGCAGGTGCTGAGCCTGGGCGAGTCCGACGCCACCCGTGTGCTCGGCGAGGTGCTGGGCGAGTTTGGCCACCGCCACCCGGCGGTGGAGAAATTCCTCGTCGCGCGATTTCGGCAGGTCCGCGACTATCTCCCGCCGGGCCAGCGGGAACCGTCGGCGGCGCGCCAGGCCCTGATCGGCGCGTATTTTACCCACGAATACTCACCGGAGTCGGCGGCGCTCTTCAATCCATCGATCGTCGCGCATCCCGACCAGTCGGGTCTGCCGGCCGGAGCGCTGCGTTTCATCCTCAGCCTGCGCGCGACCGGCGAGGGGCACATCTCCTCGATCACGTTTCGGGTCGGCGTCATCAGCGCCCAGCATCGGGTCACCCTGACCCCGCCGGTGGCCTTCGCGGCGGAGCCCGAGCGCGTGCCCAATGCCGCCTACGAGACGGCGCTGTTCGCGCGCAAGCTGGAGGAGGCGGGCGTGCGGAACCGCTTCTGCCGGGCGGTGCTCGAGCAGCTCGGAGCCTCGTTCGCGCTCGACGACCTGCACCGGGCGCTGGCGGCGGAGCGCATGCGGACGGAGGAGAATCCCGCGACGGCGGACCGGGCCGCCCGGGGCATGCTGCTGCTCGCCGAGTCGAACTACGAGGTGCACTTCGATCCGGCGCAGCCGATCTCGCAACGGGTGATCTTCCCCTCCTCGCCGAGCCAGAGCAACGGGATCGAGGACGCCCGCTTCGTCCGGTTTCAGGAGGACGACGGGCGGAGCACGTACTACGCGACGTACACCGCCTATGATGGGAAGATCATCCTCCCGCAGCTCCTGCAGACGGCGGATTTCGTCGCCTTCAAGTTCATCACGTTGAACGGACCGGCCGCGCAGAACAAGGGCATGGCGTTGTTTCCCCGGCGGATCAACGGCCGCTACGCGATGCTGTCGCGGCAGGACGACGAGAACATCCTGCTGATGTTTTCCGACAACCTGCACTTCTGGGATACGCCGAAGGTCCTGCTCTCCCCGGCCCAGCCGTGGGAGTTCATCAAGATCGGAAACTGCGGCTCTCCCATCGCCACCGACGCCGGCTGGCTCGTGCTGAGTCACGGGGTCGGGGCGATGCGGAAGTACTGCATCGGGGCGTTCCTGCTCGACCTGGAGGACCCGACCCGCGTGATCGGGCGGCTGCGCCAGCCGCTGCTTTCCGCCAACGAGGCGGAACGCGAGGGGTATGTGCCCAACGTGGTCTATACCTGCGGCTCCATGCTCCACGGCCACGAGCTCGTCATCCCGTACGCGATGAGCGACTCCGCGACGAGCTTCGCGACCGTCTCGCTGGACGATCTGCTGGAGGCAATGACATGACGCCGCCCCGGCGGCGCAGCGATCTCGCAGCCCGCCGCGGGTGACGGCCCGCCGTGAGGGCTCGCGCCCGGCTACTGCCCGAAGGGCAGGCACTGCATCAGGGCGGCGGCGTGCCCCGGCGCGACGAGCTTGTCCCGGGTGGCCCGGCGTTTGGCGTTGGTGCTCTTGGCGCCGAGCAGGTGGCGGAATCCCGGCGTGCGGCGCATCAGCTTGCCGGTTGCAGTGATCTTGAACCGCTTCGTGACAGACTTTTTGGTCTTTTGCATGATGAAGGAGGTTTCACGCGGGCCCGCGGAATCAGTCGGCCATCCCCGCGGTTTCATCCGCCACCCGATCCGTCCGGGCCCAGGAGTGGTTGAATTCCCAGAGGAGGGCGCGCAACTGGAACGCGTCCTCTTCATGACCGGCGATGAGGTCGGCGAGGAGTTTCGCCGTGATCACATCCTCGAAATGGCCGGCCCGGACCAGCGTTGCTTCCCGCAGCCGGCTGAGCACCCCCCGGTGGGTGGAGACCAGCAACCGGATCGTGTCGCGCTCGTTGCCACCCGGCTTCCGTCTGACGGCGATGCCATCGCGCGCCCTGGGACGTATCCCGCCGCTGCCGCCGTCGACCTCGCCGGTGCATTTGCCGAGGCGGATCAGGCGCGCTCCGATGTCGGCGAGCTGCCGGTCGAGCAGGGCATGCAAACTCGCGAATTGCCGGAATTCCGCATCGTACCGTGAATCGTAGGTGACGGCGTAGAGCGCCTGTTCACAGGCCGCGATGCGGGTCAGGCGGGTACCGGGGGCGCGATCCCGCGATTTCGGGCGCGGACTTTCGGCGGCGGATCGCGCGATCACGGGTTGACCAGTCGCTGGTTCGGACAGGGATTTTCGTTTCATTGCTGAAAGGGTCAGTCGTAACGGCTCCGATCGCGCCACGCGCGATACAGCCCGATCGCGCTGACAATGCTGCCGGCGAGGAACACCCAGACTTTGACGCCGGCCGGGGCCGGCGCAAAGAACCGGCTCCACGCGAGGCGGAACGATTCAGGCCCGCTCAGTCCCACGACAATCAGCGCCGCGCCAGCGCTGACGAGAATCAGGGAGTGGATCTTATTCATCCGTCATGCGCACGGAGCGCGAAAAAAGTCCCGGGGGGCATCACTGATCACGTTGGGCGGCGAACAACACGAGGCCAAGAGCCTGCCAGTGGTCCCACCACATCCGCTGGGCCGGGACCAGGGTATCCGAATGGCCGTTGGGATACGGGCACCAGACCGTGAACGTCGCCTCGTCCATGGCGACGAGCAGCAACACGAACCGGCCCGGGGCGGCCGGCCCATCCTCCTGGGCAGGGACGCGATCCGTGCAGATCAGGACGGAACGCCCGTCGCGATGGCTCTGAAGGACCTTGTCGTAGTCGCGATACACCTCGATGCCCTCGGCGAGGCTCAACGCGCGCGCCACCTCCCCGGTCCGCATGAGATCCATTGCGCCGGGTCGTTCGCACCAATCGGGATAGCGAGTGACGAACCGCGCAATGAACGCTGAGTCGGAAATTCCCGGCACGCCGCGGTTCTCACGCAGCCGGAGCAGGCACCGGCAAGCCGCACCATATTGGTCGAGAATCGGGCGGCGGGCGGTGCTCTCCTGGAGGGGATTGGTCGTTGGGTTCATGGAATTCGTCCTGGCACGTCGGCTCGCGGGGCACGTCACGATCGCGAAGGCTTCCCGGCGCGGCGACGACCGCCCGGGCTCGCGGTCCACCGGAGGTGATGCGTCGATGGGCCCGCTGCGGGTGCCGATTCGCCGCGACCGTGAGGATGCACATCGGCGGACACGAACTGGCCGGGACTTTCTCGGCAGGGCGGACACTTTGATTGGTACATGGGAAGAACATCCTCAGTCTCCCGCGCGGGGGCATGCCCGCCTTTCCCCCCTGCGCTCGCGTTGGCCGAGGGATGGATCGTAGCGGGCACCCTGGACGAATACGATGCATATCCTTCCGCTGGTCGGCGACGTCCACAACTACAGGAGCGCAAGCTTGTTCTGTCCCGAATCGGTCGGAGTTCCGATGAACCCGTGATCGGCGTCGAGAATCGAACTCACGATGCCCGGAGGCGTTCACCTGCCGCGCCGGGCTCGGGGTGCGGCATCGCTGGCGGCGCAAAGCCGGGGCGCAGGTGGCAATTGCCGGGTTTCGTGCGATACTGGCGCATGAGAATTTGCCCCGGCGCTGACCTGCCATTGCGACGACGCGCCGGACCGCGGGCGCCTGCGTCCAGCGCCGGCGCGGCACGTTGTGACCGTCGGTCCCGGCGCCGCTCGTGATCACCTACGAGATCGACGGCACCGCGCGATTGGTGACGTGCAGCGTCAACGCGCATCTGCGTGTTCTCGATATCGCCGAGGTGATCGGCCATCTCTTTGCCGATCGATCCTTCGACCCGGAGTACAACACGCTGGTCATCGTTGCCGACGAAACCGTCATCCCCGATGTTGTTGCGCGGAACGCCCTGGCCGAACTGCTCCAGGCGTGGCGAAAGCTTCATGTCCCCGCGAAGTGGGCGCTGATTCTTCCCACCAACGGCTGGCTGCGGGCGGCCAATCAGGTAATCGAGCAATACGAGTTGGGTTCCCAAAATGTCCGCTGCTTCCCGGATTGCACGATGGCGCTCGCTTGGTTTTACGAATGCACTCTGCCGATCGTGCGGGCGAGATAGGGATGGCGGTGGCACTATCCCACCGACGCGCGGCGTCCGCGTTAGCGCGGAGCGGTATGACCGCGTTCCGCCCGCCAAGTACCCCGTGACTCCGGACATCAACGAGGCCGGCAAGGATCTATTTTGAATTCTCCTCGTGCACGGCAATGAGGGCCAGAATCGCGTTACGAGTGCCAAGACATAGTTTGGGCCAGCTTTTCACCACATGGGCCAGCTCGGGACACGGCGTCCCATTGCTTGGGGAAACAGGTGGGGAAGGTACAGGCTGGGTGGTACCGTAAGTTCCTCGCTCGCCAGTTCGCCGCGCATCGGGACCCTTATTTTCGAATCCCACCCTCTCCGCCAGTTTTTCGCCGAAAAACTGGCGGACTTCTGCGCAGCAGAAGGCGATGCGAAGCAGCGCAGAGGTGGGATATGGGGCAACGCGTCAGCGTTCCTCGTGCTTCGGAGCCCGTACTCTCTCCGGTGGCGCGCGGTTGGATTCATTTTCATCGGTCTTGCAGCAGTAATTCGACCTGGGCACGCCTCTCGGTGAAATCCACGAGCGGCGTCACGCGGGTGTCGGAAATCGGCCATAGCGGAAGACCGGAAATCAGACGGTCAAGCGATTGGGGCGACTCGACCTCGGCAATAAATCTTAGCGCGATCCGGCCGGCGACCGGGCCGCCGGCGATTATCCGCCCCTGTTTCGCAAGCTGCTCGGCTCGCGCGAGGGTCGGCAGAATGACGTTTTCGATAAACGCCCGTCCCGCCTCCAGCGACAGCGGCTGGCCTGTTTTCGGGTGATCGATTTCGACCAAGAATTTCATGGCGTGACCGGGCTGTGGATTAACGCCGACGCGTTCCCCCGGGACTCGTTGCGGCTGGGTTTCTTCACGTTGAACCAAATCGCGTAAAGCGCGGGCAGGAACAGGAGCGTGAGCACCGTGCCGGCGCCGACACCGCCGATCAGGACGAACGCCAACGCGCCCCAGAACGTCGAATGCGTGAGCGGGATGAATGCCAGCATCGCGGCGACCGCGGTGAGTGCGACCGGGCGGGCGCGCCGCACCGTGGATTCGATGACCGCTTCGTAATCGGAAAGCCCCGCCGCTTTGTCGTGCTGGATCTGATCGATCAGGATCAGCGTATTGCGCATTAGGATGCCCGAGAGCCCGATCAGGCCGAGGATCGCATTGAAGCCGAAGGCCTGATGGAAAAGGAGCAAGGTCGGGACGGCGCCCACCAAGCCCAGCGGCCCGGTGGCGAAGACCATGAACATGCCCGAAAACGAACGCACCTGAAACATGATCAGCGCCAGCGTGATGAGAATCATGACGGGGAAAAGCAGCATCAGCGCCTTGTTGGCCTTGGCGCTTTCCTCCACGGAACCACCGGTATCGATCCGGTAACCGTCGGGCAGTCGGGCCTTGATGGCCGCGAGCTGAGGCAGCACCTCCGCGGTGACGTCGGGCGGCTGGACTCCGTCCACCACGTCGCCCTCGACGGCGATATAGAGTTCCCGGTTGTAGCGCTTCAACACGGCGTGCTCCATGCGTGTCTCGATGTGCGCAACCTGGCGGAGAGGAATGGATCGCCCTTGGGCGTTGCGGATGATCGCGTCTCCGATCGCGCCGAGACCGTCGCGTTCCAGCTTCGGACTTCGTACCACAACATCGACGGTACGGGTGCCGCTGCGAACCTGGGACACGGTCGCGCCTTGGAGGATCGCCTGCAGCTGGAGCGCGGTCGCTTGCGGATTAAGCCCGAGCAGATGCATGCGCTCTTCGTCGAACGCGAGGTGCAGCACCGGCGTTTTTTCGCCCCAGTCCAGGTGCACGTCTCGCAGGTGCGGATTCTTTTCCATCACGTCCCTTACATTGTCCGCGATTCGCCGGATTTCGTTCAGATTGCTACCGGTGACGCGGAAGAGGACCGGATACGGCACCGGCGGGCCGAAAAGAAACTGCGTCACACGCACCCTCGCCTCCGGGAAACGGCCCGCGGCCACCAGCGTCCGAATCTTGTTCTTCAGGATATCGCGCTGCTCGGGATTGGCTGTCTGGATGACCACCTGCGCGAAGGAGGGATTGGGCAGCTCCGAGTTGAGCGAGAAGAAGAACCTCGGCGCGCCCTGGCCGATATAGCTCGTCACGTGCTTCGTTTCGGGCAATGCGAGCATGGCTTGCTCGATGTGCCGAACCGTCCGCTCAGTCGTGGAGAACGCCGATCCGGCGGGAAGGTGGACCTCGAGCGTCAACTCCGTCCGGTCGGAATTGGGGAAGAACTGCTTCTTCACGATTCTCATGCCCAGCACGGATGCGGTAAACAGCCCTGCGGTGGCTCCCAGCGCCAGCCATTTGTGGTCCACGCAGGCACGGATGACCCGCCGAAACCGTTCGTAATTTCTCGTGCCGTAGATCGTGTGGTGCCCGTCCGCCTTCGCCGGAATAGTGGGGAGCAGTTTCACCCCCAGGTAGGGCGTGAAGATCACGGCGACGAACCACGACACGAGCAGGGCAAAGGCGACGATCCAGAAAATGTTCCCGGCATATTCACCCGCCGTGGATCGGGCGAACCCGACCGGCAGAAAACCGGCGATCGTGACGAGCGTTCCCGTGAGCATCGGCGCCGCGGTCGAAGTCCACGCGAAACTCGCCGCCTTCACGCGGTCCCAGCCTTCTTCCATTTTTACGACCATGGTCTCGATCGCGATGATCGCGTCGTCGACCAGCAGTCCGAGCGCGAGAATAAGCGCCCCCAGGGTGATTCGGTCGAATTCCCGGCCGGTCAGCAGCATGATCACGAAAACGGCCGCGAGGGTGAGCGGAACAGCCGCCGCCACGACGATCCCGACGCGAAACCCGAGCGTCAGCAGGCTGACGAGAATCACCACCCCGAGCGCGGTAAAGAATTTCACCATGAATTCGTTGACCGCGGCTTTGATCACCGAGGCTTGATCGGAGATGTGGGTAAGCGCTATGCCCACCGGCAGCTCGGTCTGCAGGCGGCGAACTTCCGTCGCGAGGTCCCGGCCGAGGGTGAGGCCGTTGTAGCGCTTGCGCATCACCACGCCCAGGATCAGCGCCGGCTCGCCATTGTCGCGGATCCGAAAAGTCGCCGGCTCCTCGTAACCTCTTCGGACCTCCGCCACGTCGCCGACCGTCAGAGTCCGCCCGGGCACGGAAAGCGGAATCGACCTGATCGAGTCCAGATCCGTGATCGCGCCATCGGCGCGCAGGTAAACGCGTGGTCCCTTCGCCTCGACGAACCCAGATGGGGTGACATCGTTGGACTGCGCAATGGCGCTGAACAGTGCCTGGGCGCTGACACCGAGCGTCGCGAGGCGCTGATACGAAACGTCAACAAAGATCTTTTGGTCCTGCTCGCCAAGGATTTTCACCTTCTGGACGCCGGGCACTCGCGTCAGCCGCTGCCGCAAGCGTTCGGCCTCCTGCACGAGATCGCGATGCGGGAGATCCGCCGCCTTGAGCGCGTAAAGGGAGAAGAAGACGTCGGAATATTCGTCGTTGAAGATCGGACCGATGACGCCGTGCGGCAAAAGCAGCGCTTCGTCCGAGAGTTTTTTTCGGACCTGATAGAACTGCTCGGGCACGTCGGCCGGCGGCGTGTTGTCCTTCAGGTAAACCTTCATCGTGATCAACCCAGGCCGTGAAGCGGTCTCCGCCCGGTCGTAGTACGCGAGTTCCTGAAGGCGTTTCTCGAGTCGATCCGCGACCTGGTTCTGCATCTCCTCGGCCGTGGCGCCCGGCCAGATGGCAGTTACGGTCATGATCTTCACGACGAAGGTCGGATCCTCGGCGCGCCCGAGTCGACTGAACGCGAGCACGCCGGCGGCAGCAATCGCCAGGAGGAAGAACAACGTGATGGCCCGCTCCCTGACGGCGAGGGCCGAAAGATTGAAGCGGCTCATTGCATCTCCTTGGCCGACGCCTTCATCACGCGCACCACCTCACCGGCCTTCAGCAGGTTGGCGCCAAGCGCCACAACGATGTCGCCCGAGGCGAGCCCGCGGCTGACGAGCGCCCTCTCGGCTCCGAGTTTCGCGATGGAGACGGCGCGCCTCTGAACCGTCGATGACCTGGGATCGACCACCCACACGGCGGCACCGGCACCACGGTCGATCAAGCTGCCAAGCGGAACCTCCGCCAGCGGCTGCGCCGCATTTTCCGTGGCGGCGACGCGGACCGTGACCGTGGCACCGAGCGGAAACCGCGCCGGATCGCCCTGAAGGACATAACGAGCCCGATAGGTGCGCGCCACGGGATCGGCGACGCCGGAAATTTCGCGCAACGTCGCCGGCACCGTCACTGCCGGGTTGAGATAAAGCCGCGCTGTCGCCTCGTGCTGACGGACCTGTTCCAGCGCGTCCTCGGGAATATCGATCGCGGCTTCGCGTGCGCCCTCCCGCGCAAGCGCCACCACCGGCTGGCCGGCCGCAACCACCTGGCCGGGTTCGCCCAGAGTGGTCATGACCACCCCATCTGAATCGGCACCCAACGTCGTGTAGCCGACTTGATTCGCCGCCTGCTCCTCCTGCGCGGCGCTGCTTTCCGCGGCGGCGGTGGCACGCTCCAGGGCGTCGCGTGAGTCGGCATGCCTTTCAACGAGCACCCGGACGCGTTCGAGCTCGAGACTCGCCTGCTGGTGGACGGCTTGCGCGGCTTGGAGCACGAGCTGGTAATCGGTCGGATCGAGCTTCAGCAGCGGCTGTCCCTTCTTGACGGCATCGCCGGCGTTCACGAGTCGCTCAGCGATCTTTCCCGCGATACGAAAGCCCAGACTGCTTTCGAACCGGGCGCGAACAACACCGGTGTAACTGCTCGCGCCGAAGGAAGTGGAAGGTTTCGCGTCGATCTTCACCACACGCACCAAAGGCGGTGGAGGTGGGTTGGCCCGCACTTCCCCGCGACTGCAGCCGAAGCAGGCGAAGCTCCCGCTGGCGCCCAAGGTCAGCAGAAAGCCGTGACGAAGCAGCCGTGCCCGCCTGAACGTCGCCGTTCGGGCGTGAGAAAAAGGATTGGTGTGGGAGTTCATCGTTTTCAAATCGGTCGAAAAGTTATGGTTGGAGTGAGCTGAGCTTGGCGGCCGGGCTGTCCCATCCGCCGCCGAGCGCGCGAATCAGCGCCACGCGGGTGATCAAACGCTGGCCGGCGAGTGCGGCAGCGCCGCGTTCCACGGTCAGGAGAGTGCGCTGCGCATCGATCACCTCGAGGTAGCTCGTGCCACCGGCGAGATAACGCTCCTCGGCGAGTTCCCTCACCTTGTGCGCACTGGCGACGGCGCGGGTCATCGCGTCGAACTGCTCGGACAAGTGCTGCGAGGCGCTTAAAGCGTCTTGAACTTCCCCGAAGGCGGTGAGGACGTTTTGGCGATACTCGGCCACTGCCTCCTCGTACGCCGCCTGGCTGCGCCGGTAGTTGGCGCGATTTCGTCCGCCCTGGAACAGCGGGAGGTAGATGCTCGGTGTGAGCGACCAGGCGCGACTGCCGTGCAGGAAGAGGTCGCCGAGCTCGGCGCTGGCATAGCCGGCGCCGCCCGTGAGCGAAATCGCCGGGAAGAAGGCGGCTTTGGCGGCGCCGATCTGCGCGTTGGTGGCGCGAAGCTTGTTTTCCGCCGCAGCCAGGTCGGGCCGGCGGAGGAGCAAGTCGCTCGGCAAGCCGACCGGAATCGGAGGTAGCGAGCCATCGGTCTGCAAGCGCGGCTCGATTTCGAACGACGGGGCTGGCTGTCCCACCAAGATCGCCAGGCCGTCTTTCAGCGCGGCACGACGATTCGCGACGGCGGCGAGGTCGGCCTTGGAGGTCGAGACGGCGAGCCTCGCCTGCTCGACGGCGAGATCGCTGGCGCGTCCGGCGTCGCGTCGTGCCTCGATCAGCGTGAGCATCTCGCGCTGCAGCGTGAGCGTGCTCGCGACAATGCGGGCCTCGTCATCGGTTGCACTTAGCGCGAAGTAGGTCGACGCGGTCTCGGTGGCGATAGCGAGACGCGTAGCGTCGGCGAGCTCCTGCGTCGCTCGGAAATTGGCCTGCGCGCTCTCGTTGAGACGTCGCACCCGGCCGAACAGGTCGAGTTCCCACGACAGCATGAGCGGCAACCGATACGTTGTGGTCAGGCTGTTCGGAAAATGGTTGGTCATCGTCTCGGAAGTCTGCTCGCGCGTGACCAAGCCCGTTGCGGCAACCGCGGGAAGATACGCGGCACGTGCCGCGCCCGTGAGCGCGCGCGCCTGCTCCACGCGCGCCACCGCGGACTTGAGGCTCTGATTCTCCTTCAGTGCTTCGTCGATGAAGCGATCGAGTTCCTGGTCGCCGAAATCGCGCCACCATTCCCGCGCCAGTTGCCCGGCGACGATCAAAGGCTGGTCGGCAGTCGCGCGATAGGACGCGGCGGTCGGAACAGCGGGTCGGCGATAATCGGGGCCGACCGCAGGCAGGGCGCAGCCGGCGAACGTCGTCACCGCCAAGAACCCGGCGGGGACGACGGGACGGGAAAGGACTTGGCGACCGAGTGCGGCGAGCGCCGAGCGGAGCTGCGAGAGGCGATGCTCCGCAGGCGGGAAAGATGGGTTCATGGGTACGCGGGCGGTGCGGAGTGCTCGTGAAAGCGCGGGCGCTCAACCGTTCATCGCCTGAGACATGGCGGCTTGGTGCAGCCAGCGCGGCGTCGCCCACGTGAATGCGGCGAGGAATTTGTTGGCGAACCCGGGCACGACGCTCATGCGGCCGGCCTGCAGCGCGCGGATCCCAGCCCTGACGACGGGCGCCGGCTGCATCATCAGCGGTTTCAGCAGCGGCGTGACCTTCATCTGCGCCGCTTGAGCGAAACCAGTATCCGATAGGCCCGGGCACAAGGTGGTGACGACGATCCCCTCGCGCTTGAGTTCGCGATGCAGGGCTTCGCCGAGCCGCAGCACGTAAGCCTTGGCGGCGGCGTAGACCGCGAAGTTTTCGACGCCCTGATAGGCGAGCAAACTCGCCACGAGGAGAATCCTGCCTCGGTCGCGGGCGCGCATGTCTTGCGCGAAGATGTGAGTGACGGCGGTGAGACTCGCGACGTCCAGTTGCACCATCGCCAAGGTCGACTCGAGTGAGGCGTCGGCGAACGATCCCTGGAGGCCATGCCCAGCGTTGTTGATCAGGATATCGATCTGGATGCCGCGCTCGCGGAGCCGATCGTGCAGTCGCGTGATCGCCGCGACATCGGTCAGGTCGACCTGCTCGACGACGACCTCGGTGCCATGCTGGAGGCGAAGCGAGTCAGCGAGGGCCTGCAGCCGGTCCAGTCGGCGCGCGACGAGAACCAAGGCGTGACCCTCGACGGCATATTGGCGGGCGAACTCCTCACCGAAGCCACTCGAGGCGCCGGTGATAAGCACCCAAGAGCCCCGGGACATGACCGGTGACGCTGGCGAAGTGGCAAAACGACTCGTGACGGGATGATCGTCGACGGGACGGGACGTCGTGAGCGAAGGCCGAGGCGAAGCATTGTGGGACATGGCAGTGATTCTTGGGTTGGAGGATGCGGTGAAAGTGGCGGCATGGGCTTGGGGAAACGCCGGCGGGACTGGTGCGGGATCGAAGGTAGAAAGCGTGGGGCGTGAAATCATGTGCATATGCACATTGACGGCCCTTTCCGTGCCTTGAGCCGGCAAGGCTTAGTTTTTCAGCGCGGCGGCGACCTTGTTGAGGTCAGCCAGGATGGCCGACCAACGCTGCTCCCCCAGCACTTGAACGGCGGTGCGTTGCGCGGATTCCCACGCGGGAGCGAACTTCTCGATCTGCTTACGGCCTTTGGCGGTGAGGGAAAGCTCGACGCGTCCACCATGTCCGCCGCCCTCGACGTCCACGAGGCCGTCGCGCTGCAACGGTCGCAGATTGCGCAGCAGCGTGGTGCGTTCCATTCCCAGCACTTCACTCAAGTCGGCCATGTTGGTCGATCCAATGGAATCGAGCGCGGCAAGGATCGATCCCTGGGTACTACGGATCCCGTGACGCCGCATCTCCCCGTCGAAGTAATTGGTCACCACCCGCGCGACCCGGCGGAGGTTGAAACCCACGCAGTTCGTGCGGACAGAAAAATCGCGTTCTTGAGCCATTTCTCGTGTATATGCACATCTCGGCACAATGCGTCAACTGCGGAATTCATATTCGGCCGCGGAATAATGTTCGCAGCCATAACACAAGATCCGGAAAAAGCTCTGCGAGGTACTGCCGCCTTCTTCGATTGATCGCGGCCGCCGCCAGAGCCACTGCTCGCGGCCCTGGTAGGTGGACGTGGCAATCAACGAGTCAGAGCATACCTGCCTCGCGAAAACAGCGATGCCCGCGAGCCGGTTGATCGGCATCGCTTCGGTCGACAATCACGCGATCGAGTAGCACGTCTCCCGGTCATCGCCTCGAACCAGGGCGGCGGTGCTGCGTCTCGCCCGACCACCTGCGGGACAAAAACCGGGGACCGTCACTGGGCGGTGGATCCGCGGTCGCCGAAGAGGCCACGGCGAAATCCGCTGGACTGGCGCATGGTCCCAACATCTGCTGAAACGCCACGCGCGCCGGTACGTCCTGCTCCGCGCCAATCCCCATGCCCCATGCCTGACCTCCCCTCGGTTCCCGTCGACGAAGCATCCATCAGTCGTGAGCATTGGCGATGGACGGCCCTGGCCGGGATGGCTTCCTACCTAGACGCCGGCTCGATCGTCGCACTGGGCGCCGGCCTCGCGCTCTTTCAAAAAAGACTTGGGCTCACCGGCGCCGAAATCGGAATTCTCGCGGCGATCGGCCCGAACGCGATCGGCTGTGCGATCGGCGCCTTCATCGGCGGACGCCTCGGGGACAAGCTGGGCCGAAAGCGCATTTATCAATACGACCTGATCGTTTACGCGGTGGGGATCCTTTGCATCGCGCTGGCGACCCATCGGGCGATGCTGTTTGCCGGCACGTTCGTCGTCGGGTTGGCGGTGGGCGCCGACGTGCCCACGTCGCTCGCGCTCGTCGGCGAATTTGCGCCCGCGAAAGCGCGGGGGCGGCTGCTCGGGTTTACGCAGGTCGCGTGGTCATTGGGACCGGTGGTCGTCCTGTGGCTGGCCTTCGCGCTGGCGCCACTGGGACTGCTGGGAATTCGCATCGTGTTCCTGCAGCTCTTCGTGGTCGCGCTGGTGACCTGGGCGTTGCGCCGCCGGCTCAAGGAGTCCGCCCGCTGGCAGCACGCCGCGGCCGCGGCGCCGTCGGCGCGGCCCGGGCTGCGGCTGCTTTTTACGGGACGCCATCTCGCGGCGCTCGCCTACACGGCGACGTTTTACCTGTTCTGGAACCTCGCGGCCGGGACGATCGGCATCTTCAGCCCGTATATCATCAGCACGCTGCACGCGGGCGGTCAGGCCGCGAGCGTCGGGCTCACGAGTGTCTCGTTCCTGCTCGTGATGATTGTCACGGTCGTTGCCTTCATGCCGAACGCCGACCGCAGCTATGCGACGCGGCGCCGCATGTGGTTGTTCGGATCGCTGATGCAGATCGTGGCGTTTGCCTTGTTCCTGGTCCTGCCGTTCACGATTCCGGTGGTGGTGGCAAACGTGGTGCTGTTTGGCGTCGGGCAGAGCTTCGCGGGCGAAGCCTTCTACAAGGTTTTCAGCCAGGAGCTGTTCCCGACCTTGCTCCGCGGCAGCGCCCAGGGGTTCACGTTCGGCGTGGCGCGCACGATCCTCGGGTTCTGGAGCCTGGTCGTGCCCATACTGACGAAAGCGGGCATCGGGACGGTGGCCGCGCTGTTGACGCTCTTCCTCGCGATCAGCGGGTTCGTCGGCTACGCGTTCATGCCCGACACCTCGGGCAAGAACCTCGAGCAGATCGAGCGCGAACGGGCGTGAGGCTGTGGGCGGGCGGGCTCAGCCCTTGGTCGTTGGTATTTGGAAGTTGGGTGGTGGCGCGGGCACGAGTTCTGTCCTGGGTCCGCGTCACCAAATACCAATTACAAACTACTAATTACTTCCCGGCTCAATACGTCACCTGGAGCTTCGCCCAGACCGTGCGGCCGGGCTCGTTGATCCGGAGCGTCGGGGGCGGGAATCCGCCGATCGTCACGCCGCCGCGGTTGAGGCTCTCCGCGTACGTCCGGCCGAAGAGGTTGTCCACGCCGGCGGTCACCTGGGCGTGCGTCGCGAACCGCCAGGCCGCGTTCAACGCAAACACCGCGTACCCGCCGGTGGGCCCGAGGTCCTGTCCGACAATGTTGCCCTCGTTCAGCGCATAACGTGTTTGCGCGAGGACGAACCGCCCGACCGCGCCGGCCGACCAGCGCGCCGTCGAATAACCGAGGCCAAGCCGGCTCTCCCAGGGCGGCTGCTGCGCGAGCGGCCGGTGTTCGGTCCGGTTCTCGCCGTACACGCCGGACAGCGACAGATCGGTCCGCCAGCCGGAGCCCCAGGCGCACGTCACGCTCGCCTCGGCCCCGCGCGAGGCGGCGTCGACGTTGCGTGAGATGGTCGCCGTGCGCGTCCGTCCCATTGCCGCCGGCTTCACCACGCCGCTCTGGATGAGGATGAAATCCGTCACGCGGTTGGCGAAGAGCGAGAGGGACGCCGTGACCGGACCCGACCGGTGGGTGAGCCCCACGTCGAGCTGGGTCGTCTGTTCCGGCCGGACACCGAACGCGCTGACGCTCGTCGCCGTCTCCTTGCTGAACAGCTCCCAGTAGTCGGGAAACCGCTCGGCGTGGCCGACGCCGACATACGCGGTCGTCGCGGGGCGGAGGTCCTGTTCGTACCGGACGAAGCCGCTTCCGAGCACCGGATCGCGCCGGCGTCCGGAGGTCGGGTCCGGCGCCGAGCCCATCAGCCCGAGCGCCACCACGGTGCGCTCGTCACGCACCGACCAGAAATCGGCACGTGCACCGGCGACAAGGCGCCGCGCGGGCCCGAGCAGGCGGGTCGCCTCCGCGAACACGCCCGCCACCCCGAAGCGCGCATCGGGCGTCCGCCGTTTCACCTCGTAGGGATCCGTGATCTCATCGGCCGTCGTTCGGAGACGATGCCGGTTGGCCTGGTAATCGATCCCCGCCACGACCGACGTGTCCGCCGTCGGTGCCAGTCCCAATTCGAAGCGGCCTCCGTAGGTCAGCCGGTCGGGGTTCGAGACGGAGTGCCCCGGCATCATCGCCGTGGGGGTGAAGGGGCGCAGCGAATAGTTGTCCATCACGTGGTCGACCGCGTTGAGGTAGACGCTGGCGTCGAGCGAGGCGACCGCCGGCGAGAGTCCGCTCCGGCGCAGTCGCAGGCCGAGATTCCGGCGGGCGAACTTCACGCCGTCCATCGTCCGGTCGGCATACGCCGCCCGGCCGTCGCTCGCGAGGCCGGAGAGCTCCAGCGCGGTCGTGGCATCGGGTGTCCAGCCCGCCGCACCGTGCACGCTCCAACGCCGGTACGACGACGGGACCGCCCGGCCCGCACCATCGTCGTAGTCGCCGCTCTCCGTCCGCGTCCCCGCCGCCTCGACGTAGCCCCGCGGGTTGCCGGCCCGAGCCTCGACGAATTCGTCATTGCGCCCGAAGGAGCCGGCGGTGAGCGCCGTGTCGAGTTCGGCTCCGGCCGCGGCGAATCGCGGCGCCGTGCGATCGAAGAGCACGACGCCCGCCGAATTGCCCGGACCGTATCGCACGGATTCCGGCCCCTTCAGCACCGTGACGCGATCGTAGGCGTCGGGAAAAACGTACGCGGTCGGCGGATCCATACGGTTGCCGCAGCCGCCGAAAATGCTCTCACCGTCGACGAGAATGCCGAGCCGCGAACCGGCCATGCCGCGCAGCGTCGGGTCGCCGTCGGTGCCGCCCTTGCGGATGACCGAGACGCCCGGCACCGCGCGCAGGACGTCGGCCCCGTCGTTCGCCGGGATCGGCTGGGCGGCGGCTTTGGGGTCGAGAACGACGGTCAGAGGACGCTCGCCGGGCGGCGCCGTCACGACGACAGGAGAGAGCGGGACGATGTCGTCCGCGGCGGGGGCCGCTGTTGCGCTCAGGAGGACAAGGCCGGCCACAAGGCCGGGGCGAAGGGAAATGGAAAAAGGCATGGACAAACCAGGCGGATGGGAACGTCGCCCGCCGCGCGGCCTGGGCGCGCGCGGTCACGGCGATCACGAACGCAAACGGGCGGGAGACGTCGGCCTCACGCCAATGGCCGCCCCATGGCGGCCATGAGATTCACTCCGACTCGGCCGGGCGAACCAGCCCGACGGTCACGCCACGCGGGGCGGCGGCACCGGCGGCCGGGCGCGGAGCTGCGGCGGAATCAGGATTGCGGAACGCGGAAACCGTACCGCCGGTGCGGCATGGGCCACCGCAACGGGCAGGATCGTCACCGGCAACAGTGGCGCCTTTTCCTCCGTTTGTCCCGGGACGGTCGTCGCCTCAGTCTCGGTGCGTGCCGACTGGACGGCGCGGCAGAGTTCGCACGACGCGCCCGGCGCGAATGTCGACGCGAGCGCCGCCGTGGCCGATTCGGTTCGCAGCGCGTGCGCCCACATCCGACTCCACGCGACGACCTGAATGACGTCCCAGTGCATGCCCGTCGCAACGAACCAGCCCGCGAGCAACAACACTGCCCGCCAGCGGCGAACCGGAAGTTGCGGAGGGGCGTTCATGGGGGTGGGCGAGTCGATCAGGCCGGCGCCAAGGCAAAGCTGCCCTCGGCGCGGCCTCGAACCGACCAACGTAGCCGGTTGCGCCGGTTCGGCAATCCCAGGCTACGGCGGCAGAAGCGTACGGTGAGAGGCATCAACGAACACCGTGGCAGTTCCCCACGCGAAGGATAGTCGCGATGCAGAATCCCTTGACCCGGCTCAAAGTGCTCCGACGTCGGCTTGCGACGCCGCCGATGCACGATGCTGCTGCGCAAAGCCCACCCCCACCGATGCAGCCAACCCCCGCCGCCGGCGCCTTCCTGCTTTGCGCCACCCTCCCGCGCCCCAGTCGCGGGAAGGGCGTTCCGACGAAGGCGCCGGATTTCGCCGCGTCCAAGGTGGACGTGTCCACCTGAGCGATGGCGCACCCGGACGGCGAGGGAACCGGGCCGAGTCGGCCGCGCCGATCAGGCCGGTTGCGCGGCGACGATGCGGGCGGGACGGCGGTTGAACGCCAGCGCGGTCGCCGCCATCGCGCCGATCATGAGCAGCGTGCCGAGCCAGCGGCCCGTGATGCTGTCGGCGAAGATCGCCGGAAATGCGCCGAGCACATACGCGACCGCGACGTGCACGCTGAAAACGGGGAGCGCGTTGCGGCCGAGAAAGGCGAGCGGACGCCATTGCACGAGCCGCGGGAAACGGCCGGCGACCACCGCGACCAGGTAGAACAGCGCGGCGGTGTCGAGCAGCCGCACCGGCGCGACGTTGTTCTTGTTGGTCAGCCAGTCGAGCAGCCCGCGCGGAATGGGCGGGGCGATGAAGGCATGCCGCACCACGTAGCAGACGGCGCAGAACGCGGCCGCGGCCCCGATCAGGAGCGGCGTTGGCCGGGGCAGCAGCCGTTTTCCGGAAACCCAGGCGTGGCCGAACGCCGCGCCGCCGACAAAGAGGAGCTGCCAGGCCGTGACGCTGAGCGACGACGTCTGGACGACGCCAAAACTCCAGGGCGCCTGCGGCAGGAAGGCATTGCTCAGCGCCCAGATCCCGACGCTGATCGCCAGCACCTGCGCGCGCCGCCCGCGGTCAAACGCCGCGAGCAAGGTCGGCAGCAGGACCATGAAGCCGCAGTACATCGGCAGGATGTCGAGCAGCGGCGGCTGGTTGATGGCGAGGAGGCCGGCAAAGAACATCCGCATCGACGCCAGACTGCCCGACGGGGCGATCGGCGATTCGCCCCGGACGAGATGCCCCCCGAGCGTCCAGTTCCAGACGAAGAGGAACAGCGCCAGATGATATGCGTAAAGAATGGCGGCTCGACGCCAGCTCGCGTCCTGGGCGGCTTCGGCGCCGGCGGTCCACCGGCGGCGCGTATAGACGAGCCCCGCCACGAATCCGGAAATGAAGACAAATCCTTCCGCCGCGCTGACGTAGCCGAAGATGTGATTCGTCGCGATCTGGACGTCGCTCGCGATGTGATCGATCGCCATGAAGACGAGCAGCAGCCCGCGCAGGGAATCAATGCGCAGGTCTCTCCCGCCGACGGGTGGTGGTGCCACTGGATGCATGTGCTCTGACCAAAGCTGGTTGGGGGCCACGATTTCATGGCCGAGGGTCGTTACTGGCGGGAAATCGCCGGCTGATCCAGCGAAGAATCGCGCCCGCGACGGAACCCCCGGCCGTGGACATGCCTGCGACAGACGCAGGCACGTCGGCTTTGTTTCCAGACTATAATTCACATTTAAAAATCTAGCATATAATAACTTCTGACGAATTTGTTTCCGTGCACCGCGAATAAATCCGGCACGAGACAGCCCGCGACGGAGCTCAGAGCGGAGAACGATACATTTCTTGTGGGCGCGGTGACCTCACCGCGC
>DASZYH010000312.1:0-13888 GCA_035545515.1 Opitutaceae bacterium
CAGACGCGCACCCCGTACAACGAGTCCCTCCACGCTCGTAACCAACTGCGCCACGGTTCCTGGGTCTTGGCCCTCCAATCGGACACTCCTTCGCCGTGAAAAACGACTTTCAAACCCAGAGAACATCTCACCGCGCCTACAACCATGCATTGCTTTCGGCTCTGGGCTCTCAGCTCTTCACTTCGGTTGCGGCGGAGCCACTCCAAGTCCCTTCGTGGTGCAACGGCGTCAATTTGGCTGAGGCTTCGCGTTTGCGCGTTGCGCGCAAACCTACTTTTGCGCGCAGCGCAAAGGTCAGGCCTCGATCGCGAGCGGGATCGCCTCGGCGACCTGCGCGCGACTGCGCTCGGCGTGCTTCATCCAGCCGCGCTGGTGCCAGCGGCGCGACATCAGCAGCCCGCGGATCCACTCCTCGCTCATCATCGCGATCCAAATCCCGGGCAGTCCCCAGTGGAGCTTGACCCCCAGCAGCCAGCAGAGCGGCACGCTCAGCAGCCATTCGGAGAACATCGCGATTTGCACCGGAAACCGCGCGTCGCCCGTCGCCCGGAGCGAATTGATGATGACGATGTTGAATACGCGACCCGGCTCGTAGAACACCGAGATCCGCAGCAGGAACACCCCGCCCGCGATGATCGCCGGATCGTGCGAGAAGATCCCGATGAGCTGCGGCGCGAACGCCGCGATCACGAGCATGCCGCCCGCGGCCATGTAGAGTCCCGTCCGCACGCTCTTCCGCACCTGCTGATATGCCTCCTCGAACGCACCCGCCCCGATGAGCCGGCCGATCAGGATCTCGGTTCCGAGCCCGAGCGAAATGCTGAACAGGATGACCAGCCGCTGGACGTTCTGCGTGTAGGTCATCGTCGCCAGGCTCTGCCCGCCGAGCCGCGCCGCGAAGCTGGTGATGACCATCAGCGAGAGCCAGTAGCTCATGTTTTCGCCGGCCGCCGGCAGTCCGATGTGCAGGATCCGTTTGATCCGATCCATCCGCAGCGTGAAGAAATCGCGCGCCCGCAGCATCAGGTGCAGCCGCCGGTCGAGGAGGATCCAGAGGATTACGCTCGCGACGACGCGGCTGAACACGCTCGCGAGGGCGACGCCGCGGACGCCCATCGAGGGGATTCCGAACCAGCCGAAGAGCAGGATGCTGCTCGCGGCGACGTTCACCACGTTCTGGATCACGGTGACCACCATCGCGTCGCGCGTGTGGCCGTGCGCCCGGAGCGACGCGCCGATCGCGGTGTTCATCGCTTCCATGAACAACGTGCCGCCCATGTAGACGAGAAACGGCTGCGCGTACCCCATCAGGTTTTCCGGCAGTTGCATCAGCCGCAGCAGCGGCGCCGCGAGCGTGAAGGCCACGAGACTCGTGAGGAGCCCGATCCACGTGTTCACCGCGATCGCGGTCGTCACGATGCTGTCGGCCCCGGAGCGGTCGTTCGCGCCGACGTGATGCGTGACGACCACGCTGGCGCCGATGCCGATGAAGTTGAAACAGATCAGCGCCAGCACCACGAACTGGTTGGCGACGCCGAGCGCGGCGACGGCGCCGTCCGAGACGTGGCTGACCATGAACGTGTCCACCGTTCCGATCAGGATTCGCAGCGTCTGCTCGATGAAGATCGGCCAGGCGATGGCGAGGAGTGTCGGGGTAGGTTGTCGTTGTCGGTCAGCTTTCATGCGCGAAAGGCCGCGAATGCTTCGAGGGACGTCCGGCGAGTAAAGGGCGCACGTAATTAGCTCGCTGAACCACGCACCCTCAGCAGGAAGCGTCACAAATCGTCCAAAAACCCGGGTGGAACCGCCCTGTGGCCCCTCGCCAACACCACGTTCGATCAGTCAGGCCAGCAACTGATTCTATTTCAGCAGGAAACAGATCGATCGACTACGGCCGCCGGCCGTCCGCGGGTCACTTGTACCCCGCCTCGGCCAGGGCGGCGAGGATCCGCTCGCCGCCGCCGAGGACGTGCGCCTGCATCGTGGCCCGGGCGGCGCCGGCATCGTGATTGGCGATGGCTTCGGCGATCGCCACGTGCTTGGCCGACGGGTTGGAAAGGTCCATCTGGCGGCCGATCCTCATGTAGGTGGGCCGCTGGTACATATCCAGCGCCGACATCACGATGTTCTCCAGCAGGGGATTGCGCGCGGCCCGGACCACCAGCAGGTGGAAGCGGGCGTTGGCGCGGCAGTACTCGACGAAGCTCTGGTCGTCGTTGGGATCGAACGGGAGTTGCGCCCGGTCGCGAAGCACGGCGGCTTCCTCGGCTGTCGCGCGCTCGGCGGCCAGGGCGGCTGCCTGGGGTTCGATCAGGGCGCGGAGTTCGATCAGGCTGCGGAACGACTCGAGGGTGATGGGGGCGACCCGGTATCCCGCGTGCGCCTGGAGGACGACGAGCCCCTCATGACAAAGCCGGTTCAGCGCTTCGCGCAAAGGGGTGCGTGACACCTGAAGATCATCGCAAAGGGACTTTTCCACGAGCCGATCGTTTGGCGGCAGCGCGCAGGAGAGAATTCGCTGCTTCAGGACGGTGTAGACGTGATCCGGAAGGGTCGTCGGCTTCTGGATATCCGGCGATATTTCCACAAGCGACGGCCGGATAATGAGTTTCATATCAGTGAGGGGTGGTGCTAGCTGGTGCCGACGCTACCATCGAAATCCGGACAGGCAAGCCATGTTTAAAATATGCTTGTATATCGTATACAGTATGCCTTGCTCGGCCGCGTTCCCGCTTTCCCCGTGCCCGAATCCGCCATCGCCCCATCCCCTGAGCTGCGCCGTCGTCCCGGGCTTGCTCATGCGATTTTGGCTCTCGGCACGACCGCCGTGATCCTCGGGGTGGGGTACGGTCTGCTCCATATCAGCGCCGACGTCCTCCTGCTCGGCTCCGCCGTCGTGGTGGGCATCATGGGCGCCTGGTTCGGACTGGGCTGGCGGGAACTCCAGGCGGGAATCCTCCAGAGCATCCTGAAGGGACTTCCTGCGATGCTCGTCGTCATCATCGTCGGCGCGATGATCGGCAGTTGGATCGCGGCGGGCATCATCCCGATGGTTGTGTACTACGGGGTCGGTCTGCTCAACCCGCGGTTTTTCCTCGTCACGGCCTCGCTCGCCGCCGGCGTTGTCTCCCTCCTCACCGGCACCGGCTACGGCACAATCGGCACGATCGGCGTCGCGTTCATGGGCATCGCGCACGCCCTCGGCGTACCTCCGGGCGCGGCGGCGGGGGCGATCGTCGCGGGCGCCTACCTCGGCGACAAGATCTCGCCCTTCGCCGCCAATGCGAACCTCGCGGTCGCCGCCGCCCAGAGCGACCTGTTCGAGCACATCGTCCACTGCCTCTGGACCACCGTTCCCGCCCTCCTCGCCGGGCTGGCTGTCTATCTGGTCTTCAATCCCGCCGGCGCCCACGGCCCCGGTATCGCCGCCGACGATACGCTGCGGCTCACCCTTGCCGCCCACTTCCGCTTCAGCGCGTGGCTGCTCCTGCCGCCGGCGATCACCCTCGGCGCCATGGCGCTGCGCCGGCCGGTGATTCCGAGCATGCTCGCCTCCACCGCCGCCGCGGCGGTGCTGGCTGTGGTCGTCCAGCACGCCTCGCTCGCGGACGCCGCCGCGGCGCTCGGCACCGGCTACGTCTCCCACACCGGCATCGCTTCGGTCGACAAGCTCCTCACCCAGGGCGGCATGCTCGGCATGATGCCCGTGACGCTGATCGCCTTCTGCGCGTTTGCGTACAGCGGGCTCCTCCAGAAGGCCGGGCTGCTTGAGCCGGTGCTCGCGCGCCTGCTCGCCTTTGCCACCCGGCCGGGCCGGTTGATCGTCGCGACGGGCCTTTCGTGCCTCGCCGTCGAACTTCTCACCGGCAGCGCGTTCCTCTGCATCCTCCTCCCGGGCGAACTCTTCGCGCCGGCGTACGCCCGGCTCGGTCTCGCGCCCAAGAACCTCTCACGCACGATCGGCGACTGCGGCATCGTCGGCGTGCCGCTGATTCCCTGGAGCATCGCGACTGCCTTCATCAGCAAGACCCTCGGAGTGTCCGTCGCCGCCTACGCTCCCTGGGCGGTGTTCTGCTACGCCGGCATGGCTTTCACCGTGGTCGCCGGGTTCTCCGGCTGGACCGTCGCCCGCGTGCCTTCGGCTCTCCGCCCCGCGCCGCAATCGTCATGATCCGTCTCGTCATCCATGGCGGCGCCGGCGCGCTGCCGCGTCACGAAATGACCCCCGCCCGGGCCGCGGAATTCCACGCGGCGCTCCGCACCGCCCTGCTCACGGGCCACCGGATCCTGGCCGGCGGCGGCTCCGCGCTCGACGCCGTCGAGGCGACGGTCGTCGCGCTCGAGGACTGCCCGCTGTTCAATGCCGGCCGCGGCTCGGCCTTCACCCGCGAGGGCACCGTCGAGATGGAGGCGTCGATCATGGACGGCGCGACCCTGCGGGCGGGCGCGTCCCTCCTGCTGCGCCAGGTTCGCAATCCCGTCCGCCTCGCCCGGTTGATCATGGAGCGCACCGGCCATGTGACGCTCGCGGCGGACGCCGCCGAACGTTTCGCCGCCGAGCACGGCCTGGCGCTCGAGCCGCCCGCGTACTTCTTCACGCAGTTCCGGTACGACGCGATGCTCCGGCTGCGGGGCACCGACCGCACCACGCTGTCCGAGGACGAGGTGGTGCCCGCCGTCCAGCCGACCGATCAGGACGCGTCGGGCACCGTGGGCGCCGTGGCGCTCGACCAGCACGGTCACCTCGCGGCGGCCACCTCCTCCGGCGGCACCACGAACAAGCGGGCCGGCCGGGTCGGCCAGGCCTGCGCCATCGGTGGCGGCTGCTTTGCCGACGACGCCACCTGCGCCGTGTCGTGCACGGGCCACGGCGAGGCCTTCGTCCGGACCGCGGCCGCCCACGATCTCGCGGCGCGCCTCCGTTATCAGGGTACGCCGCTTGCCGACGCCGCCGCGGCGGTGTTGCGCGATCGCATCAAGGCCGTCGGCGGCCGGGGCGGCCTCATCGCGCTCGATGCGGGCGGACGGTTCACCCTGCCGTTCAACACCCAGGGCATGTACCGCGGCTGGATCGGCGACGACGCCCGCGGCGCCACCGGCATCTACGACGCCAGCACCGAACAGCCGCTGGGCTGAATTTCCACCAAGCCAACCGAACCCCGTCCTCCCCTATGAAGCCGCCCACCCCGTCCGTGCGTCCGCACGGTTCGTCCCTGTTCCTTCTGGCTGCGCTCGCCGGCGCCGTCCTCGCGCGCGCCCAGGTGCCGGTCACGCCGCCCCCGCCCGCTCCAGCCTCCGACGTCATCGAGTTGAACCCCTTCACCGTGAGCACCGATCGCGACGACAGCTACGGCGCGCTCAATTCGAACTCGGTGACCCGGTTCAACGTCGAGCTCTCGAAGCTTCCCGTGAGTGCCGACATCTACACCCAGGCGTTCATGAACGACGTCGGCGCCACCACGATCGAGGACATGGTCCAGGGTTACTCGGCGGGCGTCGGCGTTGCCGCCGTGGACGCCGCCAACGTGGGCGCGCAGCGGGGCGACCACGTCGCGCACAATTACACGCAGATCCGGGGCTTCGACACGTCCGCGATGCAGCGCGACAGCCTGATGCCGGTCGGTCCGCTCTTCAACCCGGGCTCCACGGCGCCGGGCGTGACCAGCAATTTCGACGTCGAGCGGGTGGAGGTCATCATGGGCCCGCAATCGCTCCTCTACAGCGCCGGCGGTCCGGGCGGCGTGATCAACGTGGTCTCGAAAATGGCGCGGTTCGGCATCGCGCCGTCGGGTTCGCTCCAGTACCGGATCGACCAATACGGTTCGAAGGAGGGGCAGCTCGACTTCAAGGAGGGCAATCACAATGTCGGCGTCCGCGTCGCGCTCCTCGATTCGGATGACGCCACCCGCCGGGTGAACGTCGGGTACAAGGTCAACGGCGCGTACGGCCAGCTCCTCTTCCGGCTGCCGTTCCATACCACGATGCGTGTGTCCGTCGACCAGACGAACGAGCACGCCACGCTCGGCACCTCCGGCGTCGCCCTTTCGAGCGTCACGGGCGACAGCCGCGCCGGCGACAACCTGTCCTACCTCCTCGCCAACGGGCAGCTCGGGGCGAACTCCGTCAATGCGACCACCGGCGCGCCGAACAGCGCGGGCGCGATCAGGGGCGGGTTCCTCAACTGGGGTAACCTCGATTCGCTCGGCGGCTGGCTGGCGTCGGAGTACACCAAGACGACGACCGAGACGGTCGCGTTCGACACCGTCTTGAACGAGCACCTCTCGTGGGAAATCGCCGCCGGCTACAGCACCTCCGACTACGCGTTTCGCAGCGGCCCCAACACGCTCTATGCCCCGAAGAACAGCACGAACCCCACCGGCGACTGGGCGCTCGGTTCCTCACCGAGTGAAACCGACGAGCCGGCGCATACCAAGGGGCTCCGCCTTTCCATCGTCGACACCGCGGACCTTTTCAACGGCCGCGCCCACAGCCAGACGATCCTGGGCGCGGATTTCGTCGGCTCCCGCGCCCACTCGATCGCGTACTCCTACTGGCTGGCGGATTCCTCCTTCCACCCGGTCTACTCCGCCGCGATCAAGACCAACGACGGACGCACGAAGATGCCGACGATCTACTACCCGATCGGCAACGGGATTGTCCGCTACCCGCTCTTCGCACTCGGCGCCCGGTCCTATACGTACGACGGCAGCAACTACATCCGGATGACGAGCAACGAGGTGAACCCGGCGCTGATCTCGCCCGCCAATCCCCTCGGGCTGTCCGGTTCGGGGCTGAACGAGTACAACGTCGTCAACAACAAGGGTGTGTTCGCCACCAACATGACCCAGTGGGGTGACGACCGGAAGCTCACGACCCTCGTCGGGCTGCGCGCGAACGACTCGTTCGACAGCCTGATCTATTCGCCGCCGGTGTACCGCGTCGCCCACATCCGCTCGCTCGATTTCGATCTCGGCGCCAACTACGCCCTGCGCCCCGGGCTCGCGCCGTATTTCTCGATCTCGGACTCCGTGACCCCGCCGCAGGTCATGTTCCCCGATCCGGCCGGCAACCTGCCGAAGGCCGGCCGCGGCCTGGGCGAGGAAATCGGCGTCAAGTTCCACAACGCCGCCAACACCGTGTCCGGCTCGCTCGCGCTCTATCACTCCCACGGCACGAACGAGGAGTTCAACAACTCGACGATCTCCTCGGCCATCAACCCGAGCGGCCTGAACGGGAGCTGGTCCGGCGGCGGCGCCTATTTCGACCTGGATCGCTCCACCAAGGGCGCCGAGCTCACCCTCACGGCGGACCCTGTATCCAATTGGCGGATCCGGTTCTCCGCCTCCTACCAGGACGGCACCATCGCGACCGACAAGAGCTACGCCCCGGTCTACAACGACCAGTTCTACGAGAACTCGTCCGGCCAGGTCACCTACAAGGACGGCACGCTGGTGTACGTGAACACCCAGGCTTTCAGCTCCAAGACCCCCGTCGTCTCGTCGGGCAGCGCCGGCGCGCAGGCCCTCACGGTCGGCATGATGAACGATCCGACCAGCCTCTACTATGCGAACCCGGTCAACCCGTCGGGTGCGATCCGCTCGAGTTCGGCCGTCGCGACCGTGCTCAAGTCCACCAGCTCCGTGCACGGCGCGATCCTGACCGGCGCGACGGGGCTGCCGATCTCGGCGATGCAGATCACGCCGTCGTTCGGGGTTCCGCGCGAGATCGTCGCCTTCCGCGCGGGCGACCGGACGCTCGGCACGCCGAAATACCGCTTCGTCTTCACCAACCTCTACACGGTGCCGGACGGCTGGGCGAAGGGTCTCAAGATCGGCGGCTCACTGTCCGCCTCCTGCAGCACGGTGAACTACTACTATCTCGCGAACGGCTTCGACTCCGCGAAGCCCGCGCGGGAACCCTTCTTTTCGCCGAACTCGATCATGGTCGATCCGATCATCGGCTATGAGCGGCGTTTCCGCCGCTTCACCTGGACGACCCAGTTGAACATCACGAACCTGTTCAACCACTACTCGGTCCTCGTCATGCCGTCGCAGAGCACGGGCTACTCGAGCGTTGCCAACCTGAACGCCGCCTTCTTCGGCCAGCCCCGCCGGTTCCTGTGGACGAACACGATCAGCTTCTGAGCGGAGTCCGGCGGCGGTGCGCCTGGCGCCGCGGTCGGGCCGCCGGGCTCGCCGCGCTGGCGGCGGGGCTTTGGTCCGCGCATGCCCGCGCGGCGGACGGTCCCGCGCTCCGGGATGTGCCGTATCTCGGCGCCGGGGCGGCCGGGAAGCTCGACCTGTATGAGCCGGCGGGTTCCGCTGGTGCGCACCTCCGGCCCGCCATCGTCTATATCCATGGCGGCGGCTGGGTGAAGGGCGACAAGGCCGGCCCGCGCGACCGCCACGTCGCCGCGGCGCTCGCCAGCGGTGGATATGTGGTGGCGAGCATCGATTACGCGCTCGGCGACGGCGTCTGGCCGAAAAATCTCTCCGATTGCCGCAATGCCGTCCGCTTCGTCCGGGCGAATGCCGCCCGGTATCGCATCGACCCGAACCGCATCGCCGTCGTCGGCGCGTCCGCCGGGGCCCACCTCGCGCTGATGGTCGGATTCACCGATCCGGCCGATCTCGTGTCGCGGACCCCGCCGTACCCGGGCGTCTCCTGCGCGGTCGACGCGATCGTCGAGTTGTACGGCATCACCGACCTGCTCACCCGCCGCAAGCCGGAGCCGGACGGCACGCCCGACGGTCCGCCCGACACGCTGCACGCGGCCCAGATGCTCGGCATCGATCCGCGCGAAGGGGCGAAGCTGTGGCGCGACGCTTCGCCGGTGACGCACGTCCGTCCCGGGTTGCCTCCCGTCCTCATCGCGCACGGGCTCTCCGACACGATCGTCGACTACCCGCAGGCGGTCGAACTCGCGAATGCGCTCCGTGCCTGCGGCGTGCCCCACCAACTCGTGCTCATCGAGGGCGTCGGGCATATGTTCGACCTCGATGAATGGCACGGCCAGCCGCTGCCGGTGCCGCTGCGCCGGATCGTTCTCGATTTCCTCGGCCAGCGCTGAGTCCGCCGCCCGCCGGCGGTGCCACCTGCGCTCGAACACCACGCACCCAAGAACGCCGATCCTGCCCGTCCGGAGGCGCGGAAGGGACTCCACGCCCTACCGGGTTCAGCCACGCCTCAGGGCACGCCTGCCATCCCCTTTTTCCCATGTCGCATGCTCCACTCAGTCACAACCGCCACCTGCTCCGGTGGGTCGAGAAGATGGCCGCGCTCTGCCAGCCCGCCCGCATCCACTGGGTGGATGGCTCCGCCAGCGAACACGCGGCGCTCTGCGACCTGCTCGTGGCGCAGGGCACGTTCATCCGGCTGAACGAGCGGCTCTGGCCCGATTGTTTCCTCGCGCGCAGCGATCCGGGTGACGTTGCCCGTGTCGAGGACCGGACCTTCGTCTGTTCGCTCTCGCGCGAAGCCGCGGGCCCGATGAACAACTGGGTGAACCCGTTTGCGATGCGGCGCACGCTCAAGCGCCTCTTCGCGGGTGCGATGCGCGGCCGGACGATGTACGTGCTGCCGTTCAGCATGGGGCCGGTCGGCTCGCCGCTCTCGGAGATTGGGGTCCAGGTCACCGATTCCCCGTATGTCGTCGTCAGCATGCGGATCATGGCGCGGATCGGGCTGCCGGTGTACGCCGAGATCGATCGCGGCGAGAAACGCGTGGTGCCGTGCGTCCACTCCGTCGGCGCGCCGCTCGCGCCGGGCGCGGCCGACGTGCCGTGGCCGTGCAACGCCGAGAAGTACATCGTGCACTTTCCGGAGGCGCGCGAGATCTGGAGCTACGGTTCCGGCTACGGCGGCAACGCCCTGCTGGGAAAGAAGTGCTTCTCGCTCCGGATCGCCTCGGCCATGGCCCGCGACGAGGGCTGGCTCGCCGAGCACATGCTGGTCCTCGGGGTCGAGGACCCGCGCGGGGAGAAGACCTATGTCGCCGCGGCGTTTCCCTCGGCCTGCGGCAAGACCAACTTTGCGATGATGGTGCCCCCGGCTCCGTTCCGGGACGCGGGCTGGAAGGTGTGGACGGTCGGCGACGACATCGCGTGGCTGCGGCCGGACGTCCGCGGGCAGTTGCGCGCCATCAATCCGGAGGCCGGGTTCTTCGGCGTGGCGCCCGGCACCTCCGCCGCCACGAACCCGAACGCGATGGCGGCGTTGTCCCGCAACACGATCTTCACGAACGTCGCGCTCACGCCGGACGGCGGCGTCTGGTGGGAGGGCATGACGGCCTCGCCCCCGCCCGAGCTCGTCGACTGGCAGGGGAATCGCTGGACGCCGGAGATCGCCGCCGCCACCGGCGCCCGCGCCGCGCATCCGAACTCCCGGTTCACCGCGCCCGCCGCGCAATGTCCGACCATGGACCCCGCCTGGGAGGATCCCGCAGGCGTGCCGATCAGCGCGATCGTGTTCGGTGGCCGCCGGACGACGACCGCGCCGCTCGTCTATCAGGCGTTCAACTGGACCTCCGGCGTCTACGTCGGCGCCACGATGGGCTCCGAGATGACGGCCGCGGCGGCCGGCGTGGTCGGCCGCCTGCGGCGCGACCCGATGGCGATGCTGCCTTTCTGCGGCTACCACATGGGCGACTATTTTGCGCACTGGGTCGGCATGCAGCGCCGGCTGAACCGCGCCCCGCGCATGTTCCACGTGAACTGGTTTCGCCGCGATCCCGACGGCCGGTTCCTCTGGCCCGGTTTCGGCGAGAACATGCGCGTGTTGAAATGGATCGTCGAGCGGGCGCGCGGCCGCGCCTTCGGACGCGAGACCGCCATCGGGTGGGTGCCGGAGTACGAGGACCTCGACTGGACCGGGCTCGACTTCTCGCGCGAACGGTTCGACGAACTGCAGGCCGTCGACCGGTCCGCCTGGCGGACGGAGGTGGTCAGCCAGGAGGAGCTGTTCTTCGACTTGCATAACCGGCTTCCGAAGGAGATGGGCTACGAGCGCGAACTCCTGATCTGCCGGCTCCAGCCCTCGTGAAAAACCGCTCCCTCCTGCTTTCCCTGCTGGCGATCCTGATCGGGACCGTCGGCGCGTGGTGGATTCAGACCGACGGTGGCGCCGTGCAGGTGACCGGAATCCGGTTGCCGACGGAGGCCGGCCAGTGGATCACCGCGGACCTGTACCGGCCGCGCGCCGCGACGGCCGCGCATCCCGTGCCGCTGGTCGTGGTGTGCCCGGGGTTCGAACGCAGCAAGGAGACGATGGACAGCTATGCGATCGAGCTCGCCCGCCGGGACATCGCGGTGGTTGTGATCGATCCGTACAACCAGGGCGCCTCCAGCGGCACGCGCGCGCCGCATTCGGTGATCACCGAGGGGAATGGCCTCGCGCCGATGCTCGACTTCCTCGTGCAGGGTTCGCGGCTCGACTACATCGACCGCGCGCGGGTCGGGCTGGCCGGCTACTCGGCCGGGGCCAACGCGGCCCTTCAGACCGCGGCGCGCGCCGATGCGCCGGGCCAGCCGCGGGTCGAGGCCGTGTTTGCCGGCGGGTATGTGCTCAGCCTCACCCCGAAGCTCGTGCGCGGGTTGCATTGCAATATCGGGATCGATTACGCGGAATTCGACGAGGGCTCCTATCGCACGGTGCGCGGCAACGCCGATCTTCGCCACGCCCCGGAGGCGATCCGGCTCGTTACCTCCGGCGGCGCACCGGACGAGAAGGTCGAGTCGGTCGAGATCGGCCGGTATTACGGCAGCGCGGCGCAGGGCACGCTCCGCGTCGTGTACAACACCGGGCCGCAGATTCATCCGCTGCTGCCGTATGATCCGCGGCACATTGCGCGGCTGCTCACGTTCTTCGGACGCGCCTTCGGACTGCAGTTCGACCTGCCGCCCGGCCGGCAGACCTGGATGTGGAAGGAAGTGTTCGGCGGGATCACCCTGATCGGGTTCCTGTCGGCGCTCGTGCCGGCCACGGCGCTGCTGCTCCGGCTGCCCTGGTTCCGGACGCTTGTGCACCCGGTGCCGCCGCCCTTGCCGGCGCCCTCGCGCGGGGGCCGTGTGCTGTTCTGGATCAACTTTGCCGTGTCGGCCGGATTTGCCGCGTGGGTGTTCGTGCCGATGATCCATGCGACGGCGCCACTGTTTCCCGCGGCCAGCGCCTCGCATCAGACGTGGTGGTTTCCGGAGCGGATGAACAATGCCATCCTGCTGTGGGCCGTGATCAACGGGGTGCTCGGGTTCGGAATTTTCGCGGCGGTCTACCTCGGATGGGGCCGGCGCCACGGCACGGTGCCGGCGATGTGGGGCGCCGGGCTGACGTGGGGCGAGGCCGTCCGGGCGGTGGCCCTGGCGGCCCTGGTGATCGCCGGGTTCTACGCCGGCGTCTTCGGGCTGCATGCGTGGTTCCACGTCGATCCGCGGTTGCTCTTCATCTCCGCGCCGGCCGATTTCCCGCCGCGTCTCCTGCTCGTGGTCGCGGAGTATCTGCCGCTTTTCTTCATCTTCTACCTCGCGAACTCCCTCCGGGTGAACGGCGCCGGCCGGTTCGCGGGACAATCGGAGGCGGGCAACCGGCTGGTGATGGCGCTTGCGAACTCGGTCGGGCTGATGCTGATCCTCGTCGTGCAGTACACCGCGTTGTTCTGGCATGGCACGGTGTTCTGGACGAAGGAGTGGATCTACATGGATCTGCTCTTCGGCGTGGTCCCGATGATGTTCATCCTGCCGTACTATCACCGCGCGTTCTTCCGCCTCACCGGCCGGATCTACGTCGGCCCGCTGATCACCTGCGGGGTCTTCATCCTGATGCTGCTGACCAGCAACGTCTGCTACCTGCCGACGCCCTGATCACCATTCGGGTCGGCTCGCGCAGGGTCGTTCCCGAACTGTTCGCTCGTGAGCACGTTGTTGATCTGGTGGGCGATCGCGCGGGCGCAGATGAAATCGCGCGGCCGCTCCGCTGCGGTGCCGAGCCGCAGCTCGATCTCCTCGAGCTTCGCGAGGAGCTCTTGTTTGCGCATCCGCTTGAGCTTCCGCAGGCAGGCGGCCGAGGGCGCGACTTCCCGTTCGTCGCGCCCATCGCAGCCGTCGCGATCTTGAAATCGGTCCGGGTTCATTCGTCAGTCCGCCACGTGCAGCGAGGGAACCACGACCGTTCGGTGGGCGTGATGGCCGCGGTGTGAACCCGGATGAGCACATCGCCGGTTTGCGGCTGTGGCGCGGGCAGTTCGCCCAAGGCGAGCGCGTCGGCGCCGTCGGGATCGGTGAGAAACGTCGCTTTCATGAGTGGGTGGTCGTTTGGGTGGAAATGGAGCCAGGAACGAACGTGTCCGCCGGGGCGACGGGCCAGCCACCGCCGAGCGACTTGTACAAGGCGACGAGATCGGTGGCCTTCGCACGGTCACCCTGCGCGAGGTTGTCCTCGGCCGCGGCGAGCGAACGCTGGGCGTCGAGCACGCTCAGGTAATCGGTGACACCTTCGCGGTAGAGCTCGGTGGCCGTCGCGACGGCTTTCCGGCTCGTCGCCACCGCCGCGACGAGGTCGGTCTCGCGGCGCTGGTCGGCGGCGAAGGCGCCGAGGGCGTTGTCCGCGTCGGCAAGCGCACCGAGCACGGTCTTGCGGTAGTTCGCGTATGCCCCGGCGGTGCGCGCCTCGGCGGCGGCGATCTGCGCCCGGGTGCGGCCGCCGGCGAACAGGTTCCAATGCAGGCCGGGGCCGAAGCTGAAATAGCGGTTCGAGTAGTCGAACAGGCCCGCGGTCGTCGTGCCGACGAAGCCGAGACTCCCGGCCAGGCCCAGGTGCGGATACAGTTCGGCCTTGGCCACGCCGATCCGCGCCGTCGCGGCCGCGAGCTGGCGTTCGGCCGCGCGCACATCGGGCC
>DASZYH010000313.1:0-2344 GCA_035545515.1 Opitutaceae bacterium
ATTGTTCTGGTTGTCGAAATCACCGTCAGACCAGCCAGGATTTGCCGAATAATTTCCCGAGAGAACCCGGATATCGGGGTCGACGCGGGGGCATTTGACCGGATCGATGATGCCGTCCGTCTTGCCCGTCGGGCCGATATCGCTCTCCGCGACTCCCTCACTTGGGATCGGCGGAACCTGCGCCTGGACGTAGTTGGCCATCCACTTCGCGTTGGCGGAGCCTGAGCCCGTCAGCATTCCGTCGTGGATATAATGGTCAACGTGAAACTGCTGTGCGACCTGCCTCAGGGCGCGATTGTGATCGACATGCGTGTGCGTGATGAACACGGCGGCGATGTGCCGATCGAGATCGGTTCGGCGCGCAAAGAATGCGTCGAGAAACCTGATCAGGTGGTCGATGCCGGCAGCGTCTCGTGCCCCGGCATCGATGAGTACCGCGGCGCAGGGAAACTCGAGCAGCGCCGAGTTGGCCTGGTCGACATCGATGAAGTGGACGGTCGCGACATCCGAGGGACTGCCGATCGCTCTCGAGACCGCGGCTGGAGATCGCGCGACGAAGCTCTGATAGACCCAGCCGGTGCGCCCATCGCCGAGCTGCACATGATAATAGCCGTGCTGACGGGCGCCATCGTCGAGTAGCGTCAACACGTCGCCCGGCTTCACATAGGTGAGCGCCCTCGAATGACGGTCGGCATCCGAGCGGATGGTGACATTGCGCTCGACGGTGAGCTGCTGCGCATATGCCGCCGAGGCCGGCAGGAGAGCCGCCAGCAGCAGGGCCGCGAGCCCGAGCAGGAAAGGTCGAACGTGCATCCCCTGATCCCCCTTGTCGCGCCGCACCGGCCTCACGGATTGGCAGAAGCGGGCCGCGGCGGCTGGATGAAGACCGGCGCCAGGAGGACGAAAGCGCCGCCGAGGAATGCTGCCCATTTCCGGACTTCAGCCAGGTCCAGGTTCCTGATCCTCGTGTCCACGATCCAGGCGGGATCGGTCGCCGTCGTCCACAAGACGAAAGAGACGGCGGCAACGATGACGGCCTCGAAGTGCGGCCGACCGCCCTGTGGCGGCTCGGTCGCGACCGAGCGCAACAGGACAAGGACGGCAAGGCACACGAGGAGCGCCGCGAGAGTCGAGCGTCCGAACACGGCAACTCCAGTCCCGTACAAGGTCAAAGCCTCGGCCGGGAAAAGCGTGATCAGCTTGTTGTAGTAGCTTGCATCGCCGCCGCCTCCGGTCGGCGTACCGGGCGGCGCCATGTCCCTCGTGAGGACTGGAGGAGGAGCTGGTTCAAGCCTTAGTGCCCCACGCAACATGCTCTGCATGTCAGTTCTCCCTTGAGACTTGCCATTTCCGTCGTTGGTCAGTGCACGAGGAATCCGCGTCCCCGGACGATATCCGGTCCGTGGAGCTGCGGTTGCTGTTCGTAGCCGGCCTCGCTCAGGCGATTGGCGATATTTGCGACCAGCGTTGTCAGTGGAAGAGCGCCCTCGCCGGCCCTGAGGCTCTGCAGCAGGTAGTATGTCAGCGCTCCATTGAAACGATTGTTGAAGAAGGCGTCCGCTGACGTCTGGTCCTCGCGGCAGCCCGAAATGAAACCGCAGCGATCGTGGACTTCCATCAGCTGCGGCTGGATCCCCATTTCCCTCGCGGTGCGCAGGCGCCATTCGATGTCTGCCGGAGGGATGAAGACGCGTGGTCGAAACCCACGGGTGAGGGTGCCCGAGTGGCACGAATCCGACACGAAGATGAACTCGACGGTTTCCGGCGCAAGGTTGACGAGGTCGCGAAGCTCGGAATCGAAGATCGCGTGCGGAACGGTCCAGTCGAAATCGATGGGACAAAGCACCCCGTGAACCGCGCTGACGTTCCCCTGCTCGTCGCGGATCGGAAACAGGGTTCCGTGGCCGCTGTAATGGAGAAGCAGCGTGTCGTTCGCACTGGCGCCCGTGACAAGCCATTTGATCCGGTCCCGGATCGCGTCCGCGGTGGCGCGTTCATCGCTCAGCAGCCGGATGTCGCTCGTTGCGAAACCCTGCGTCGAAACGAGGAAGTCGGCCATGTCGGTAATGTCGTTCACGCAGCCGTTGAGGGGCTGCGCGGGATATTGGTTGATTCCAATCAGAAGAGCGCGTTTCATGGAGTGCCTCCTCCGCTCCCGGACGCATCGGACGTGCGGTTGACGTTCCACAGCTCGTGCTCGCCTCGGGCTTTCCCATAGTCGAGCAGGCAAGCCATGTAGTGCGGGTGAAATTCGGCGACGTGCGCCCGGTCATCCTCCGCGGACCAGTCGGTGCAGGTTCTTCCCTTGTATGAATGCTGGCCGGGATCCTCCGCGCCCGCGGGA
>DASZYH010000314.1:0-21377 GCA_035545515.1 Opitutaceae bacterium
GCGGTGACGTCACCGCGCGGGCGGGAGCGTCCGCCACGCGAGGGGGAGCGTCCGCGATGCGTCGCGCGGTGGGGTCACCGCGCCCACAACAATGCGGATGGGGCACGTCAGTCGGTGGAACGCGATGTCCTCATCGCGTTAGGTCTGAGCGCCCCAGGTGAACTCGTTCGTGAGGCGGGTCAGCCCGATGAGGACATCGGGCTCCACCACGCAGGTGTTTTGCGGCGGAGTCGTGACGAAGAGACATGACTGGCTGGGGGTTACGGGCGGGTGGCGGACTACGGACAAGGGCATCCGGCTCAGGTATTGACTTGGTCCACCTAATCAGCCGAATTCGTGGCCCTTTGTTCCGGCGCCGGTCGTCGGAATCGAGCTTCGTTCATCGTTCTTTTCTTTGTCCGCCGGGTCGGGTGACCCGGTTCCCAGGAGCGACGCCTTCGCGGCGTCGTCGGCGGCGGGGGCCGTCGCGAAACCCAACATCCTGTTTGCCTCCCCCGGGGCAGACCCTCCCGCGCTCCGGCGCATTCGAAAGACACCATCATGGCCACCACAGAAGTTCTCCTCGTCAAACCCGTCGACGGTCTCGGCGGCGAAGGCGACCAAGTCAAAGTCCGCGCCGGCTACGCCCGCAATTATCTCCTTCCGCGCAAGATCGCGGTCTCGCTCAACGCCGCGAACAAGAAGCACGTTGACGCGCTGAAGAAACGCCGCGCCGAGCGCGAGCAGCAGGAGCTTTCGGGCGCGCAGGACGTGGCGAAGAAGCTCGAGAAGACCAGCCTGGCGTTCGTCGTGAAGACGGGCGAGGGCGGCAAGATGTTCGGCGCGATCACCGCCAACGACATCCACGACAAGCTCGTGGCTGCCGGCGTCGAGCTCGACAAGCGGAAGATTCATCTGTTCACGCCGGTCAAGACGCTCGGCAAGCACGAGGTTAAGATCAAGCTGCACGCCGACGTCACTGTCGAACTGCCGTTCGACGTCGTGTCGGAAAACCCGATCGAGCCCGTCGCGACGGAAGCCGCGCCGGCGCCCGATAGGACGGAGAAGGGCGCGCGCCCGGATCGTCGTCCGCGCAAGACGGAAGGCCAGAGCTGAGGCGGTTGAAGCGGAGTGCCGGGAGTCCGGCGTCCGAAGCCGAGAGATTTTTCGAGCCGCGTCCGATTTGGACGCGGCTTTTTTGCGGGATGGGTGTCAGCGGGTAGGGCGCGGAGTCCCTTCCGCGCCTGAGCAGGCAGCGAGGCGAAACGAATAAGGCCGCTCGCAGGCGCTCGCAGGCACGTGAAGACGGCTGGCCGCTGGCGCGCGCAGCCACGAAATGAAGGCCACTCGCTCACGCTCGCGGCTACGAGAGACAGCCGCTCGCGGGCGCTCGCAGCTACGAAACGGGGGCCACTCGCTCACGCTCGCGGCTACGAAGGAGAGCCACCGCTCACGCTCGCGGGCACGCAAACGCCACAGCGCGGGGCGTGTGGACAACCGGCGAATAGTTTCCTGACAAGTACCGGTTGCTTTCCGGCGCGTACTCCGATCCGATGGCCCGTTCGCGCATGGTTCAAGACACCTCCAGCACATCGCAGCGTCCCGCGTCGGCCGACGGAAGTTCCGGCTTCGGACGGTCGCTGCCGCACAGCATCGAGGCGGAGGAGTATCTTCTCTCGTGCTGCCTGCTCGACGGACCGGACGTCATTTCGCGCTGTCTCGAAGCCCGGATCCGCGCCGAATCATTCTTCGACCAGAAGCATGGCGTGATTTTCGAGAAGCTGCTCGACCTGTACAACCGGCAGCAACCGATCGACGTGTCGGTCGTGGCGGAGGAACTGAAGACGAGCCGGCAGCTCGACGCGATCGGCGGGTATGCGTTCCTGGCGCAGGTGAGCAGCCGGATTCCGACCACGGCGCAGGCCGGCTACTTCATCGAGAAGGTCCGGGAGCAGTCGCTGCTCCGCGAGATCATCCGTTCGGCGACGGGCGCGGTGGAGGACTGTTACGCGTTCTCGGGCGGGATCGACGAGTTCGTCGACCAGATCGAGACAAAGATCTTCAGCGTCACCCAGAATCGCGTGAGCGAAAGCGCGAAGCAGATGCGCGAGCCGACGCGCGAGGCGATGAACGTCATCACGAAGATGATGATGAAGAAGGGCGAGCTCACGGGGGTGTCGTCCGGCTTCAAGGATCTCGACGCCCTGATGTGGGGGTTTCAGCGGCAGGAAATGATCATTTTGGCGGCGCGGCCCTCGATGGGAAAGACCTCGCTGGCGCTGAACTTCGCCGAGGCGGCTGCGATGCCGCCGAAGGGCACGCCGCACGCGGTGCTGGTGTTCTCGCTTGAAATGAGCGCCTCGCAGCTCGCGCTGCGCATGCTCTGCTCGCGGGCCCGGGTGAACATGAAGCTCCTGCGCGACGGCCTGCTCTCGAAGAACGGCGAGGAGCAGAACCGGCTGCTCCAGGCGGCGGATGAGTTTTCCAAGGCCCCCATCTTCATCGACGACTCGAGCGCGCTCTCGATCATGCAACTGCGCGCGAAGGCGCGGCGGATCCACGCGCGAAACCCGCTCGGGTTCATTATGGTCGATTACTTGCAGTTGCTCAGCCCGACCGATCCCAAGGTGCCGCGCGAGCAGCAGGTGGCGGAGGCCTCGCGCGGGCTGAAGTCACTTGCGAAGGAACTCGACGTTCCTGTCCTTGTATTATCCCAGCTCAACCGCTCGTCCGAAAAAGAGAACCGCACGCCGAAACTGGCCGACCTGCGCGAATCCGGCTCGATCGAGCAAGACGCAGACGTAGTGTTGATGCTGGCCCGCCCCAAAGACGCAGACGAGAAATTCCAAGTCGCCGCCGACTCGGCCGAGTTAATCGTTGCCAAGCAACGAAACGGCCCGGTAGGAGAACTGAAACTCACTTTCCTCCGAGACATTACCCGCTTTGAAAACTTCCATCCGTAACCCTTTCCGCAGGGTCGCTTCACTTGTTGTTTGCCTAGGTATACTGGTCGCGGGGGGGATGCCGGTTCTCGCGCAGGACGCAGCGCTGCCATCCGCGCAACAAGGTGCCAATCAGGCGCCTACATTCAAAGTTGGGAAGATCATCATCAAGTTCGTCGGCACGGCGAACGTGAACGAGCAGGTGATCCGCGCCAACATGCAGGTGCGCGAGGGCGGCACATTTGACGACATGATGCTCGATCGGGACATCCGGTCGCTGTACCGCACGGGCCTCTTCGAATTCATCAATGTCGCCCGCGAGCAGGTCGGCCCGGACACCTACAACCTCGTCGTCGAGGTCACCCCGAAGTTCCGCGTCCTGGCGGTGCGTTACGAGGGCAACAAGAAGGTCAAGGTCACCCGGCTCGAGAAGGAAGTGAAGACCCGGCCGAACCAGGCGCTCGATGAACGCCAGGTGAAGGAGGACTCGGAGAAGCTGACCGAGTACTACCAGAAGGCCGGCTACAACCAGGTTTCCGTCACCTACACGATCGATCGGGACCGCGTGGGCGGTTTCGGCACGGTGATCTTCAAGATTCACGAGGGACCGAAAGTGAGGATCGGTGACATCCGATTCGTCGGCAACAAGCACATCAAGACGCGCACGCTCCGGCACGAGATGGAGACGAAGAAGTGGTGGATGTTCTCGTGGCTGACGGGCTCGGGCCGTTTCAAGGATGACCAGTTCGAGGACGACCTCGACAAGCTCCGGGACTATTACCGCGAGGACGGCTTCCTCGACGTCGAGATTCCGACGGAAAAGGTCCAGTTCCGCTACCCGACTCCGGGCAAGCTGGTGATCGTGATCACGATCGAGGAAGGGCGGCAGTACCACGTCGGCGACATCACGTTCAGCGGCAACAAGCTCTTTGACTCGCGCCTGCTCGGCCGCGTCGTCCGCCAGAAGAAGGGGGCGGTCTTCGCCCCGTCGAAACTCGACAAGGACACGGACCGGTTGCACGACTTCTACGGCAAGGACGGCTACCTCGACACGAACGTCACGCTCCGCCGGCGGCCGAACATCGACACCGGCAACATCGACATCGAGTACCACATCGAGGAGAGCGAGAAGTTCAACGTCGAGTCGATCGTCGTCGAGGGCAACGAGAAGACCAAGAGCATCGTGATCCTGCGCGAACTCGTGCTCGGTCCCGGTGACGTGTTCAGCACGGTGCTGATGAAGATCAGCCAGCTCCGCCTGGAGAACACCCGGTTCTTCGACGACGTGAGCATCACGCCGCAGGAGACAAACATCCCCGGCCGGCGGAACATGCGCGTCGCGGTCAAGGAGGGCCGGACCGGCAACCTGACGTTCGGCGCGGGCTTCAGCTCGGTGGAGCGGGCAACGCTGTTCGCGGAAATCTCGCAGTCGAACTTCGACCTCTTCAACCCGCACTCCTTCTTCCAGGGCGCCGGGCAGAAATTCCGGCTGCGCCTTCAGATCGGTTCGCTGTCCAGCGAGGTGGTCCTGTCATTCGACGAGCCGTGGTTCCTGCAGAAGCAGCTGGGCGTCGGATTCAGCGTGTTCCGGACGACGTCGGACTACTACAGCACCTATTACAGCGAGATCGAAACCGGTTTCGAGGTGCACGCGCGCAAGCACCTCTTCGAACTCTGGAACGGCCAGCTCGGCTACACCTACGAGGTGGTCGGCATCCAGGACGTATCACCGTCGGCCTCGCCGATCATCCAGGCGCTGGCGGGCAACAATGCGCTGTCGAAGGTCACACTGACGCTCGAGCGCGACACGCGGGACAAGATCATCAACACGACCACGGGCAATCGCGTGGAACTGGATTTCAATCTGGCCGGCGGCCCGCTGGGCGGCAGCAAGCTGAACCAGTTCTACAGCATGGAATTTCGCGGCGCCCAGTTCTTCCCGGTCTTCGACACCCAGACCCAGGTGCTGGCCCTGCTGGCCCGCGGCGGGGTGATCGAGAATTACGGCGGCAGCACCGACGTGCCGTACTACACGAAGTGGTATCTCGGCGGGCCGGACGACCTGCGCGGCTTCGAATATCGCGACGTGAGCCCGCGCGACGATCTCGGCGAGCCGGTCGGCGGCAAGACGTACGGCTTCTTCAGCGCCGAGTACTCGCTCGACATCGTGAGCCCGATCCGGTTTGCGGTGTTCTACGACGCCGGCTTCGTCAACAAGGGCGCGTATGACTTCAATCCGATCAACTACAACGACGACTTCGGTGTCGGATTGCGGCTCTTCGTGGCGGGTGCTCCGCTGCGGTTGGACTTCGGTATCCCGGTGAAGGGCGACAAGTTCAACAAGAAGGGCAACCAGTTCAATTTTTCCTTTGGCACCCGGTTCTGATTCTGTTCCAGTCAACGCTTCTTTTTTACCAATCCATGAAGAATACCATCCGTTCCCTCGTCGCTCTCGCGACGCTGAGCGTGTTTGCGCTCGCCGCGCGCGCCGAGCCTGCCGTGAAGATCCTGGTCGTCGATATGGCCAAGCTTTACGACAACCACTACAAGACTCTCGAGCAGAATGCGAAACTGCAGGCTGACCAGGAGAAGGCGAAGCAGGAGGTTGACCAGATGAACAAGGAGGGCAACGCCCTCGTCGAGGAGTACAAGAATCTGCAGGAACAGTCGACGAACGCGGCCCTCACGGCCGAGGCCAAGTCGAAGGCGCAGAATGACGCGCAGAAGAAGCTCGAGGAAATCCAGGCGAAGCAGAACGAGATCCGGACCTTTATCCAGAACAGCGGCCAGACGCTGAACCAGCGGCTCCAGACCTTCCGCAGCCTGATGCTCGAGGAAATCGGCAAGGTCGCGACCGAGGTCGCCAAGCGCCACGGCGCCACGATCCTGCTCGACAAGTCGGGCCCGTCGCTGATCGGCATTTCGAACCTGATCTATTCGGATCCGGCCTACGACATCACCGACGAAGTGATGACGGAGATCAACAAGACCCGTCCGGCCGGCGCGCCGACGGCCCCGGTCCCGGCCCCGAGCACGTCGGGCACGGCGACGGCGCCCGCGGCCAGCACGTCCACGAGTTCTGGTCCGATGATCAACGTTCCGATCGGCAAATAATCTAGTTCAAATTTCACTCTTAGCCCCGCTCGCCCGAGCGGGGCTTTTTTGTTGGTGCGCCCCGCCGGCGCTCCGGCTCCTGCGGCAGAACGGGAGATGTCCGACGGCGTTCGCTCCTCCGATCAGGGAAAGCAGCGGAATTGCGCGCCGTGCGCCCGCGCCGTCGGAGTCGAGCGTTACCGGCTTTTGCGCGATTGCCCCGCGTCGGGAAAACTCCCACGTTCGCGGAATGCAGGTTTCGTTCAGCGCCGCGGAAATCGCGGCCATCGTCCAGCCGAAATCCACGCGCGGCTCCACCTCGGCGACCATCCATGGTCTCGCCGCGCTGGCTGACGCTGGTTCCGGCGACCTCACGTTCCTCGGAAACGCGAAGTACAAGGCGGAGGTGGCGAAGACGCGGGCGTCGATCGTCCTGCTCCCGGCGGACTTCGCGGGTGAGCCGCCGGCCGGCCAACAGTTTCTGCTGGTCGACAATCCGTCCGTGGCGCTTTCCACGCTCTGCGCGCGGATCGAGCGGACGCTCTGGCCCAAGCCGGCGCCGGGCGTCCATTCCTCCGCGGTCGTCGCGCCGGATGCGCAGGTGTCGCCGACCGCAACGGTGGGACCGTTGTGCATCGTGGAGTCGGGCGTCGTGATCGGCCCCGGGGCGCACCTCCAGGCCCAGGTATTCGTGGGGCATGACGCCTCGGTGGGCGAGCAGTCCTGGCTGATGCCGGGCGTGATCGTGGCGGCGGAATGTCAGATCGGCCGCCGGGTGCAGCTCCAGCCCGGCGTCGTGATCGGGTCCGACGGGTTCGGGTACGAATTTGTGGCCGGCCGCCACCAGAAAATTCCGCAGGTCGGCATGGTGGTCATCGGTGATGACGTCGAAATCGGCGCCAACACGACGATCGACCGGGCACGGTTCAGCCGGACGGCGATCGGGGAGGGGACGAAAATCGACAATCTCGTCCAGATCGCGCACAACGTCGTGATCGGCCGCCATTGCGTGGTCTGCGCCCAGGTGGGAATCTCCGGGAGTGCGGTGCTGGAGGATTATGTCGTGCTCGGCGGACAGGCCGGCGTCGCCGGCCACCTGACGATCGCCAAGGGCACGAAGGTCGGGGCGCAGAGCGGAATCAACGGCGACACCGAGCCGAACACGTTCCTCAACGGCACCCCGGCGATTTCCTATCAGCTCGAACGCCGGCTGGTGGTCCTCAACCGGCGGCTGCCCGAATTGTTCAAGCGGGTCGACGCGCTGGAGCACCAGATTCGTGACTCAGAATAGACTTTCTCCGTTCCCAGGTTCCACAACACTGCCCCTCCTTCCCATGAGTGACTCGCGGCTCAAGATCTTCGCCGGAAATTCAAATCGCCCTCTCGCCGAGGAGATTTGCCGTTGCATCGGCGTGCCGCTCGGAGAAGCGACGGTCACCGCCTTTCCCGACGGCGAATCGTTCGTCAAGATCAACGAGAACATCCGCGGCGCGGATGTTTTCATCATCCAGTCCACCTGTCCGCCGACCAACCACAACCTGGTGGAACTGCTGATCATGATCGACGCCGCCCGGCGCGCGTCGGCGGCGCGGATCACGGCGGTGCTGCCGTTTTACGGCTATGCGCGCCAGGATCGCAAGGACCAGCCCCGTGTGCCGATCACCGCGAAACTGGTCGCGAACCTGATCGTGGCGGCGGGCGCGAACCGCATCCTGACGATGGACCTGCACTCGCAGCAGATCCAGGGGTTCTTCGACATTCCCGTCGACCACCTGTACGCCTCCCCCGTGTTTTTCGAATACCTGGCGACGCTCCGGAGCGAGCGGCTCGTCGTCTGCTCGCCGGACGTCGGCGGCATGAAGATGGCCGCCGCGTATGCCGACGTGCTCGGCGCGGGCCTGGGCATGGTGGCGAAGAAGCGAAAGAGCGCGACGAACGTCGAGGCGATCAACGTGGTCGGCGAGGTCGAGGGCTGCGACATCCTGCTGGTCGACGATATCACCGAAACGGCCGGCACCCTGACGGCGGCCGCCAAGATCCTCCGAGAGCACGGGGCCCGCAGCGTCCGGGCGGCGGTGAGCCACTGCATCCTGAACGAGGTGGCGATCGAGCGGTTGAAGAGCGGCTTGATCGACGAGCTGATCACCACGAATTCCACGCCGGTGCATGCGAACGGGCTGCCGGTTCGCGTGCTCAGCATCGCCAGTCTGCTGGGCAGCGCGATCCAGCGAATCAACAGCAACGAGAGCGTGACCGGGCTGTTCCGCGTCAAGGGATTCTAAAAGGAAAACGTTAGAAAGCAGAAACGGCCGAAACGCGAAAAGCGGAGGATCGGAAGGGCGGATAACGAAGGTCCGAAAGTAGAAGCCGGGAAGAGCGGAACACGCGAAGCGCGAAACGCGGAAGCCGCGGAAGACACTGCGCCCTACCATGACCTCCCAGGACAGCACTGGTAGGGCGGCCAGTCCCTTGGCCGCCTGACGCGAGCTTGTGCCGCTTACTTTCCTGGCGTGGTTGCGTCGGAAATCGTCCGTGTGTAACCGTTCGCCCCTTCTTACCATGAATTTCTTCACTCGCTTCGTGCTGGCAGCTTCGTGCGGCGTGATGCTGACCGTCGCCGCCGTCGCGAAGGACGCTCCCAAACCGGAACCTGTTCACCCCGCGCCGGCATTGCGCGTCGATCCCACGCCGATCGGCGGCAACCAGCCGGGCGAGCCGGTGGTGAGTTATGCCGACGTGCTCGAGCCCGTGCAGAAGGCCGTCGTGTCGGTTTACTCGACGAAGGTGGTCCGGGAGCACGTCATGAATCCGCTGCTCCGTCAGCTCTTCCCGAATCTTCCCGACGAGGAACGCGACAGCAAGGAAGAGGGGCTCGGCTCCGGCGTGATTGTCACCGCCGACGGTTACATTCTCACCAACAACCACGTCGTCGAGGGGGCCGACGAGGTGAAGGTCTCACTGGCCGACGATCGCGAGTTTGAGGCGAAGGTCATCGGCACGGATCCCAAGACGGACGTGGCGGTGATCAAGATCGGCGCCGACCACCTGCCGATCGTGACGCTGGCGGACAGCGACAAGCTCCGGGTGGGCGACGTGGTGTTCGCCGTCGGAAACCCGCTGGCGGTCGGGCAGACCGTGACGATGGGCATCGTCTCGGCGAAGAACCGGAACGTGAAGATTCTCGAGGACGTCGGCGGGTACGAGGACTACATCCAGACGGACGCCGCGATCAACCTGGGCAACTCCGGCGGCGCGCTGATCGACGCCCGGGGCCGGCTGATCGGAATCAACAGCGCGATCCTGTCGCCCTCGCGCGGAAACGTCGGGATTGGCTTCGCGATCCCGATCAATCTCGCGGCATCGATCATGAAGAGCCTGGTCGAAACCGGAACGGTTTCCCGGGGATACCTCGGTGTTTCGACCGACACGGTGACGCCCGACATCGCGGAGCAGCTAGGGCTCGCCCGCGACACGAAGGGGGTCGTCATCTCCGACATCGTGCCCGGCAGCGCGGCGGAAAAGGCCGGGTTGAAGCGGACCGACGTGATTCTCGGGGTCAATGGCCATGACATCACGAACCTCGACGAGATGCGGCTGCGGATCGCGCAGATGGCACCGGGGGCGCTGGCGAAGCTGCGCGTGGTGCGCGACGGCCGGGAACGCGAGGTTGACGTGACCCTGGACAAGTTTGCCGACAACCCGAACGAGCTTATCGCCGGGGTGAACGTGAAGCCCCTGGGTACGGAAGACCGGCGGCGGCTCGGAATTGATGCGCGGGTGACCGGGCTGCTGATCACCGACGTCGCCGACGACTCGCCCTACCGTGACCGGCTGGCCGCGGACGCGGTCATCATGGAGATCAACCGCACGCCGGTGCGCGGGGTCGACGACGGGCGGGAGTTGATCCACGTCGGCCGGAACCTGCTCGCGGTGTTCTATCGCGGCAGCGTGCGGTTTGTCGTGGTCAAGCAGACGGATTCGAAGTGACGCGGCGGCGCCTCCGCCTCGTCGTCGGCGGCGAAACGTGATCAGCTGCCGGGTTTTTCGATTGGGATTTTCGCCAACTCGGGCGGAACGGCGTCGGCCGGGTAGGTGGGAAAGCTGAGTTCGAGCAGCGAGGTCGCGGGGACGTCGAACCTTGCGCTCCCGGCGCTCCGGTCGACCAGCATGGCGACGCCGACGGCGGTGCCTCCGGCCTGGCGGATGATTTCGAGGCACTCGATGACACGGCCGCCGCGCGTGACCACGTCCTCGACCACCAGGACCGACTCACCCGGTTTGAGCGTGAACCCGCGTCGGAGAACCAGAACGTTGTTCTCCTTTTCGGCGAAAATGTAGCGGGCCTTCGCCTGGCGCGCGACCTCCTGGCCGATCACCAGTCCGCCCATGGCCGGTGCGAGCACGGTCGAGAACGAAATCCCCTGGGCCCGCAGCTTCTGGACGAGCAGTTCGGCCAGCCGTTCGACCGCCCCCATGTCCTGGCAGACCTGCGCGCACTGAAAGTAATGCCCGCTGTGCAGCCCCGAACGGAGCACGAAATGCCCCTTCAAGAGGGCGCGGGTGCGCGTGAAGATGTCGAGAATCTCCGGTTGACTGGCGTCCATTCCGCGACGGTGGGGAATGGATCGGAAAAAACAAAACGATTCTTCGGCGGCATGGAACGCGCGACGAAAAATCGCGCCGGTCGGGACTGGTGCGGTGGGGCGGGGCGTTCGCAAACCGACCGGCGCGCGAGCGCGGCGCGGGGGTGACGGCGGTGGCGGCGGCAAATTCGTGGTGATTCCGGCCGATTCGTGGTTTAATCCCCGCATGTTCCGCTATCCGATTTCCCCGTGATCAAGACCGTCCAGCTGCCCTTGGAAGACGAACTCGGCGACATCCTCGACAAGGCGATGCGCCGGGCCGGTCTGACCGACGAGGAGCTGGCCGAGCGGGCGTCCGTGTCACACGGGAAAATTCTCGATGCGATCGACTACCGGTCGGACCTCGACTGCGGCGAGTTACGGCGAATCGCCGCGGTGCTCGGGTTGAACGAGGTCGGGCTGTGCGCCCTGGGCACCGGGAAGTATCCGCAGCCGGAGATCGGCGCGCTGCCGTTCTGTGTGTGGCCGCTCCGGATGCCGCACGGGATCGGCGTGGTCAACGCGTACCTGGTGGGCGAATGCGGGTCGTCGCGAGCGATGCTGTTCGACACCGGAGCGGGCATCGACGCGCTCCGCGCGGTGTGGCCGCCAACGATTCGCCAGCTGGACGCCGTTTTTCTCACCCACGTGGAGGCGGAACATGCCGGAGGGTTGTGCGAAGTCGTGGCGCGATTTGAAGGTGCCGTGGCCTTCGTCCCCAACGGCGCCAAGGCGCCCTGCGGGCGCGCGATGGGCGAGGGCGAGCGACGACGGTACGGCTGTATCGAAGTGACGGCGTATTCGACCCCGGGGCACGCCGCGGCGCACAACTGCTATCTCGTGACGACGTCCGCGGCGCCCTCCGGTGGGGCGCTGTTGGTTTCCGGCGACCTGGTGTTTGCGGGCTCGGTGGGCGGGGCGTTCTTCTCGGAGGAGCAGTTGCAGGCCAGCCTGCGACGGATGCTCCAGACAGCGCCGTCCAAGACGGTGATCGCCCCCGGGCATGGTCCGATGACGACGGTCGAGAACGAACTCCGGTACAATCCGTTCGTCGGATAACACCGCGGGAATTCGGACGGTCCGTCAGAAATTGCGGGAGGCGCGATCGCGCGATCAAACGCGGCGGAGCAGGTGTGCATGCCGCGCGTGCTCAGACGGAAGCACAACCGGGATTTCGCCACGCTCGCCCGGACCGCGCACATCGGGCCTTCCTTGATGCCGCATTCCGGTGCGGCCGCATCGAAATCACAGTTGACATCGGGCACCCGTTTCGGAGTTTTTTTCCCTCTTGTCCTTGGCTTCCTAGCTCAATGGTAGAGCAGCTGACTCTTAATCAGTAGGTTCGGGGTTCGAGTCCCCGGGGAGCCACCAATCTTGCTCGCAGCGGAGCCAAAATTGGATCCAGTTCATCCGCTGCAAGTCCCTGCCTGCGCGATCTTCGGATCGCTTGTTGTTTCCCAGTCCAGCTTGGCACGACGTCAGTCGGAATCGCCGGTGTAGCTCAACGGTAGAGCACCTGTTTTGTAAACAGGCGGTTGCGGGTTCGAATCCAGTCGCCGGCTCCATTTTAAGTCCGAGCGGTGTCCCGGCGGCGAATTGGGCGCGGCGCATCCGCCTCCAACGCTGCGGGGGCCAGCCGAAACCGGCGAGCCCGAGACGCGGCACCCGGTGAGCTCCGAAGCAGTCCGCCGAAAATTTTCCACTGCCCGATGGTGTAATGGTAGCACAACGGATTCTGACTCCGTTTGTCTAGGTTCGAGTCCTAGTCGGGCAGCCAGTTCGCGGCGCAGATTTTCTCCGACGTTACCCGGTGAGCGCGCGGATTTTTCGAGCATCGCCCGCGGTTAGTCTAACGATAGAATTGCAATTCGCAGTTTCTGCGCCACCGATATGACAAAGCAAGGTTGACAGCCAAGTTGTCATGGACCCTAGTTCACCCTTCCCGTTTTCCCCGTCCCCGAAATTCCCTCAGCGACATGCTGAAAATTCCAGTTCCCCTTACCCGGCTTGATCGCCCTGCGGGCGCAAGGTTTGCGCAGAAGACGCCATGCAGTGCGTTGCGGTTTCAGTGGGTTCCGCGATACGGTTTTCCTTCCTGCGCCGAGCACGCGCCCAACCACCTTTCCTGAACCGGATACCCTGCTTTTCTAACTCAAAGACAAGACCACCAAAATTAACTTCCTCCTATGATTCATAATCACGTTGTTGCGTTCCTGCTGGTTAATCCTGACGGCAGCGACATGTCGTTCATGGACCTGTTCATGGCCGGCAAGCAGATCATGTGGCCGATCCTGCTGTTGTCGTTCGTGCTCGTCACCGTCGTGATCGAGCGCCTGCTGTTCATCATGCGGGAAAACGCCAACCGCGAGCCCGAGGTCGTCGAGAAGATGCTCGAGAGCGTCGAGCGCCGCGACATCGACGGCGCCCTCGCGATCGGCAAGAAGAGCAAGGATTATCTCGCGAAGATCCTCGTTTACAGCCTCTCGAACCGCGAGTTCTCGCTGTCGAACGCCTTCGTCCGCGCTTCCGGCCAGGAACTGGCCCGGTTCCAGCAGGGCATGGCTACCCTCGACACCTGCATCACGGCCGCCCCGCTCCTCGGTCTGCTCGGAACGGTCACGGGCATGATGCGCACCTTCGGCAGCCTCGGTGGTGGTGACATCTCCGCCGCCGCCGGTCACATCACCGGTGGTGTCGCCGAGGCGCTGATCGCCACCATGTGCGGTCTGTTCCTCGCCATCCTTGGCCTGCTGCCGTACAACTACCTGAACGCCCGCGCCGAGCAGGCGAAGCAGGAGGTGGCCGACGCCTCGCACGCCCTGGAGATCCTGCTGAAGAAGTCCGAGACGGCTTACAACAGCCACTAATCCATCCTGCGCGGCCGGTCTAAGAAATCCGGCCGAGCGGCGTAATCACTCTAGCTCCTAAAACATCATGGCAGGTACCAGTGTTGCCGGCGGCGGCGCCAGGAAGAAGGCGCGTATCGAGATCATTCCGCTGATCGACGTCATCTTCTTCCTCCTGGCCACCTTCGTCCTGTTCACGCTTTCGCTGAACAAGACCCAAGGCGTCCGGGTCACGCTGCCTCAGGTCGAAACGGGTGAGCCCCGCACGACGGAGGATTCGCATACGATCTCCGTCACGGAGCAGGGCACGCTGGCGTGGGACAAGGAGTATGTCAGCCTCGACGAGTTTCTCCGTCGGCTGCAGGCCTTCCACACGCAAAACCCGAACGGCCGCATCCTCATCAACGGCGACGAGAACGCGACATTCAACGCCGCAATCTACGTCTTCGACGAATCCCGCAAGGCCGGTTTTGAAAAGGTGCTGATCGAGACCAAGGTCCGTCAGGCCAACAAATAACCGGCCGGGGTTCCGCTTCATTCGTTCACTTCTGATTCTCCACTCTCATGGCTGGTCCATCTGGCAAGGCTGAGCCGGGCAAGAAAAAGGCGCGTATCGAGATCATTCCGCTGATCGACGTCATTTTCTTCCTGCTCGCCACGTTCGTCCTGTTCACGCTCTCGCTTGATCGCATCTCCTCGGTCCCGGTGACCCTGCCGAAAGCACAGGTGTCGTCGGGTCCGCCGGACACGACCACAATCAACATCCAGGTGTCCGATGCGGGGACCTATTACTGGAAGGTCGGCTCTAACGGCGCGCCGGAGCTGATCACGGCTTCCGAGATCCTCCCGCGCCTCGAAAACGTTCGTTCCCGCGAGGCCGAGCCGCGCGTGCTGGTGCGCGGCGACAACCGCGCGAAGTTCGGAGCAGCGGTCATGGTCCTCGATCAGGTGCGCAAGGCCGGCATCGACCAGGTCTCGGTCGAAACCGTCACCAGTCCGACCGGCAAATAATATCATGCGTCGCGATCTTATCATTGGCATCCTCGTCTCCGCGTTGATCCACGCCGGAGCATTTTTTGGCGACCGCCTCTTTCCCAACCGTCCGCCTCCCCCGAAGAAGGTCGAGGAGGCCCCCACCGTCCAGCTCGTGGAAATGCCGAAAATCGAGCCAGACGAGCCCGATAAGGTGGAAACGACCGACGAGCCCGTCACCCCGATGGACTTTGCGCCTCCGATGCAGACCGACGTCCCGCAGCTTGTGACGGACACGTCGTTCGTCCAGCGCATCCAGCCGCCGCCGCCGGAGAACCTCCGTCCCGCCACCGGCATCGTGGCGATTCCGGAAAACCGCGACATGTCGCAGTTCCGCGGAATGAAGGTGTTCGACCTTTCCCAGCTCGACCAGACGCCCATCGCCCGCGTCCGCGTGGCGCCGCAGTATCCGTTTGAGATGCGCCGGGCCGGCGTGACCGGCGAGGTGACCGTCGACTTCATCGTCGACACGAACGGCGACGTCCAGAACGCCTACGCCATCAAATCGACGCAGCGCGAATTCGAGCAAGCCGCGGTGCAGGCCGTCAGCAAGTGGAAGTTCAAGCCGGGCCGCAAGGGCGGCCGCAACGTGAACACCCACATGCAGGTGCCGATTGTCTTCACCCTCAACGACGAGTAACCGCTTCCCGTGATCACCAAACGCAATCCAATCTTCCGCCCTTTTGCATGGGTCGGCCTCGCCACCGCGCTGGCGTTGGCGACGCCGTTTGCCCGGGCGCAGGATGACCAGAAGCAACAGCATCAGGTCAGTGAGAAGGTCAGCGATGCCCTGCAGAAGCTGAAGCCCCTCGAAGACGCGAAGAACTTCACGGGTATGCTCAGCCTGATCGACGGGCTGCTCCCGCAGGTCAAGGCCGACAGCTACGATGCTGCTTACCTGCTGAACATCGAGGCCCGGCTGTACATCTCCCTCGAAAAGTACCCGATGGCGATCGACCCGTGGGAAAAGGCGCTGGCGCTGTCGGATCGATATCACTACTTCGACGACGCGACCTCCCAGGACATCCGGAAGTTCACCGCCCAGCTCCTGTTCCAACAGGCGACGACCACGAAGAACAAGGCGGAGCAGCGGGCAGAGGTGACGAAATCGCAGGAGTACCTGAAGCAGTACCTGGCCCGCACCAAGAAGCCGGAGCCCGACACACAGATGCTGCTGGCGCAGATCCTGTACTATACGGCAACGGCGGACGAAAAGCACATCGACCAGCATGCGCTGACCGAAGCGCGCAAGGTGATCGAGCAGTCGATGGATTCGGCCATCCACCCGCGCGAAGGCCTGTACATGCTGCTGATCGCGATCATGCAGCAGCAGAATGATTATGCGCACTCCGCGCAGCTGTCCGAGGTGTTCCTGAAGCAGTGGCCCACGCGCAAGGACATCTGGCCGACGTTGTTCGCCACCTACTACAATCTCGCCGGCTCGGCGAAGCAGGACAGCGACGAGCAGCGGCAGTACTATCTCCGCGCCATCAACACGATCGACCGGGCCCAGAAGCTCGGTTACATGAACACGCCGCGCGACAACTACAACCTGTTCACGCTGTACGTCGCCGCCGGATTCCCGAGCGTCGCCTGCGACATGCTTTACGACGGCATGAAGAAGGGGAAGATCGAGTCGACGCTGAATAACTGGCGCACCCTCGGACTCTATTATGAACAGGTCGACCGCGATCTCGACGCGATCAACGCGTTGAAGGACGCGACCAAGCTCTTCCCGAACGAAGGCAACCTCGACCTCCTGATCGGCCAAATCTACCAGCAGGACGACGACACGAAGAATGCCCACGACTACTACGCCCGTGCCGTCAAGAAGGGCAACCTCGGTGAGAAGCCGCACCTCGCGTACATGTACCTCGCGTACACCGCCCTTGAACTCGGCGATTACGACGGCGCGCTCAAGGCCATCAACGAAGCGGTCAAGACGCCCGACGGGGCGAAGGATCCGCAGGTGAAAAGCGTGAGGGAAGGCATCGTGCAGACGATTGCCGACCGGAATGCGCGCCTCGAAGCCGAGAAGAAGAAGAAGAAATAACCCCTCTATTCTAATGAAGAAAAGCTACCTCTATTTCATCATTCCGGTGGTGTGCACGGTGGTGTTTGCCGTGTACTACTCACACTATTCCGGCATCTATAACGCGCGCCTCGCCCACATCGACGAACAGAAGAGGGAAGAGCGGCAGAAGAAACTCGAGGACGAGGCCAAGGCGCGCGACAAGGCGATCAAGGAGGCCCTGGCCACGCAGGAATTGCGAAAAAAACAGAAGGCGGAACGCGACGCCCGCGAAGCCGCCGAGCGCGCCGCCCGTGAAAAGATGGGCGAAGAGCTGAGCAAGGCCCGCGAGGACGAACGCAAGTACTCCGAGCAGGTCCGCCGCCTCCAGAAGGATGTCCAGGACAGCAAGGATCAGATCGCCAAGATCCAGGAGGATCAGAAGAGCCTCGTCCAGCAGGCGGCTTTCCTCCGCACCTACGTCAAGCAGGCCGAAGGAAACCAGCAGTCGCTCATGCAGGTTCTGCAGAAGATCGATGATGCGGACAAGGCCCGGGCCGCCGCCGAAAAAGCCGCCGCCAAGAAGTCCTAACGCCTAATTCAACTTACCGATGAAAAAGTGGATGTATGTCATTTTCCCCGGCATCATGCTGGCTCTCTTCCTGGTGGTCTACTCTTCCCACAAGAAGGAAGCAGAGGCGCGGGAGAAGGCTCGGCAGGAAAAAGTCGCCGCGGACCTAGCCGCCGAGAAGAAGAAGAAGGATGAGGCGGAGCGGATCGCCGCCGCTGACGCCCAGAAGCGGCAACGCGAGCGTGAAGAGGAGGAGAAGAAGAAGGAGGAGGAGCGCCGCAAGAAGCAGGAAGCAGCGGACCAGCAGGTTCGTGACGACACCGCCCGGGCGCGTTCCGCCGCCGATGCCTCCGCCAAGAAGGCTTCCCAGCTCGAAATTGAACTGGACCGCCTGCGGAATGAAAAACTGGACCTCAGCCGCAAGGACGTCGCCCTCGCGAAGGACGTTGAACTCGCCCGCGTGGCGAAGGAAAACGCGGAATACGAGGAGCAGCGCCTGACCGCCATGATCGCCCAGCGCGCCAGCGCCAGCGCCATGGCCCAGATGCCGCCCCCGCCTCCCGCGAAGTAACGGCACTCGTTTACCGAATCATTTCGGCCCCGGACACCAAGTCCGGGGCTTTTTTTTGTCCCGACAAAACTGCCGGGCACAGGAGGCGCACCAGGTCGAGCCAGCGAACGCCGCGAGGCAGTCTTAAAACCGGAGTGGCTCCGGCCGGGTTGCTCTCGAGCCGCGACGAAGAGAGAGCGATCAGGGCTGTCGGATTGTTCACCGAGATCATGCTCCACAGCCTCCTGGACGGGGATGAGCGAGGTTTGCTGCGCAAACGTCGCGAAGGCAAATGGTCGGGGCGGTGAGATTCGAACTCACGACCTCTACGTCCCGAACGTAGCGCTCTACCAGGCTAAGCTACGCCCCGACTGCCTTGTGCACCGCGATCATCGCGGTCGAGCCGTCCAAGGAGCAGTACGCCAACCAAGGGCGCAAGCAGAAAATCTCCCGCGAGGGTGTGACGCGCGCGCTTGCAGTTGACCTGGAGCCAAAAACGAGCAGGACCGGCGCGTGTCCCACCACGTCCAGGTCACCCGAATTGACGGGATTACGCCGCGCGACGCGTTTTCCCGCCTCGCGGGTCGCCCCGGGGTGTTCTGGCTCGATAGCAGCCTGCGGCGGGTTCACGACGCCCGGTTTTCCGTCATGGGGTGCATGCCGCAATGGACATTTTCCGCCCGAGACGGAGCTTACACACTGATCCATCGAGACGGACGGGTGGAGGCGGGGGTTGCTGACGCCCTTGGTCGGCTCGACTCCCTGCTGGATCGCGGGGCGATTCGACCCGCGGAGGGGCATCCGGATCTTCCGTTCTTCGGGGGCGCAGTGGGATGGCTGTCCTACGATCTTGGACGACAGTTCGAACACCTCGGAGGCGCCACGGAAGACGTGGGCCAACCGCCGGATATCCGGCTGGCGTGGTATGATGCGGCGCTGGTCTGGGATCATTTGAACGATGCGGTCTGGTCGATCGGCATCGACGCGGTGCGTTCGGCGGAAGCGGCGCGCAGCGAGCTTGTCGGTTGGTTGAAGGACGAGCCGTTGAATTTGCAGCAACCCGTTCCACGCGCCTGCCGTGCTCGGAGCAATCTTTCCCGGGATGATTATCTCGAACGGGTGCGCACAATCCGCGAGGCGATCTCCAGGGGAGAGTACTACCAGCTGAATCTCGTCCAGCGGTTCTCGTGCCCGCACGACGAGAGTCCCGCGGCCACGTACCTCCGGTTGCGGGAGATCAACCCGGCGCCGTTTTCGGCGTTTCTCGACGCCGGTGAGACGACGGTCCTCTGTACGTCCCCCGAGCGCTTTCTCGAGGTGACTCCGGGTCGCGTGATCCGAACGTGTCCGATCAAGGGGACCCGGTCGCGCGGTGCGACCGGGGAGGAGGACCGAACTCGCCGCGTTGAGCTCCTGGCCAGCGACAAGGAACGGGCCGAGTTGCTCATGATCGTCGACCTGCTGCGGAATGACCTCGGGCGAGTCTGTGTGCCCGGAACTGTCGAGGTCCACCGCCTGCATGCGCTCGAGAGCTTCGCCACGGTGCATCATCTGGTCGGCGAAGTGCGGGGGACGATGAGGTCCGACGTGTCGCGCCGGGAATTGCTCCGGGCGGTATTTCCCGGAGGCTCGATCACCGGGGCACCGAAGGTGAGTGCGATGCGGGCGATCGAACGATTGGAGCCGGACCGTCGCGGGATCGGAATGGGATCGATCGGATACTTCAGTGCGCATGGCCGGATCGACCTCAACATCGCCATCCGCACGGTCATCTGCCGTGCTGGCACGGCGGATATTCCCGTCGGCGCGGGGATCGTGTGGGATTCAGAGCCGGCGGCCGAATACGAGGAAACGCTGGCGAAGGCACGGGCGCTTTTCTCCGCGCTCGGGGTCGATTCCGTTGAACCATGATCGCAATCGTCGATGGAAAGGAGGTTCCCGCGACGCCCGGCGCCATGTCGGAACTTCCAAAATTCGTGCCCGGCGTGTTCGAGACGCTGCTGTGGCGGGAGGGCGAGCCCGTGTTCTGGGCGCAGCACTGGTCGAGGTTTGCGGCGGGGTGTCAGGGGTCGGGGCTGACACTTCCGATGACCGAGGCCCAACTCGCGGAAGCCGCGCGCGCCGTGGCGCGGGAGAATGGTCTCGCCCAGGGGGTGGTGCGATACGCCGCCTGGCGTGAAACGGACGGACAGGTGACATGGCGCGTCGAGGCGGGGCCACCGCGACCGCACATGACGCTCGCGCGGTGGCGCGTCGGCTGGGGTCCGGTGCTTCCGCCGAGCCTCGTCGATCCGACGTTCAAACACCTGTCGCGGTCGGCGTGGACCGACGCGTTGGTGGCGGCGCGCTCCGCCGGATTCGACGAAGCGATCCTGACGGATCAGGCGGGCCGCCCGGCGGAGGCGTGCGTCGGCAGTCTGTTCTTTGTGCGGCGGGGAACCTTGCGCACCCCGGGCGTAAAGCTGGGTATCCTGCCCGGGATCATGAGGTCGGAGGTATTGGCGGTCGCCCGTGGCCTCGAAATTCCCTCTGAAGAAGGGGTGTTTGGGCGCGGCGAACTCGAGCGTGCTTCGGAGATCTGGATCACAAATTCGTTGATCGGGGTGCGCCCGGTGGCCGAACTCGCGGGGCGGGTGATGCCGGCGGCGCGGCCGGTGCTCGACCGGTTTCGGGTCGCCTGGAAGACGCGTCATGGCTGGGATCCCGTTGCGCCGGTGAGATAACGGAGTCCCTGATCCTCCGACGCTGGGATTCAAATGCTTGCGCAGGGCGGCGCGCGGCGGACGGGGCAGGCGGGCATGATCGGCTGCGGGCGGTAGTTTCCCCTTGCCATGGAGGCATGCGATCTCTGTTTTCGACCGCTCTCCATGCAAAAGACCAAGAAGTCCGTTGCCAAGCGGTTCAAATTGACCGCCAAGGGCAAGCTCGTGCGCCGCACGCCTGGCTTCCGTCACCTGCTTGGCTCGAAAAGCACGAAGTCCAAACGTCGTGCATCCCGGGACAAGCTGGTGGCCGAGGGCCACGCCGCGCCGCTCAAGCGCGCCCTGCCGTTCGGCCTGTAAACACAGACCGTCGCGCATCACCTAAACTTCGTTCCGCGGGTGAAATTCCCAAGCCGACCCACGGGCGATTAAACAAAGGAAATACCAACATGGCTCGTGCAACAAACTCCCCCGCGTCGCGCAAGCGGCGCAAGAAAGTGCTGAAGTACGCCAAGGGCTACTTCGGCAACAAATCGAAGCTCTTCCGCTACGCGAAAGAAGCTGTCCAGCACGCGTGGCAGTATGCCTATGCGGCCCGTCGCAAGAAGAAGGCCGATTTCCGCGGCCTCTGGATCGTCCGTCTGAATGCCGCCTGCCGGAACGCGGGCATCAGTTACAGCCGGTTCATCGAAGGCCTGAAGGCCGCCAACATCGCGCTCGACCGGAAGGTGCTGAGCGATCTCGCCATTCGTGACGAGGTGGCGTTTAACGCTCTGGTCAAACAAGCCCAGGACGCGTTGAAGGCCAAGGCCGGCGCAGCAAAGAAGGCCTAATCCAACGCGAGCCCCGGGCGGGCTCGCCTCCCGGTTTCGGATTTACGGAGGACGGGCCTCGCCAAACGGGGTGCCGTCCTTCTTTTTTTGGAGTCAGCCGTTTGGAGTTGGCAAACCACCAACCAACGGATCGAGCCGCGATCCCCTCACTCATTCTCCATCATCCATGCAAGACCAACTGTCCAGCGTCGTGGCC
>DASZYH010000315.1:0-15974 GCA_035545515.1 Opitutaceae bacterium
GTGGCAATCGCACTATCCCGCGCGGTGAGGTCACCGCGCCTACAGCGGATGCGCCGACTGCCTGATTCCGCGATCGGTTACTTTGCCAGCAGCCGGCCGAGTTCCTGGTCGAGCGCCTCGCCGCGGAGGTCCTTCGCCACAATCTTCCCGTCCGGGCCGATCAGGTACGTCGCCGGGATGCTCGTGATGCCGTATTTGGTCGCGAGCTTGGTCTGCCAGTACTGCCCGTCGAAATACTGCGGCCACGTCATCTTGTGCTCGGCGAGAAAGCTCTTCAGCTGCGACTCGTCCTTGTCGAGGCTGACGCCGACGATCTCGAAGCCCTTGTCATGGTACTTCTGGTACGCGGCGACCACGTTCGGCAGCTCGGCCCGGCACGGCGGGCACCAGGTGGCCCAGAAATCCACCAGCACGACCTTGCCCTTGAACCGGCCGACCGACAGCGGCTGGCCCGACAGGTCCTTTTCCGCAAAATCGGGAAACATCACGCCCGGCTTGAGCGATGCCTGGATCTCCATGCTCTGCTTCTCCTGCTGGAGTCCCTCGAGCAGCTTCGCGGCGGCCGGGGCATATTTCGTGTTCGGAAAGTCGTCCTTCACCTGCTGGAGGAGCGCCGCGGTGTGGTCGTAGTCCTGCAGGACACGCCAGTAGAGGGTGGCCTCGACGTAGAGGACGCTCGCCACCGCGTCGGTCTTCTCGCCGCGATGCGCGGCGGCCAGGTCGTCGAACGCCTTGATGTCGTCCGCAAGTTGCGCCGGCGATTGCTCGCCGTTCGCCAGCTTCGCCTTCACGCGGGTGACGATGACGTTCAGTTGTGTCTGAATGGCCTGATCCGGATTGGCGGGAGCAGGGGCGGGAGCGGTGCCGGCCGGCGTGGCGTCGGCCGCGGAAGCGGAAATCGCGGCGCCCAGAAGCGCGCCGGCGGCAATGAAAAGACGGAGGTTCATGGGGAGAAAATTGACCTGAAGGTCGGCTGGAGGAGCAACGGCCTTCAGCCGCGCAGCGCATCGATGCGTTCCTTCGACGAACGCACATCTTCAATCGCGAGACGAGGACTGAATTCCAGCGTGAGCAGATGCTCCGGGCGCCAGAACTGGCTGACCATCTTGAAGTCGATGTGACCGGAGCCGATCGGCTGATGATCCTGGCCTTGGGCGTTCACGTCGTGGAGGTGAAAGCCCAGCGTCCGCGGCGCCATCTTTTCGAGATGCTCGCGATGGCGCAGCAGGCCCATGCCTTCCTTCAGGTCCGCGTGGCCGCTGTCGTGCCAGTACCCGACCGGCGCATCCGCCGGAAAGCTGTTCAGGAGTTCGAGGTGATCGGCATCCAGCGGCAGCTCCTCGAACCGCTCGCGGTTCTCGAAGCCCAGCTTGACGCCCTTTTGCCGTGCCGCCTCGAGCACTTCGTTGATGCTGGCCTTCGTCTGCTCCCAGAAAGGCACCATCCGCTTGCGCAGGCGGCCGAGCGATTTCTCGAGGCGTTGGCGATAGGCCGTGTCGTCACCGCGCCGCCCGGCGTCCGGGTGCTCGCGCAGGTACTGGCGTATCGCGCGGGCGGGGTTGAACCAGAAGAAGTGCACGCTGCCGAGATGGCAGACCATCACCCTGGCGCCGACCTGCGCGGCGAAATCGATCGAACGCTTCGTGTGGCGCACCCATTGGTCGTGCTCCCGGTGCTCGCGGGCCGACGGCTCGAACAGGTTGGGCGCCGCCTGCACCACCCCGGTCGGCAGCGGGCAGAAGTTGTGGGTCGAGGAAATCTTGATCACGCCCTCTTCGACCGCCCGCAGGACACCGGGAACCAGCGTGATGCGCACGCCATGGCTGAGTTCCGCGTACTCGAAGCCCAGACCCGCCATCTCCCGCAGCATGGCATGTCCGTCGTTGTGCCGATGCGAACACCAGCTGGTCGACAGGGCGAGGATGGGCTTCACGCAGCTAAGGCCAGCAGATGATGGCATTTACGTGCAACTTGCACGGCAAAACGACGGACACAAAGAAGCCGCGCTCTGCGAATGCAAAGCGCGGCAAATAGACAAGACGCCGGGAATGATTATTCCGCGTACCGACGGCGCAGCATCTGCGTGAAGGCCTGGACCTTCTCCTTGCGCCGGCGACGTTCACAGGGTTTCTCGTAATAACGCTTCGCCCGAGTGCCCTTGATGATATTCTCGCGATCGAGCTTCTTCTTCATGCGCCGCAGCGCACGGTCAATGGGCTCATTCTTGCGAATCTTGATTTCGATAGACATGTGGTGAGACGTAGACGGAGTCGGTGAAAGGAAAAGTGGGTAAATAGGCCAGCCGTCCAAGTCCTCGTCAACGGCTTTTTTCTCGCCGTGGAAAAAGCGGATTTTCCCGGATTATGGCGACCTGAATGCCGACTGGTGAGCACGCGCCAAGCCCGGACCCCGCCGCCGGCGGCCCGCCGCCCGCTCCATGCCATGTCGCTGTAATATCGGGTCCTACACAACATTTGGCGTTTGTCCCGGTATGATGACCAAGCGGTTTCCGGTAGGATGAAGCTACCGAAAAGTATCCAGTGGACTCAAACGATCCATTTCCCCGCACGGTGCTCCTGGTTGATCACAACCCGGCTGATTTGGCCTCGCTCAAACGCCTGCTGGCGAACGCCGGCATTCGTCTGGGAATCGCCGTCGCGCGCAGCGGCGAGGAGGCCATCTCGTTTCTCCGTGGAACCCTCGCCGGAGGCACCAAACCGCGACTGATGCTGATCGACGTGGACGTCCCCGGCGGCGGAGTTGAGGTCGTCTGCTGGGCGCGCAGCCGCGCCGCTCTCCGCGACATGAGGATCGTCGGGCTGACATCCGATCGGAACAGCATCCTGCGCGAGCAGGCGCATGCCCTGCAGGTTGATCGCGTCCTCCGCAAAATGCCGACCGTCGCCGAACTCACCTCGCTTTTCCCGGAACTCCCGACCAAACGGGACCCGACGACGAGCGGATAAGCGGCGCGGCCAGCGGTGTGCCGCCGCGATCGACCCGGGCGCGGCCTGGCAAACCGGCGAACGGACCGCCCTCACTTCGACCGACCAGGGAACCGCCCGGGATTTTCCCGATCCATCGTCGCGATTCCGGATCTCCATTGCCGGACGCGTTACCGCCTGAAACCCTGTTCTGCTTAATGTCCCTGCCCGCCCGCCTCTGCATCATCGTCGCGATCCTCGTCGCGCCGTGCACCCTCCGCCCGGCAGGGGCCAAGCCGCCGTCCGTCGGCCCACCGGTATCGGAATACGAAATCAAAGCCGCCGCCTTGTACAATGTGATCGCGTTCACGAAGTGGCCGGCCGACGCCTTCAGCGGTCCGCACGCACCGCTCACGATCGGCGTGCTCGGCCACGGTCCGATCGCCGCCCTGATCGACGAGGTCGTCGCGGGCGCGACGTGGGAGGCGCGCAAGGTGGTCGTCGCGCATTACGATTCGGTCGACCAGATCGGACCCTGCCAGCTCCTGTTCGTCGCAAGATCCGAGCGCAACCGGTGGGACGACGTGCGCGCCCGGTTTGGCAACCGTCCGGTGCTCGCCGTCAGCGACACGGACAATTTTGCCGTCGACGGCGGCAACATCCAGTTTGAGATCGTGCACGACAAGCTGCGCATCCTCGTCAATCTCGCGAGCACCCGGGCGTCGGGAATCGAGCTCAGCTCGAACCTCCTGCGGCTCGCGACGATCGTCGGCCCGCAATCCGGACCCATGCCATCCCCGCCAAGCAGCCGCAGCGTGGCCCCGCTCTCCGACCTCAGCCTCTGCCTCGCTGTCGTATTCGCAGGCAAATAACCCGCGGCTCATAGCAAGGCGGGGCCGCCCGACCCCGCCGGATCAGCTCGGTGAGACGACGCCTCGCCCTACCTCACTCGGCAAGGCGGGGTCGGCGACCCCGTAGACCGATCAACAGGTTTTCGCGGCGCGAAATCCTTGCGCGAACGCGCGGAAGGTCTTGTTTGAGGCTCGTCCGTGCCGACCGTCGACAAAAACTTCGTCCACCTTCACGTTCACACCGATTACAGCCTCCTCGATGGATGCTGCCGAATCGACCGCCTGACGGATCGTGCCAAGGAGCTCGGCATGTCGGCGCTCGCGCTGACCGACCACGGCAATCTTTACGGCGCAATCGAGTTCTACAACCAGGCGAAAGCCAAGGGCATCAAGCCGCTCATCGGCTGCGAGCTCTATCTCGTCGAGACGTCGCGCCTCGAAAAGACCGGTCGGTCCGACGAGGGAAAATCGATCTTCCACCTGGGACTCCTCGCCCGAAACCTCACCGGCTACCAGAACCTGCTGAAGCTCGTCTCCGACGCCCACCTGAAGGGTTTCTATTACAAGCCGCGGACCGACATCGAAACGCTCGCGAAATACTCGGGCGGACTCATCGGGTTCACCGGGTGCCTCGCGTCGCTCGTCCCGCAGCGGCTGCTCCACGACAAGTTCGAGGAGGCGCGCCGGGCCTGCGCCCGGTTCGTGGAGATTTTCGGCCGCGAGAACTACTTCGTCGAACTCCAGGACCACGGCATTCCCGAGCAGCGGAAGATCATCCCCGGACTCCTCAAGCTCGCCGAGGAGTTCAACCTCAAGATCATCTGCACGAACGACGTTCACTATGTCCGCGCCCAGGACGCCGGACCGCACGACGCCATGCTCTGCATCCAGACGGGCGCGAAGATCGGCGACGCCGACCGGATGCGGTTCGACGGGACGCAGTTCTTCCTGAAGTCGCGCGAGGAGATGGAAAAGATCTTCGCCGAGGTGCCGGAGTCGGTGACGAACACCCAGCTCGTCGCCGAAATGTGCGACCTGTCGATCCCGTTCCCGAAAGGCAGCGAACGCTACCCGCGCTATCCGCTCCCGCCCGAGATCAAGGCGAAGCACACGCCCGCCGAGTACCTGTTTCAGCTCTGTGTCGAGGGCATGCAGCAGCGGTACGGGCACGACTACCCGGCGGTCGCGCAGCGCGCCGTCGTCGCCGAGCGGCTGGCCAAGCTTACCAACCTCCCCGCCGGCCAGAAACCGCAGCCGCCCGACTACAGCGGTCTCTCGCCGGAGGAGGAGCTCGCCGTCCGGATGGGCTACGAGCTCGCGATCATCAACGTCACGGGTTTCGTCGACTACTTCCTCGTCGTCTGGGATTTCATCCACTGGGCGAAACAGCATGGCGTGCCGGTGGGCCCGGGCCGCGGTTCCGGCGCCGGCTGTCTCGTCGCGTACCTGCTCGGCATCACCAACCTCGACCCGATCCGGTTCAAGCTGCTGTTCGAGCGCTTCCTCAACCCGGAACGCGTGTCGCCGCCCGACTTCGACATCGACTTCTGCATGCGCCGCCGCGGCGAGGTCATCGACTACGTCCGCCAGAAGTACGGCGACCAGTGCGTCGCCAACATCATCACCTACGGCACGCTCGGCGCCAAGATGGTGATCCGCGACATCTCGCGCGTGCATGACCTGCCGTTCGCCGAGGCCGACCGGCTCGCGAAGATGATTCCCGACGAGCTGAACATCACGCTCGAGGATTCGGTGACCAAGAGCGCGGAGCTCCGCGACGAGGTGAACAAGAATCCCGTCGCGAAGAAGATCTTCGAGCAGGCGCGCGTCCTCGAGGGCATGGTGCGCAACACCGGCAAGCACGCCGCCGGCATCATCATCACGGACAAGCCGCTCGACGAATTCGTCCCGCTCACGCTCCAGGAAGGCGACGTCACGGTGCAGTTCGACATGGGCGCGGTGACGAAGCTCGGGCTGCTGAAGATGGACTTCCTCGGTCTGAAGACGCTCACCGTCATCTCGGATGCCGTGGAGAACGTCCGCCGGACGGCCGACCCGGCGTTCGACATCGAGAAAATCCCGCTCGATGACCCGAAGACCTACGCGATGCTCAATGCCGGCAAGACGGTCGGCGTGTTCCAGTTGGAATCTCCCGGCATGCAGAACGCCTGCAAGCAGGTCGGCGTCTCGAACATCGACGACATCAATGCCATCGGCGCGCTGTATCGGCCGGGCCCGATGCAGTTCATCCCGGACTACGCGCGCGGGAAGAAGGATCCGTCGACCGTCAGCTACCCGCATCCGCTGCTCGAGCAGTCGCTGAAGGAGACGTACGGCATCATTGTCTACCAGGAGCAGGTGATGGAGTGCGCGAAGATCATCGCCGGCTACACGCTCGGCGGCGCCGACATGCTCCGCCGCGCGATGGGCAAGAAGGATGCGGAGGCGATGGCGAAGGAGCGCCTCAAGTTCGTCGAGGGCGCGAAGCGCGTGAACAACATCGGGGAAAAGCAGGCCAACGAAATCTTCGACCTGTTGAACAAGTTCGCCAGCTACGGCTTCAACAAGTCGCACTCGGCGGCCTACGCGCTCGTCAGCTACCAGACCGCGTATCTGAAGGCCAATTACCCGGTGCAGTTCATGGCCGCCGTGCTCACGGCCGAGCTCGGCAACGCGGAAAAGGTGTCGCACTTCATCGCCGAGGCCGAGGCGATGGGCATGACTGTCCTCGGCCCCGATATCAACGAATCGCGCGAGGCGTTCACGCCCGTGCTCCGCGAAACCAAACCCACGGCCGATGCCGGTCGCCGGGGCGGTGAGCAGGACGCGGCGCCGGCGGCAACCGGCACCGGACGCGGATCCCCCGCGACAGCGTCCGCCGACTCGGACCGGATCGACGGCGCGATCCGTTTCGGACTTGCGGGCATCAAGGGCGTCGGCGAACAGGCGGCGGCCAAGATCATCGCGGAGCGCGATGCGACGGGCGCCTATCGCGATTACTACGACTTTCTCGTGCGCTCCGACTCACGCGCGGTGAACAAGCGCGTGCTCGAGAACCTGATCGCAACCGGCGCCTTCGATTTCAGCGGGGCGGAACGCGAGTTGTTGTTTGCCCAGATCGACGAGGCGCTGTCGGTCCTTACCGAACTCCAGCGGAAATACCCCGCCCTGCGGAAGGAACAGCCCGCCGCCGCCAAGGCCCCCGAGCCGGCGGAAACGATGTTGTTCGACCTGGGCGCCACCGATGTCGCCGCGCCGCCGCCGCCCCGCGAAGAGTTGGCGCGCGAGTTCGCCCAGATGCTGAAGCACACCCGGCGCGCACCAGTCGGTGCCGGCACGGCGGCGGCCGCGACCCCCGGCGAGGATCGTCACGGATTCCTTGATCTCGGCGGTGGCAGCCCCAAGGCCGCGGCCGCAAACGGCAAGAAGGGCAATGGCAACGGCGCCGAGCGGAAACTCACGGCGGACAATCGGCTGGCGTTTGAGAAGGAACTGCTCGGGTTCTACGTGTCCGGCCATCCGATGAACGCGTACATCGGGCTGGCCGATGCGATCGACACCTTCCCCATCGACCAGTTGCTGCTCCAGGGCGACCGGATTGAGTTCCGGCTCTGTGGCATCGCGAGCAACCTGGTGAAGCGGCTCTCGAAGCGGGACAACCGTCCTTGGGTGGCGTTCACGCTGCAGAACAAACAGGGCTCGATCGCGCTGAACATGTTCGCGGACGCGTACGCCAATTACGGCCAGAGCCTCGCGGAAAACGCGCTGGTACTCGTGCAGGGCAACATCCTCGTGAACCAGGAGGGCGCACGGATCAACGTGAAGGAGTGCTACGCGCTCGACGGACAGGTGGCGCGGCTGGTACGAAAAGTGACCTGGCTGCTCCGGCCCGAGCACCGCGAGCTGCCCGCGTTCCTCCAGCAGCTGCGCGAGACGCTGAACAAACAAGTCGGCGATACGCGCGTGGAATTTGGTTTCGTGTTCGAGGACCGCGTCGCGCCGATGGCCGAGGCGAGCACGGCGCTGAGCTGGAAAATCAACGCCGCCTCCTTCCAGCAACTCCGCACCCACCCCGCGGTTGCCGGCGTCCTGATCGAAACCCGCGCCCTCGAACTCGTCCAAGACCGACGCTGGTCCAAACGCGGCTGAGCGGAGGCATTGCGGATTGCGGATTGCGGATTGCGGAATGGCCAACGTGGCTGCGACCGTGTCCGCCATAGCCTCAGCGAAGGCGGAGCGCCAGCGAGCGGCTCCTCCGTCGTAGCTGCGAGCGTGAGCGAGTGGTCGAATTTTCGATTTTCGATTTTGGATATTCGATTGGTCTGACTCACCTGTAGCGGCGACCTGTCCTCGGAAGCGCTTGGGCGAAGGAGGACGCCAGCGAGCGGACCCCCTGTCGTAGCTGCGAGCGCCAGCGAGCGGACCGCCCATCGTAGCTGCGAGCGTGAGCGAGTGGCATGGCAATATGTCAGCATGCTCCACCATGGATCCCGCGCGGGCGTTCCACCCGCCGGCAAAGCCTTAATCCCGACAGGGCCCCCGCCCTCAAGCCTCGAACGTTGCAACTTACGCCCCCACCCGCGTGTATTCCGTCTCGCCGTCGTCCGTCCGCTTGTTCCCTTTCGCCCCAAATACCCGGAGACGGCTTCCCCTCCCCATGATGCCCCACGACCTCCGGTTCGCTGTTCGTCAACTTGCGCGCCGTCCCTGGTTCTCCGCCGCCGTCGCCGTCACGCTCGCCCTCGGGATCGGCATCAACACGACGGTGTTCACCCTGGTCAATGCCGCGCTGTTCAAGCCGGTGCCACTCCCCGGCGGCGATCGGCTGGTCACCGTCATGCAGGAGCGGATCAGCGATCCTGGCCACATGCAGGCGGTTTCGCTCCCGGACTTCCGCGACTATCGGGAGCAAAACCACTGCTTCGCGGATCTGGAGGCCGCGGGTCAGAACCAGGGGGTTCTCAGCGAGGAGAACAATCCGCCCGAGCGCTTCAACCTGGGCACCGTTTCGTCGGGCATGTTCGACATGCTGAGGACCCCGCCCGTCCTTGGCCGCGGGTTCTCGTCCGCCGATGACCGGCCGGGCGCCGCGCCCGTTCTCCTAATCGGCTATGATGTCTGGCAGAAACGGTACGGAGGCGCCCGCGATGTCATTGGCCGTTCCGTCCACCTCGACGGCAAACCCACGGTCATCGTTGGCGTGATGCCGCCCGGTTTCAAATTTCCGAACAACGAGGAAATCTGGCGGCCGCTGGTGCCGACGGCGGAACGGGAAAAGCGCGGTCGGCGCAGTCTGATGCTTTTCGGGCTGCTCAAACCGGGCCTGAGCCAGAGCGATGCGCAGGGCGACCTCACGGTGATCTCGAGCCGGCTGGCCAGGGCGTACCCCAAAACGAACCGCGACCTCACCGCGCTGGTGCAGACGTTCCAGCAGACGTTCAACGGCGGACCAATCAAGCTGGTCTTCCTGGTCATGCTCGGCGCGGTCGGCTTCGTGCTGCTGATCGCGTGCGCCAATGTGGCGAACCTGATGCTGAGCCGCGCGCTCGGCCGCAGCCGCGAAATCGCCGTCCGGGCCGCCATCGGCGCGTCGCGCTGGCAGATCGTGCGGCAGCTCCTCACCGAAAGCATCCTCCTCAGCAGCCTCGGCGGCGTGCTCGGGCTCGGGTTGTCAACCTTCGGGGTCCGCGCGTTTGACAACGCGACGCAAAACGTGGGCAAACCGTTTTGGGTGCAGTTCACGATGGACTGGCGCGTCTTCGCCTACTTCGCGGCGATTTCGGTGCTGAGCGGGATCGCGTTCGGGTTGCTGCCGGCGTGGCGCGCCTCCCGCGTCGACCTCAACTCGGCGCTGAAGAATGGCACCGCCGGCGGCACGTTCCGCGGCGGTCGGCTCACCGGCGCGCTCGTCGCGCTCCAGTTTGCGCTCACCGTGGTGCTCCTCGCGGGCGCCGGGTTGATGATGCGGAGCTTCCTCACCTTGCAGCGGATCAATCCCTTCGTCCCGGCAGCGCACCTCTTCACGGCGCGGATCAGCCTGCCGGATGGCAAGGGCGAACGCTACGAAACGCCGGAGTCCCGGATCCGCATGCACGACCGGCTCGAGGCGAGGCTCGCGGCATTGCCCGGCGTCGACCAGGCGGTGCTCGCGTCCGATTTCCCCGGCCTCGGGTCACAGACCCGCGATATCGAGATTGAAGGCCGGCCGGCGCCGAACCCGAAGCAGCCGCCGCGCGTCGCGCCGATCTTCGCCACGCCCAATTATCTCGCGACGATCAACCTGCCGCTCCTCGGCGGACGCGCGCTCCGTGATCCGGACGGCGAAACGGGGCACGAGGCCGCGGTGGTCACACGCGCCTTCGCCGTACGCTATTGGCCCGGCGAGTTGCCGATCGGCCAGCGGTTCCGGTTCCTCAATGACGGCAAGCCCGGCGCGTGGATCACGATCGTCGGCGTCTGCGGTGATATCGTGCAGGACCCGCAATCGCCGAACCCGCCGCCCGTCGTATATCTGTCCGATCGGCAGGAGCCGTGGGCGTGGTTGGGGCTGATGCTGCGCACGCCCGGCGACCCTGCCGCGCTCGCCAGTTCGGTGCGCGCGGCCGTGCAGGCGATCGACCCCACCCTGCCGTTGTTCGAGGTGCAGTCGCTGCCCCACGCCATCGAGCACAACAACTGGTTCCTGAAGGTGTTTGGTTCGCTCTTCCTCACGTTCGCGTTGATCGCGCTGACGATGGCGTCGGTCGGGATCTATGCGGTGGTCGCCCAGAGCACGGCGCGGCGCACGCGGGAGATCGGCATCCGAATGGCGCTCGGCGCGACCGCCGGCTCGGTTGTCCGCCTTGTGCTCTCCCGCGGCCTGCGACAACTCGCCATCGGCCTGGTGATCGGCCTCGGTGGCGCACTGGCCGTCTCGCAGTTGATGGTCCATCTGATCGGCGCGGAATCGCCCCGTGACCCCGTGGTGTTCGGCGCTGTGACGGGCTTGCTGGTCAGCATCGGACTCTTCGCCTGCTGGCTCCCCGCCCGCCGCGCGGCTTACGTGCAGCCAACCGAGGCGCTCCGCAGCGAATAATGAGCAAGTGTACGGCGGGGTCGCCTGACCCCGCCGGAGCTTTCCGCAACGCGGAAAGCCCAACGCGTCAGCGTTTCATCTGCCGTCTCACCTTCAAAGCCTTCGCCCTCTCCGCGAGACACCAAACCAGACACCAAAACCAATCGGTCTCGCGAAGTCTTCGAAGGGGGCGAAGGAGCCGGAGAAGAACCACAGATGAACACATAGACACAAATTTAGTCCATTCCTCGGGTAGGGCGGCGAGTCCCTTCGCCGCCACAAGAGCGAGGCGCGGAAGGGACTGGCGCCCTACCCTCGATCCCGTCCTTTCGCCCGCTCGACCGTCCGTTCACCGACCTAAGGTAAAAACGGGAAAAACTCCCGGCCACTAAAGTCACCGGCTACGAAACCGTATTAGACCCTCGCGAGCGCATGACGCGCCGCTCTCTCCTCTTGAACTCACAGCCCAAGGATGGCCCGTGTCCGTTGTCATCAATACGAATTCCGCCGCCACGATGGCGGCCGACAATCTAGCGAGTTCCACTGCGATGCTGCAGAAGAGCCTCAACCGGCTCTCCAGCGGATCGAAGATCGTCTCCCCCGCCGATGACGCCGGCGGCCTGGCGGTTTCGATGAAGCTGAGTGCGACGGTCGGACAACAGGGGGCCATCGCGAGTAACATCAGCAACGCGACCTCATTTCTACAGACGCAGGACGGTGTGCTGGCGACGGTCGGGAAGATCCTGGATCGGGTCAGCCAGTTGAAAACGCTTTCGCTGGATCCGACGAAAAATTCGAGTGACATTGCCAATTACAACGACGAATTCGTCCAGCTGCAGCAGGAAATCACGTCGCTCGGCTCCGAGAAATTCAACGGGATCGCCCTCTTCGGGAGTTCCGGCTTGAACATCCGCACGACCGTCGACTCGAGCGCGCAGGCGGTCAATGTCGGCTCGGCCAACTTGCTGGGTACGGTCCCACAGACTTGGAACAGCATCGGGATGAGCGCATCCGACTGGTCGACCGCGAACGGAGCGACCAATAACGGCACGACCGCCGTCCTCCCCGGCACCGGCGAGATATTTACGTCGCAATCGAACGTGGCGGGCCCGCTCACGTTGACGTTCGACGCCACTGCCGGCAGCACCGGCGGAAATCTGGCATTCAACGGCGGCGGCAGCGGATTCGGAGGTCCGGCGGTCAACGACACGTCGCAGCATCACTATATTGTCACCGATAATGGCTCGCAGACAACGGTGTCAGTCGATGGCACGGTGGTGCAGACCATCTCCGCATCCCTCGGTGGAAGCGGCGGATTTCTCGGGATCTCGGCCAACGCCGCCACATTTACGATCACGAGTCTTTCCCTGACCAACACGGCGCCGGGCACCTCGGGAAACGTGGCAAATGTCACCTCGGCGGCGTCGTTGAGTTCGCTGAACCTGACGACGGTTGATTCGGCCATCCAGGACGTAGCCACGGAACGGGCGAACAACGGAGCATCTCAGTCGCGCCTTGGGTTCTCGGCTGATGTGCTTTCGACGAATATGGCGAACATTCAATCCGCCAACAGCCGGATCACCGACGTCGATGTCGCATCGGAATCCACGAATCTCGCGCGCTACAACATCCTCGTCCAAGCCGGCACGGCGATGCTCTCGCAGGCGAACCAGTCCCCCCAGGTCGCGCTGAAGCTGCTCGGGTGACGCCCGGCGCGCCTCGCTCCATTCCCTGCTGTCGGCGCAAGTACGATTTAACTTGAGTCGTAGTCTCCGGCAGGGCGCGGAGTCCCTTCCGCGCCATGGTTCGATGTAGGGCGGCGTCGCCTGACCCCGCCGCGGCTGGGAGCGGAGTCCCAGTACCTACCAACTGAGATATCGCGCCGGCGATCGGCTACATCCTTGTTTCAAGCGCTCTAGCCAGCCCGCCGCAGCTTCGCGCGCCGCCCGTAACCACACTGCGCATCCCGCGGCTTTCCTCAGCCCTGATCGACGCCGCCTGCGCTAGGGCCCCTCCCTCCCACGACCACCTCCATGTTCCGACCGGAACGTCGAGTTGGCGCGCCGGATCGTGCTCACACCCTCTGAGCCAGTCCATTCGCAGCCACCTCCATGTTCCGACCGGAACATGTATCTGGCCCGCCTTCAGCCACCGAGTCTCCAATCCGGTTTCTGGCCCGAGCCACTTTCGTGTTCCGATCGGAACACCATCCTCGCGGAAACGAACACATGGACGTCCTCGGCAGCAAGTGGCGGTGCGATCGGGGAACGAGCAAATGGCGTCCGCCGGAGCGACTGAGGCGCGGCCGCGGGAACGATCGTAACGTCGACCGGGAAACCGGCAGTGGCCGCGGCCGGCGCAGCGATCGAATGTGCGATTGCTCCAACGAGCGCGCGGGGAGCTGGAAACAGGGAAATGGCCCGATACCGGATAGTGACATGGTTTATTTGGCCGGATTCTCGAATCCGGCCATAACCTCCGGTATATACCTAATGTATTGGTCGATAGCATCTACCAAACATGCCATCCGCCCAACCCGGAGAATCCGGCCATATTAATCGAGAATCCGGCCAAATCCGGCTGGGAGACGGCCGGATTCGGCCGCCACCCCGGATTTTGGGGTCTGTCCCCCTTTCAGGCACACGGATTTCGGGGACTGTCCCCCTTCGGACATACAAGGTGGCGCCAGCGAGCTGGCCGCCTACAGGAGGGCAACAACCGTGGTCGGACACGACGTCCGACCGGTCGGACAATGTCGGACATCATGTCCGACCTGTGTCCGACACCCTGGGAAGCGTGTCCGACGCAAATGTCCGACATCGGACATCGTGTCCGACATGAATGTCCGACATCGGAACACCATGTCCGACATCGAACGCCGTGTGATAGGCCTCCCTTCAGGGGCGTCGCGACGAGACCTGAGATGTCTCGCGAAGGGGCTGAAGGTGACGGTGGCCCCAATCGTCACCCGTTCGCGATAACGGGCGGGACCTCGGATGGTTTGAAGTAGCGGCGCAGCCACCACAGGTACACCAGCAAGCCCACTCCCCAGATCGCGCCGAATCGCATGATCGCGGCCATTGGCATCGCCTGGAGCATCTTCAATTGCTGCTCGGGCACGCCGGCCGCCTCGTAGTACGCCATCAGTCCGCTGCCCGAAAACGCCACCAGCGAGTTGAGGCCAAAAATCAGCAGCAATGCCAGGTATGTCCACAGCGCCCAGCGCTCCAGCCGGAAAAACCCGCGGGCAATCAGGATCGAAATGATCGCGAACCCTACGTAGATCACCAGCGCCGGGGCTCCGTGCACGATCGTGCCGAACAACGGAAACGCCCGCCCATACGTGGGAATCATCAACAGCATCGTCGCGGCCCCGAAGATCTGCAGCAGCGCCACCGCGAGCACCGGCAATGGAACGCGGTCCGTCCAGCGCGGCACCGGATCGCGGGCCTCGCAGGTGAGCTTCACGTTTCGCCCGCGGTAGAAGAGAACCAGCACCCCGGGGATCGCCACGTAAAATACCGCGGCGAAAAACAAGATGCCCACGCGGATGGCCGTCATGGCTTCGGGCGGCAGGGTCTGGCCGTTGGCCTCGGCACTTCGCCGCATCATCTCATCCATGAACGGCAGCAGGATGCCAAGGATGACACAACCGCCGAGGCCCATGACCAGCGCGACGCTCGACAGGCAAAGGATCAAGGCACGCGCCCAGCGTCGGAACATGATCGAGCCAATGCCGAGCCAGATCATCCCACCGGCGAACATGAGGGCCAGCAGTCCAGTCGACAGAACGTTCGGGGCTTCCACACCGGGTGGCGTCGCCGGCCGCGCCACAATACTCGTGCTGACGAGCAACAGCAGGACGAGGCCGAGGATGATTTGACACGCTCCGAACAACACGAGGCCGGTGGTCCGATCCTTATACGCTGGGGCAACGGTCGTCATACCGCTCTATTTATTGCGGATTGCCGCCGACGCGATGGGAAATTCGCCGCCCGACGATCGCGCGCGGCGGATTTCGCCGCGGCGGCCGCTCAGCTTTTCGGCGTTTGAGTCCGTCCGCCGCCCCCCTCACGCGGTGGTCGCAGGTTCGGTCGCTTCCAGCGACGGCAGCGCCATGCCGCGGTCGCGCCGGAAGGAGCGCAGCGCGAGCACCATTCCGATCAGGACGGCGAGTCCGGCTTCGAAGAACGCGATGCCCGGCAGATGCACGCGCCGGCTGTCGGCAACCGCCCAGCCGAAGCTCCACGTCGCGATCAGCGGTCCGGGAATGTAGGAGAGGCTGCCGAGCCCGCTGAACACACCCTGCACGGCGCCCTGTTCGGTCGCGGGCACGTGCTTCGTCACGTAGGCTTGGAGCGCCGGCGTGGCGATGCCCGCCATCGTACCGAAAACCATCGTGGCGTAGATCATCCACCCGGCGCTCGCGAGCCCGTAGGCGGCGAACGCCAGCACCCACACCCAGCACCCCCAGATAAACGCACGCGTGTCGCCGAGTCGCGGCACGATGTGTTTCACCAGCGTGGCCTGCAGCAGCGCCATCAGGCCGCCGGCCACCATCAACGAGAGGCCAACCTGAAGTACGCTCCAGTGGTATCGCTCCTGAGTATACAGCGCCCAGATGGACTGCATCATCGTCTGCGAGAGATAGACCATGAAATACGCCATCGTCAGACCGAACACCGCCGGGAAGCGCCGCAGCGCGAGCAGCGCACCGATCGGGTTCGCCCTTTTCCAGGCCACCGGCCGGCGCTGCGTCGGCGGGAGCGACTCAGGCAGCACCAGGAATCCCCAAATCCAGTTCATCGCGGAGCACGCCGCGGCAAACCAGAACGGCAGGTGGATGTTGATATGGCCCAACAAGCCGCCCAGCGGCGGCCCCAGCATGATGCCCAGTCCGAACGCCGCGTTGATCATGCCGAAAGCGCCGGCGCGTTTTTCCGGCGGGGTCACGTCCACGACGTACGCATTCGCGGTGGCGAGAATGCCCGCGGTTGCGCCGGAGATCATCCGGGCGACGAACAGCCAGCCCAGTGTCGGTGCATTCGCCATGATCGTGTAGTCGATCGCGGAGCCGGCGGTCGCACTCAGGATGATCCGCCGGCGGCCGAACCGGTCCGACAGCGCGCCAAGGATCGGCGACGC
>DASZYH010000316.1:0-5005 GCA_035545515.1 Opitutaceae bacterium
AGGAACGCTGCGAAGGGGTCATGTGTTGAAACTTGACAACGGTGGCTGAGTGGGCGAGAGGGCTTGATGTCATGGCGCGCAAATTGCGGTTGGAGTATGGCGGGGCCTGTTACCACGTGATCAACCGTGGGAACTACCGGCGCGATCTGTTCATGGGGAAGGGGGCAGCGGAGTTGTTTATCGGCTGTCTGCTGGAGGGCCCCGAAGCGGGCGATGTCGGTCTCGAACGGTTGACTGGGGGAACGGCTCCAGATGGGGCCGGCGGCGAGCGTCAGCCAGTACGTGCGCCGGTTTCGTATGGCGGGCAGCGAACGCTCGCGCGAGTTTCAGCAGGGTTTGTCAAGAGTACAGTCATGACCCCTTTGGAATTCCTCAGCAGGGTTTGTCAAGAGTACAGTCATGACCCCGTTGGAATTCCTTCAAGGCAGCGGGGACAGGCTTGCCTACCAATATCCTCACGACTAATTCGAGCAACGACTACACTTCGGTGAACGCTTCGGCCATTTGGAGCTTTCACAGTCACCCTTCGATGCAGACGTCATATCCGGGACTGTCACGCCCTACTGGTGATACATTGGGAGGTGACACAACAGTGCTTACGTCAAAGAAGTTGGGGAATGGTGATACGATATGGACAAACGGTGGTGCCTTTAACGCTCAGGAAAATACGTTTTATGGAAGGCAGAAGGTGTAGATTATAGCGTATCGTTTGATGACATGAGGAAAGCATTGGGATGCAAATGAAACTACATGTGCTTGTGATGGTGTTTGGGGTTTTGGTTTCGGCTTATGCGACGAATGATCGTGCGGATGATTGGGCAAAATCCACTAGAGATGCCTACGCTGTCTCTGTGAAAATTGTTGGTATTTATCCGGTTGATGTTGTTCAGCGACCGATTGTGCTGCACTCAATCCTGCCTGAATATCCGGATGCGTTGCGCTTCTTTGGGGAGGAGGTCGCGGCGAAAGTCTGGTTTGATGTGGGAGCCGACGGTAAGGTGGTTAAGTGCGACATGAAGATTTCGTCCGATAAGTTGCGTGATGCGGTTGCGTCGGCGGCAAAGCAATGGCGGTTCTCGGCGGCACTCGACGTTCAAGGTCGGCCGATGGCGTCGATCGTCGTATACGAATTCAGGTTCGCTCCATTGGACAGCGCCCCAGGACGTTTTTCGAACCCGGAGCGCATAGGGAGAAAGGGAGCGATCCCTGTGTTGCCGCCGAGATAACGAACCTCACCCATCACCGGATCGAACCCACGCGACCTGGGATCCGTCCGACGGGGTCACGACTGTACTCTTGACAGGAGTGTCGACCGTAGCGGGATAGTTGCCGATCTTGCCGGATCGAAACAGGAGGAGGCGCCGGTGGTCACGCATTGAACCGCTCGCTGGCGCGCCGTCTGCGCCTAAGCGCTATGGGGGACACAGTCAGTCGCAGCCACGGGGAAGGCCACTCGCTCACGCTCGCAGCTACGAGGCGGAAATCCGCTCGCTGGCGCTCGCAGCCCTTCGACAGGCTCAGGGCAGTCTACGCCATTCACCGCTCACGCGGGTGCTCAATCCTCCGCTCGCTGGCGCTCGCAGCCACGGTTGAGCCACTCGCTCACGCTCCGCCTTTGCCCAAGCGCTAGGGCGGACACAGTCGCAGCCGCGGGGATCGTGAGCGTCAGCCGGAGCTTACCGGGCATCGGGGGCTATCCTCTTTGAGACGTCCTTGGCTGGCGGAACGCGATGTCCTGAATCGCGTTGCTTGCGGCTATGTCGACCCAGCCCCCGGTGAGGACATCGGGCTCCACCAAGATCGGCCGGTTTTTCGGGTCCCTTTTTCCGCTTTTTGTGGCCGATCGGTTGGGCGGCTCGGCATGCGTTTTGGCGTTAGCTTTCTTTGAGCGGGTAGCAGCCAAATTCTTACAAATTCGGCTACGTTGGAGGGGGCTAAATTCCGCAAGCTACGAGGAAGGCCGCTCGCTGGCGCTCGCAGCCACGGGGAAGGCTACTCGCTTACGCTCGCAGCTACGGGGAGGGCCGTCGCCAAGGCGCTATGGCGAATACGGGCGCAGTCAGGGGCGGTTCCAGTTGAACGCCGGCGAGGCGTGGCAATCACGCGAAGATCAGCGGGGTTTCAGCGGGCGAAGAGGGGCCGGGACAGGGGATTTCGGGGATGTGGCCGGATGTCCGGATCTATTTGGCCGGATTCTCGGTTTATATGGCCGGATTCTCGCCAAGGATTGTGCAACGTGCTAAAGAACAATAACTAGGCTCGTTATGGCCAGATTCGAGTATCCGGCCAAATAAAACGCGGAGATGGCCGGAAAACCCCGAAACCCTGCCTTGGGAGGCTCGGCGCAGCCACGAACTGGGGACATCCGAATGTCTCCCGCCACGGCGGCGGAATCGGCTACAAACTCGCTGTCACGGAGATGACTCAACTGCTCGGGAAAGCACGGGACCGGGACGGGCGAATCTCCCATCGGGTGAGCGGCATTCCGCCCCGGGCGATTTGATCCGCGAACGCGGAACATCCCGCACCTTGGTGATTCTATCCCGCCGCACCTTTAGACCTTCATCCACTTTCTAGGGCGTTCGTCACCCCATCGGCGCTCGGGGACATCAAGGAAGATCCAACCGAGAAACTGACAGCCGAATGGCCGTGGCCACCGCACAAGCTCCAGCAAGCGCGACCCTCGATCTCCGGGAGGTAGTGTACCTGTTCCGGAATCGCCTGGGAACCGTGTTCATCTGCATCCTGCTCGCCGCCGCCGGGATGGCTACCTATCTCCGCCAGGCGCACCCGGTGTATGCGTCGTCCGCCCTGTTGGAAGTCGCTCCGCCGGACCACGCCGCGGACTCCAGCGACTACGATTCGTCCGACACCCTCAAGACGATCCAGTTGAAACTCGCGAGCCGGCCCGTGCTGCTCGGCGTCATCAAGCACCACCATCTCGAATCGGACCTGCTGGCCACCAGCGACGCGCCACCGAACACGCTGCATTCGTTAATGCATTGGATCGCCGCGCCCTTCGCGCACCAGCCGACCGCGACGGATGGAGCCAACTCGAAGCCGCTGGCCCCGATGGACGCCGAACTGGTCCGGCGGCTGAGCGAGCGGGTTTCGGTCAGCCAGGTACGCGGCAGCCGGCTGATCTCCCTGACCGTGGAGGATTTCGATCCCGTGCGTGCCCGGAAGCTGGCGGCCGCGATCATCGACGAATTCTTCACCCAGTCACGGGCGGCGCGGGAGCGGGACACCGCGACGGCGCGCGAACAACTGCTGGCCGAGGCGCGGCGCGTCGGGACGCAGTTCCGTGCCGCCGAGGAAAAGCTCGAGGCCTATCGCACGAAGTACAATGCGGTTTCGCTCGAGGACCGGCAGGACGTCGTGGTCGAACGGCTGCGCCAGCTCAACCAGCAGGTGGCGGCGGCGAAGAACGACCGCGTCAAGTGGCAGGCGGAGGCCGACCAGGTGAAGCGGCTCAAGGCCCAGAACCCCGACCTGCTGCTGGGGGTCGGCAACATCGCGGAGCTGCCGGAAATCGTCGAGTTGCAGAAGCAGGTCAGCCTCCAGGAGGCGCGGATCGCGACCCTGGCGCAGCGCTACGGCCCGCTGCATCCGACGATGATCGAGGCGAAAAGCGAGCTGCTCGAGCTCCGGCGCTCCGTCACGGGCGCCCTCGAAAAGGCGGGCGCGCGGATCGAGGAGAGCCTCCAGTCGTCGCGGGCCACCGAGGACGCGCTCGAACGCGCCCTCGCGACCCAGGAGAAGGCCGCGCTGGAACTCGATCGGATCGCCATCCCGTACCACGCGCTCGAGCGGGAGGTGCAGGCGAACGCGACCATGTACCAGAAGATCCTCGACACCCTCCAGCAGCATGACGTCACGGGCGACCTCACGCCCGCAAGCAACGTGTCCGGGATCGCCCTGCAGGTGGTCGAGCCGCCGCAGGTTCCGAGCCGGCCGGCCCGGCCGCGCCGGTTGCTGCTGCTGGCGCTGTCGCTGGCCACGGGGCTTTTCGCGGGGTGCGGACTGGTGCTGGGATCCCGCGCGCTCGACACCTCGATTTCGTCCGTCGACGGAGCGGAGTCGGCCCTGGGTATTTCCGTGCTGACCACGGTGCCGCGATCCCGCCACCACCGGCTAAACGGCCGCCCGGTCGTGCTGCGGTTTCCCGCCTCGGCCCAGGCCGAGGCATTTCGTTCCCTGCTGACGGCGCTGGCGATGCTTCCGACCGACCGCGAACAGCAATGCGTCCTCTTCACGAGCGCCGTGCCCGGCGAGGGGAAGAGTTTCTGCGCGCTGAACTGCGCTGCGACCTTCGCGCAGCAGGGCCTGCGCACGCTGCTGATCGACGCCGACCTGCGGCGGCCGAGCCTGCGGCGGTTGTTCGCCGACGCGGGCCGGCACGAACTCGCCGGGTGCCTGGCGGATCCGCGCCTGTTTCCGCAGGCGGTCGTGCCGACGCCAATCCCGAACCTCTCCTGCCTGGGCGACTCGACGCACCATCCGGGCAGCGCCGAACTGCTCGGCCGCGACGGGATGAAGACCATCCTGGCGCTGGCCGCGAACGGCTACGACCGGGTGGTCATCGACACCGCGCCGCTGATGGCGGTGAGCGATGTCCTGCACATCGCTCCGCATGTGCCGACGATCTGTCTCGTCGTGCAGGCGGGGAAGACGCCCCGGCGCCTGGCGCGGCGCGCCATCAAGCTTCTCGCCGAGGTGGCGCACCGGCCGGTCACCGGCCTGGTGTTGAACAAGATGAACGCCCGGGCCGCCGGGGCGCAGTATCACTACTATTACTACAATGCCTGACGCGATCCGCGCCGGAAATTCGAACCCTTCAACTCTTCCTGTCTGTGACCCGTATCGCCCTCCTGACTCCGGCCGCGGCTGACGTTGCCTCCCCGGGCCTCGCCCGGGGGCGCGATGATTGCCGCCGGGTGGCCTCCCATTTTCGCCGCCTCACCTTCGTCGGTGACGTGCTGATCGTGTTCCTGTCGCTCGCCGC
>DASZYH010000317.1:0-63946 GCA_035545515.1 Opitutaceae bacterium
CGTGCCTTCGTCCTCGCGCTCGACCAGGGAACCACGTCATCGCGTGCGATCGTGTTCGATCACCGCGGCCGGCCACGCGGCGCCGCGCAACAGGAGCTTCCGCAGTCCTTTCCGCAGCCCGGCTGGGTCGAGCATGATCCCGAGGCCCTGTGGGAAACCACCCGTCGCGTGGCCTTGGCGGCGGTCGCCGAGGCCAACCTCACCGGCGCCGAATTGGCCGCGATCGGACTGACGAATCAGCGCGAAACGACACTGGTATGGGAGCGGCGGACCGGTCGTCCGATCGCGCCGGCCATCGTCTGGCAGGACCGGCGGACCGCGCCACTGTGCGCCCGCCTGCGGCGGCGTGGCCTGGAACCGGTTTTCCGCCAGCGCACCGGGCTCGTCCTGGATCCGTATTTCTCCGGCACGAAACTGGCCTGGCTTCTTGACACGATCCCCGGCGCAAGACGGCGCGCCGCTCGTGGTGAGCTGGCTTTTGGCACGGTCGACACGTGGCTGCTGTGGCGGCTGACCGGCGGCCGCGTGCACGCGACGGACGTCACCAACGCGTCGCGCACGCTGCTCCTCGACATCCGCACCGGAACCTGGGACGAGGATCTGCTGCGGATTCTGCGCATCCCGCGGGAACTGCTGCCCGTGGTGCGGTCGAGCAGCGAGGTCTTTGGCGAAGTCGAGACGATACCGGCATTGCGAGGCGTGCCGATTTCAGGCGTGGCCGGCGACCAGCAGGCGGCCCTGTTCGGCCAGGCGTGCTTCGAAGCGGGCATGGCCAAGAACACCTATGGCACCGGCTGTTTTCTGCTGCTGCACACGGGCACCAAGCGCGTCACGTCGCGGCATCAGCTGCTGACGACCGTCGCCTGGCGGATCGGACCGTCGGCGCCGCTGGAATACGCCCTCGAAGGCAGCGTGTTCATGGGCGGCGCGGTCGTCCAGTGGCTGCGGGACGGCCTGCGCCTCATCGCGCGCTCGTCGGACATCGAGCCGCTCGCGGCGGGGGCGGCGGACAACGGTGGAGTTTACCTCGTGCCCGCCTTCGCCGGGCTTGGTGCGCCGCATTGGGATCCAAGCGCCCGCGGCGCGATCCTCGGCCTCACGCGGGGAACGACCTCGGCGCATCTGGCGCGGGCGGCAATCGAGAGCATCGCCTACCAGTCGGCCGACCTGATCGCGGCCATGCGGGCCGACGCGCGCGTTCCGCTCCGGGAGCTACGGGTGGACGGTGGCGCGACGGTGAACGATGCATTGCTTCAGTTTCAAAGCGACCTGCTGCGCGTGCCCGTCATCCGGCCACGGATCGTCGAAACAACGGCGCTCGGCGCCGCCTATCTCGCCGGTCTGGCGGTCGGTCTGTGGGCGGATCGGGGTGAGATTGCGCGGTTGTGGCACGGGGCCCGGACCTTCCGCCCGCGCGCTCCCGCACCGACCATGCGGCGATTGCGCCGCGACTGGTCCCGCGCCGTGGAGCGCGCGAAACGCTGGGCTGGATAGTTCCGGCCTGGAACAAGGGCGCCCCAGAGCGTCGGCCGCGCCTGGTAAAGGTGATCTAAAAAATTCGTGATTAGGCATCGCGGCCCGAGCCCACTTCGCGGATTGAGTCTCCGGGCCGAGAGTTCAGGCTCGGCGCCGCTCCAGCATGAACCTCCGACGCTTCCTCGCCATTGCCAGTGCCGCGCTTCCGATGGCGCCGGTTGCGGTCTGCCGTGCGAACCCTGAGCCGGCCGAGGTGGCGGCCCTGCGCGCCAAGGCCGAGCATGGCAACACGATCGCCCAATATAACCTGGGCCTCGCGTACGCCCGGGGGCAGACGGTGCCGCTGGATCGCACCGAAGCCTTCGTCTGGCTCAGCCTGGCCGCGGACACCGCCGGTGCGTCGCGCGCTTTGGACGCACTCGTCCGGGACATCTCCCCGGAAGAACGCGCCCAGGCGGAGGCACGGCTCGAGGCGGTCCGCTCCGAACATCCCGAATTGCGGTCGCCACCCCCGGTTGCCGCGCCGGCCAGTCCACCCGCCGCGAAGGTCGAACCCGAAACTCCGCGGATGGAACCGGCGCCCAACACCGCGGCCGAACCAACGGTGTCCGCCCCCCCGGCGTCGGACCGGCTGAAGGACGCGGAAGCCGCGCTTGCCTCCCAATCCGCCGAACTCGCCGCCGCCCGCGCCACGGCGGAGCGAAGCCGTCTGGAGCTGGGCGTGGTCCAAAAAAAACTGGCGGATCTCCAGGCCGAACGCGCCCGCGCGGTGGCAGAGGGCGACGCGACTGCGCTGCGAGCACAGCTCAGCGAGGCCAAGACGAATCTTGAAAAGGAGGAGGAGGCGCTGGCCGACGCCCAAACCAACCTGGGCCAGCGGGCCAATGAGCTTGCCACGGCACAACGGGACGTGCTCGCACTCCGCGATCAACTCACGGCCGCCGTGGCGGCGCAGACCGCCGTGGTCGGGCGGGCGAACGAGTTGCAGCGCGACCACGACAACGCCGTCGCCAACCTCGCCCAGGCCACGGCGGATCGCGACTCGGCCCGCCGCGACGCGGCAGCGGCCAAACAGCAAATCGCCTCGTTGACATCGGAGCTCACGGCGGCGAACGCCAAGCTGGCCGATCTCGAGAGCAACCGCGCCCGGCAGGATGCCTCGCACCAGGCTGACTCCGAATCGCTGTCCACCGTGAGGAATCAGCTCGCCACGGTTCAACAGCAGCTCGCTGCCACCATCGCCAGCCGCGATTCAATGCAGCATGAGCTGACCGCCGCCCAAACAGCGGCGGCGGCAGCGTCGCACGACCACGACTCCCTCGCGGCCGAAATCAAAACGCTGACCAGCCGGTCGGCGGACGCCGAGAGCAAGCTGGCCGCCGCTGAATCCGAGACTGCCCGTCTGCGGCGGGACGAAGCAGACCGTCAGTCGGCCCTCGACTCCGCGCGGAGCGAGATCGCCCAGTTGAACGAACGGCTGAGGCTGGCACAGGATGCCGCCACGCACGCGAAAACCGGCGCTGATTCGCTGACGCGACTGCAGTCCGACCTCGCCGCGGCCCAGGCGCGGATCGCCACGCTCTCACGCGACCGCGCTGATCTCTCGTCCGCCAATGAGGCGTTGAAAGCAGCGGCGGACCAGGCGAAGGCCGCGGAAGCGACCGCGCACGCCGAGACGACTCGATTGCAGAACCAGGTGGCCGAGAGCGCGCGGGCGCAATCCACCGCCAGTGGCACCGCGGACGAACTGACCCGGACGCAGGCGACGCTGGACAATGTCCGCCGTGAACTCGCCGCGGAAAAGCAGCAGCTGATCGAAGCCGGCGCGGGGCTGACCGCCCAAAAGGCGGAAGCGACACGCGTTTCGGGGGCACTCGCCGCCATGACGAGCGAGCGGGACGATCTGAACCGACGGTTGGTAGCGGCGAACCAGGCGGTCTCCTCCGCCGGCGATTCGGCGCAAGCGGTGGCGACCGCACGAGCAGATCTCGCAGCGGCCCAGGCCGAACTCAAGAACGCGAAGGACGAGGCTGCGCGAACGGCCGCGGAGCGCGACGCATTGCGGACGCAGCTCGCCACGGCGGTGCAGGCCGCCGGTTCCGCGGAGCACGACCGGAACGCCCTCGCGAGCGCAAATGCCGCCATTGCCGACCTCCAGCACAAATTGGCCGCCGCGCAGCAAGCCGGCGCCGATCAGGCCCGCACCGCGCTCGCTTCTGTCCAGGCGGAGCTCGCCGCTTCCCATGCCGCAGAGAAGGCAGCGCGAAAAGAGGCGGCCCAGGCGAAGTCCGATCGCGACGCACTCCAGACGCAACTGGCCGCCGCAACGCAGGCCGCGAGTTCCGCCGAGCACGAGAGCAACGCTTTCGCGACGGCAAATGCCACGATCGATGACCTCAGGCACCAGTTGGCAACGGCGCAGCAAGCGGCGGCTGGCGCCGGCCAGGATCACCAGGAACTTCAGGCGGCCAAATCCCGCATCACGCACCTTCAAGAACAGCTGGCGGCGGCCGGCCAGGCGCAGACCGCTGCAGAAAGCCGGAATGCCGCAGTGTCGCAATCCGCCACGGCGACGGCAAATGCCCTCGCCGATGCGAACCGGCACCTGCACGAAGCCGAGGAGTCCCTCGCTTCCGAAAAGGCCGCCCGGGCCGCGGCGGAAGCCGCGACCGAATCGACCAAAAACGAACTCTCCCGCGTCTCGGTTGCCCTCTCGAACGTGACCGCCGTCCGCGATGCCCTCCTGCGCCAGGCGGCCGACGCCAAGGCCGTACAAGCGGGCGCCGACCAGGCCCGCATCACTCTCGCGTCAGTCCAGTCCGAACTCGCGGCGTCCCGGGCCGAGACGGACGCGGCGAAAAAGGAAACCGCCCAGGCGCTGGCCGACCGCGATGCCACCCGCGCGAAGCTGGCCCAAGCCGAACAAGAGGCGGCAGCGGCGGCCAAGCACCAGACGCGCGCCGAGGCCACCGGCGCGGAAGTCGCGCAGCTGCAACAGCAACTCGCCTCGTCCGAACAAGCCCGGGTGAAAGCCGAAGCGGCGCTCGCTGCCGCCACGAACGCACAATCGGACGCCAAGGATCTTGCCCGCGAACTGGCCGAGAGCCAGGCACAGCTCGCCAACCTGCGGAAACAATCCGACGGCGACGCGGCCGCACGGTCGGCGGCAGAAACTGACGCCGCGCGCAGCAAAACGCAGTTGACGCAGACGGCGCAGGCATTGGCAGCCGCCGAGGCCCGCCGCGACGCGCTGGAGCAGGAAATTTCGCAACTCAAGACCGCCCGCGACGCGGCGACCCAGGCCGCAGCCGACCTCGCCGCGACCCGGAACCAGCTCGCCGCCGCGCAGGAACAGATCGCCAAACTGAGTGCTGATCGGGATAGGCTGAGCAACGAAGTGGCCGACGTGCGGAAGGCCGCGGCAACAGCGTCGGAGGAACGCGCCGCCGCGACCGCATCAGCATCGGTGGCGGAAATCACCGCGGAGCGTGATGCCCTCCAGGCGAAACTTACGAATGCCACGCGCGCCCTCGCCCAGGCGAACCAGCAGCGGGATGCCCTGGCCCAGCAGAAAAACGCGGCGGCGGACGAACTCGCCCAAACCTCGCGCGAACGCGATGCGTTGCGGCAGGAGCTCACCGCCGCACAGTCGTCGGTCGAATCCGCGCGCCAGGCTGCCGGACAGACGGCGGAGGCGAATCTGGCGCTCACACAAAGGGCACTGCTCGCCGCCACCGATAAGTTGACCGCCGCCGAGGACCAGGCCAGATCCGCGCAGGCCGAACTCGCCCAGAGCCAGGCCGCCCGCACCGATCTGGAGCGCCGCCTCGCCGAGGCCAATTCCACGGTGCTCCAACTGCCGGACCTCCAACGCAAACTCGACACCGCCACGGAGCGCAACTCGGAGCTCGAGCGCGAACTCCAGACGGCCAGAACGACCCTCGCCTCCGCGCGGGTGCCGGCGACGGTCGAACCCGCGGTCGCCACCGTCCGAACCGAAGGGACAACGTCTGGCGCCACGACGCCGACCGAATCACCGCGTGTCGCCGCCATCATGCCTCTCGAACCGAGCCGGGCCGCCGAGATCACCGCGCCGGCGGTCATGACCCGTTCAGCGCCAACCCGCCCGAGCGCCCTCGCGACGGTCGTGGAGCCTCCACGGCCCGCCGCTCCCGCCGTCCGCCAACACGTCATCGCACCGGGCGACACGCTGTCGAAGATTGCCCTGCGCTATTATGGAAAAGCCAGCCGGTGGCCCGAGATTCTGCAGGCCAACCGGGATGTCCTGCGTGATGAACGCAGCCTGGTCGTGGGGCGGGTCCTGCGCATTCCCTGAGCCGAGTCTCCGCCGAAGGATTGCGTGCCGCGCCGCTTCCGCCTTGATCGCGGCATGCGGCTGTCCCGTGCGCTTGTCATTTTGATCCCCTTCGCGCTGCTCGACGGATGCGGGTACGTCCATTTCGGCCGGCTGCCGAAGGCGAATGACCCGGCGCTCGTCACCGCCTACACCGACTTGGTCGCCCAGCGGAAGATCCTCGAGCAGGAGCTGGTGCTGGCGCAAAAGGAGAGCGCAACGCTGCGGACCGCGCTCGACCGCGCCATGGCCCAGCCCATGGAGGCAGCGCCCAACCTGACGAGACAGCTGGAGGACACGACGCGCGAGCTGGCCACGGTTCGCGCGCGGTACGCGAAACTCGAAGCCGAAAAGGCCGGCGCGGCGCAATCCGCCACGGCGCTGGGGGCGAGGCTCGCAACCGCCGAGCAGGACAGCGAGCGGCTGAAGCGCGAAAACGAGCAACTCCGGCGCGATCTCGACGTGGCGCGCTCGGAGAATGCGAGCCTCGCCGGACAGTTGAAATCCAGCCTCGAGCAGGCGCGTGACTCCCAAGCCGCGATCACGCGGCTCAATGCCGACCTAAGGAAGCAGGAGGATGCCCGCAGCCGCGCCGAACAGGCCGCGAGCGCGCTGCGCGTCCAGCTTGAAGCGGTGATGGCCCGGACCGGTCGGAGCGAATCTTCGTCGCCGGCCGGCGCGCCGCCGCTGGGACCTCGGGCAACGCTCGCCGAACTCCAGCGCGCGAAGGCCCCGCCGAGCGAGCCGGCCGCCGTCGTCGAATTGCGCACCAGCCTCAGACATGTCCGGGCGGTTGCAGCGGCCAGCGCGGGGCCGATCGAGACCGTCGTCTCGGCCAGCGCCGAAAGCCCGCGGCCGGCACAGGCCGCTGAGACCCCGCCCGCCGGACCTGGCGCATCGCCTCCGAAAGCCGCGACGGCAGTGGCGGCCGAGCCTCGGACCTACACGGTCCAGGAGGGCGACACGCTCGAGAAAATCGCCGCGCGCGTCTATGGCTCCGCCGATCAGTGGGCGAAGCTGTACGGCGCAAACACCGACCTGTTGAGCACCGGCCAGGGACTGAAGCCAGGGACACAACTGAAGGTGCCCTGACGCCTCACCGGCGTGCGATCAGGCGGCGCGCCGCTGGACCGGTGATCGCAACTCCGGCGAGGTGGTGAGAATCCGCTGGTGCAGCGCAGGATCGATGTTGCGCCCCGACACCGGCACGACGACCGATCGCGCCTTCACCTTGCCAGAGAGCACCGCGGCCAAGGCGGCGGCACCGGCGCCTTCGGCCACCGTGCCATTGTGCCGGGTCAACGCGGCAATCGCCCCTCCGATCTCGGACTCCGAAACCGTCACGAGATCGTCGACGAGCGGCGCGGCGAGCGCAAAGGTGGCATCACCCACGCGGGAAACAGCGAGGCCGTCGGCGAGGGTCGGACTGACGTCCGTCGCCACCGGCCCGTGGTGCTGGACCGCGCGCAGGAAAGCGCCGGCGCCGGCCGGTTCGACCCCGATTACGCGCACGCCGGGCCGGGCGCTTTTCACGACCAGTGCAACGCCGGCCAGCATTCCCCCTCCGCCCACCGGAACGACAATCGCCTCCGCGTCCGGCGCCTGGTCGAGCATCTCGAGACCGAGCGTCCCTTGTCCGGCAATGACCCGGGGATCGTCAAACGGATGCACGACCGTCGCGCCACGCACCGATGCGAGGATGGCGGCGTGAGCCTGCGCCTGGTCGAAATTCCCGCCGTGAACGACCACCTCGGCGCCGAGTGCCCGGCAGCGCGAGATCTTCACGTCGGGTGCCGACGCCGGGACGACCACCGTCACGCGGACTCCCAGTTGCGTGCCGTGGTAAGCGAGGCCGAGCGCATGGTTCCCCGCCGAGGCGGCGACCACGCCGCGTTCGCGTTCCGCCGGCGACAAACACAGCAGCGCATTGCGCGCCCCGCGTTCCTTGAAGGATCCGGTACGCTGCAAATCGTCGCGCTTCAGCCAGATTCGCATCCCGGCGACGTCCGACAACACCGGCGCAATATGACACGGCGTGAGGCGAAGCCCGGTCGCGAGGCGACGGCGGGCGGCTGCAATATCCGCGAATTGGAGGACGGAGGGCGTTTTCATGGCGAAAAAAAAGCCCTGAGCGTTCGCTCAGGGCTTCGGAAAGGGTGACTTTGATCTCGGGTTATCCAGTCACGCGCCGCCGCCCTGATTCGGGGCGAATCATAATCATGCTGGCGGCGATGATGACGGCGCAGTGGCGCATTGGAGGCGGCCCACCATGGCGGGCGGGCCAAAAATGTCCAGTGCGACTTCGCCAGGCGGCCCCCGAACCGGATCCACGACCTGGCCGCCGCGTTTCCGGTTGCGGCCGAACACGTGTCCGCAATTGTTCGAAATCTCCGCATCGCCCGGGCAGTCCCACCCGTCAGGCGTGCCACCCTGCTACCAACCCTATGAAATTACTCAGTCGCTGTGTTCCGGTACTGCTGGCCTGCGCTTTCGTTCGCGTGTCGGCGGCAACGTATGACGTCAGATCCTTCGGTGCGAAAGGCGATGGCCAGACCGTCGACACGCCCGCCATCAACCAGGCCATCGCCGCCGCGGCGAAGGCGGGCGGCGGTACCGTCGAGTTTCCGGCCGGAAACTACCTCTCCTACACCATCCACCTCCAGAGCCACGTGACGCTCCAGCTCGACACGGGAGCCACGATCGTCGCAGCGGAGCCCTCGCCCGACCTGAGTGTCGGCTACGACGCCCCGGAGCCGAATCCCGTCACCGAGTACTACGAAGACTTCGGCCATTCCCACTGGCACAACAGCCTGATCGTCGGGGAAAATCTCGAGGACATCGGAATCACGGGTCCGGGCCGGATCTTCGGCAAGGGCTTGAGCCGCGGCGCCCCCGGCGTGCGCCGCGACCTGCTGCCGGAAGAGCGGAAGCTGCCCGCCGCCGAGCGGCCAAATCTCGCGCTGCCCAAGGCAGTGATGGAGAAGATCGCGGCGCAGAAAACCGGTCCGTTCGGCTATCCGGGGCGTGACACGCTTCCGGCCGGCGTTGGCAACAAGGCCATCGCACTGAAGAACTGCCGCAACGTGATCTTCCGGGACTTCACGATCTATCACGGAGGCCACTTCGGCATCCTCGGCACCGGCGTGGACAACTGGACGATCGACAACCTGAAGATCGACACCAACCGGGACGGCATGGACATCGACTCGTGCCAGAACGTCCACGTGTCGAATTGCAGCGTGAATTCGCCGAACGACGACGGCATCTGCCCCAAGAGCAGCTACGCGCTCGGCTATCCACGGGTGACCGAGAATGTCACGATCACCAACTGCGAGGTGAGCGGCTTTGACGAAGGCACCTTCCTCGACGGCACGCGGCAACGCCGGGCCGGGCATGCGTTTGGCGGCGGTCCGACGGGTCGAATCAAATGCGGCACCGAATCGAACGGCGGGTTTCGCAACATCACGATTTCCAATTGTGTGTTCAACTACTGCCGCGGTCTCGCGTTCGAAAGCGTGGACGGGGCGCTGATGGAGGACATCGCGGTCTCGAACATCACGATGCGCGACATCGTGAATGCGCCGATTTTCATCCGGCTTGGAGCGCGCCTCCGCGGACCCGACGGCACGAAGGTGGGCACGGCGCGCCGAATCAAGATCGACAACATCGTCGCCCACAATGTCGCGGCCCAGAGCGGAATCCTGATTGCCGGCCTCAAGCACAACCCGATCGAGGACCTGACGCTGAGCAACATCTTCATCGATTACGTCGGCGGTGGAACGAAGGAGCAGGGCGAGCGCGTCGTCCCCGAATACGATCAGGAGTATCCCGAGCCGGGCCGGTTCGGAACGATTCCGGCGTGGGGACTCTGGGCGCGTTACGTGAAAAACTTCGACGTCCACCATGTCGAGTTCCGCTCCGCCCAGGAAGACCTGCGCCCGACGGTGATCCTCGACTCCGTGAACGGCGCGACACTCGAGCACGCGATCCTGCCGCACGCCGCCGGCGTGCCTGGACTGTGGGCGAAGAACGTCACCGACCTGACCGTGGAAAGCTGCCCCGGGCTGGCCAGCCAGGCGGACCCCGGAAACGTGGCGGACCTGAAGCTGTGAACCAAGGCGGGCTCCGGCCCGCCTTTTTTGCGAGCGACAGCGCCGGGGGCATTTGCCAGCTTCCGGGAATGCCTCAACCGGCGCCTTCGCTTCCCCGGATTCACGTCCTCGCCACCGGCGGAACCATCGCCGGAGCGCAGCCGCCGGGAGGAGCGCGAGGTTACAAGGCGGCCGTCCTGTCCGCCGAAGCCTTGATCGGGGCCGTGCCGCAGCTCGCCGAGCTCGCCCGTCTCGAGGTGGAGTCGGTTGCCGCGATCGGGAGCCAGGACATGGACGAGGCCCTGTGGCTCAGGCTGGCCGGCCGGGCGCAGGCGGCACTCGACCGATCCGACACGGCAGGCGTGGTGATCACGCACGGGACGGACACGATGGAGGAAACGGCCTTCTTCCTGAACCTCGTGCTCCGGACGGAAAAGCCGGTGGTGCTGGTCGGTGCAATGCGGCCGGCGACGGCCATCAGCGCCGACGGGCCGATGAATCTGTTCAACGCCGTGGCGGTCGCCGCCGCCCCGGAGGCGGCCGGTCGCGGCGTGCTCGTGGTTGCGAACGACGAAATCCACTTCGCGCGCGAGGTCACGAAGACCAACACCACGCAGCTCGGGACGTTCCGGGCGACGCACCGCGGATTGGCGGGACTCGTGAACGCGGGCCGGCTGCATCTGTACGCCCCTCCGGTCCGCCGGCACACGCGTCAGGCTGAATTCTCAATCGAGGGACGGACCTCGCTCCCGCGGGTGGAGATCATCTATGCCCATGCCGGCCTGCGGCGCGAACTCACCGACGCCGCGGTGCGCGCCGGCGCGGAAGGCGTGGTGGTCGCCGGAGTCGGCGATGGAAATGTGGCGGCGACCGCGCTGGGCGCGCTGGGTGATGCGTCTCGCGCCGGCATTGCAGTGGTGCGCAGTTCACGAACGGGAGGCGGCGTGGTGGAGCGGAACATCGAAGTCGATGATGACGGGCTGGGCTCGATCGCGGCCGATGAGCTCAACCCCCAGAAGGCGCGCGTGCTGCTGATGCTCGGGTTGACCCGGACGCGTGATCCGAAGGCGCTGCAGGAGATGTTCTACACCTACTGACGGCGCCGCACGCCCGCGCGTGGCGGTGACAGACTGAGGTGCCGGCGCGCCGCCCGTTTCGGTGTGCCCGATCGGCCTGGTTGTCGCGAGCTCGTCACCTCACCCCCGCGGGCTGCGGCGACAAAAACCAGCGCCTCGCTGCGGCCGGACTGTCGGGCATCATTTGGCGGACACGTGTCCTTTTTTCTTTGACAGCACCACCCGTCCGGCCAATTCGGATCAAACCCCCTCCCACGCGCCCACGCCGTCCGCGCGCTGCGGACACCCCCTGACTGCTGCGATTATGAATGCGACCCTGTCCGGTCTGCGTGGCCGTGGGTACCTACGGCTGATTGTGTCTCTTGTCGGCGCGTGGCTTGTTGCGAAGACGTCCCCGGTGTTGTCGGGCCAGCCCTCCACGGGCGCCCTCACCGGGTCCGTCTGCGAGGCGGCCACCGGCAAGTTTCTGGAAGGCGCGGATGTCTCCGTGTCCGGAACCTCGCTCCGCGCGAGCACGACGCGCGAGGGCATCTTCACCCTGCGCGACGTGCCGGCGGGCGCGCGAAACCTCGTTGTGGCCTATCCCGGCCTCGAGACGAAGACGATCCCGGTTGACGTTGGCCCGGCGCAGCCGCCGCTCGCGGTGCGTTTGGCCAGCGAGGTCATCCAACTGGAGACGGTCCGCGTCCGCGGCACCAAGGAAGGGATGGCCCAGGCGGTCGCACTCCAGCGGGCGTCGGTCCAGTTCAAGCTCGTCGCCGCCGCCGACCAGTTCGGCGAGATCAGCGAGGGCAACGTCGGGGAGTATCTGAAATTCCTTCCCGGCATCAGCATCGATTACAACGTGAATGACGCCCGCGGCATCAGCCTGCGCGGGCTCAGCACGTCGTTCACGATCGTGGCAGTCGACGGCACGCCGATGGCCGGCGGCTCCTCGACGGACGACACGCGGCGGTTCGAGTTCGAGCAGATCGCGATGAACAACGTCGAGACCACCGAGCTGTACAAGACCGTGACGCCCGACATTCCCGCCAGTTCGACCGGCGGGTACGTGAACTTCGTCACGAAGAGCGCCTTCGACAGCGAGGCCGCGAGCCGCTTCACGTACAACATCACCTTCTCCGCCCCGAGCACCAACCTGGCGCTGACTCCGCAGGGCGGCGTCTGGGGCCACCATCGCGAGTACACGATCCGCCCAAGTGCGGAATTCAATTATGCCCGACGGATCGGGGAGAAGCTCGGCCTCAACTTCAACTACCGGCTTTCCGAGAAATACGACGACTCGCCGCGAACCGAAATCACCTGGGTGACGACGGCGACCGCGCCGACCGTGATGACGACGCCGCGTCTCCAGCAATACAACATCCGCCTGGAGGAAAAACTGACGCACCGCGAGGCGTTCGCCACCAAGATCGACTATCGGTTCACGCCGCAAAGCCGGTTGATGGTTTCGGGCCAGTGGAACTGGTACGACCTGCCGTTCACCCAACGCGGGCCGTCGTTCGTCCTCGGCACCGCGTCGACGGCTTCCGGCGACAGCTACACCTCCGGCACGGGGCGGGCGGTGAACAATGGCGTGCTGATGCGCGAGAAATTTGGCACGACCTGGCACTTCAACGGGCGGTTCACGCACGAATGGGACACCGGCCGCTTCTCGGTCACGCCATATTGGTCACGCGCGGACAGCAAGTACCGGGACACGCAGAAGGGATTCATTTCCGGCACCGCGGCGCTCACGTCCTCGGCCTATACCGGATTCACGCTGAGCAACGTGCGGTCCCAGCGGCTACCGGATATCGCCATTGTCAGCGGCACGAATCCCGTGGCGCTGGATTACCTGCGATCCCTGGGCAATTACACCCTGAGCAACACCGCCACGGGCACGAACTTCCAGTCCCGACCCTGGACGGCGATCGATTACAAGAGGGGCATCGCGGGCGATTATGCGCAGCAGGTCGACGGACTCCCGATGGCAGTCACGGTCCAGACCGGTTACGCGCTCGACCGGATCAACCGCTCGATCGGCCGGCCGGACCTGCGGGGCGTCATTCCCGCCACGACGGGAGGGGCGCTGTCGCTGCTGGGCGATCCGCTGTTCGCGAAGGACGTGGCGTATGGGTTCGGCCGCTACGAGGTGCTCGATCCCTATCAAGTGTGGTCGACCTTCTCCAACCGGCTGACGGCGATCAACGCCGACCTCTTCCGCAAGTTTGACGAGAAGAACGACGCCGCCTTCGTCCGGCTGGATCTCAAGCCGAATCCGGAGGTGCTGGTCGTGACCGGAGTGCGGTGGGAAAAGCGTTCGATCGCCGCGACCGGTTCCAATCGCACGAGCACGCGTTCGGCCCTCGCGACGGTCAATCTCAAGTACGACGAGTGGTATCCGTCCGCACAGGTAAAGTACACCCCGCGCCGCGAGCTCGTTCTCCGGGCCGGTGTCAGCCGCACGGTCGGCCACCCCGACTACATCGATCTTCTTCCGACCGTCACGATCGAGAGCTCGCCGGGCGCGGGCGATGGTTCGATCGGCGTCCCCGATCCCCACCTCAAGCCGTATTTCACCCGCAACTACGACGTGTCGGCGGATTATTACCTGCCGCACTCCGGCGTGATTTCGGCCAGTGTGTTTCGCAAGGATGTCCAGAACTTCATCGTGTCCCGCGCGATGACCGCGGCCCAGATCACCGCCATTGCGCAGGACTACGGCTACAGTCCCGCCCTGTTCAACAGCGGGACGGTGGCGACGAATGGCGGGAGTTCGCGGCTGCAGGGGTGCGAGATTGCGTATGCGCAACAATTCCCGTTCCTGCCCTCGCCATTCAACGGCCTGAACCTCCAGGTCAACGGCACCTACCTCGACGTGTCCGCCTCCGACATCGACACCGAGTATTCGCAGCTCCGCGCGGTTTCACCGAAGACCTACAACGTCGTGCTCGGCTACAAATACCGGCGCTGGTCTTTTACCTCGACGACCAACTGGGTGGATGACGCCCTGTACGGCGGGTTTGTGAACACGAATTTTTTCGTCGGCACGGCGAATCCGACGAATCCCGCCCTGGATACGCGACTCGCGCTCTACAAGGGCGACAAGGTCACAACCGACATGAAGCTCGAATATGGATTCAGCGAACACTTCTCAGCCTACCTGCTCGTCCGAAACGTGTTCAACAGTCCGCGGAAAGAATACATGCGCGGCTATCTGCCGGAATACCGGTCCGTCATGCTGCCGTATCGGTACTTTGAATTCGGCGAACCACACCTGACGATCGGATTCAAGGGGCGGTTCTGAACCGACCACCTCGGCACGCCGGACCGCGACGGGCGGCCGACGCAGGGCACCGACGCCCCGGGGTGCCGCATCTGAATTGGGATCGTCACGCCCGGTCCGGACGGTTGTCCTTCCGGCATGGCCGGGCCATCCTTCCTGCTTCCCGTCTGGTTCGACCTGGGCGCGACGTTCGCGTTCGGGCTCACCGGCGCGCTCGCCGGGATCCGGCGCGGCTACGATATCGTCGGTACATTTTTTCTGGCGCTGGCCACGGGAATCGGTGGCGGGCTGATTCGCGACGCCGTTTTTCTGCCCCACAACGGTGCGACGCCGTTGCTGACCGACCCGCTCTACATTGAAGCGATCGTTCTCGCGACCGTCGCCGGCGCCCTGTTTGGCAAGCACGTGAAGCGGTTCCGACGCACGATCGCGCTGATCGACGCGCTGGGTCTCGGCGCGTATGCGGCGTTCGGGACGCAAAAGGCACTCCAGGTCGGGCTGTCGGCGCCGGCGGCGATCCTGGTGGGCGTCATCAACGCAGCCGGCGGCGGGTTGCTGCGCGACGTTCTTACGCGCTCGGAACCGCTCGTGTTCAAGCCCGGACAGTTCTACGTCCTCACGGCTGTTGCCGGTGCAGTGACCTTTGTTTTTGTCACCGCCCAACTTTCTTTTCCTCCGACGGCGGCAGGAGCGGTGACAATCGTCGTCACTGCGACATTCCGAGTGCTCACAATCCTGTTCAACTGGCGGACGACGGCGATCGCCGGTCCCGAAGAACGGGATCTCACTCCCTGACGGGCGTCCTTGTCCCATTCGCGGGAATCGCTTTTCCCGGGCCGCATACACGCGTCGCCACGCGATGCGGGAGCCGAAAAATGCATTCGTCAGAACACAAGGAGGTTGTGCGTTTTCGAATCGGCTGGCACGCCCGCTGCAATGAGCCGCGGCAATTCCAAAAACTCACATGAATGCCACCTCTCTCCTGAAGTCACTTCCCCTGGTTCTCGCCGTCGCGTTTCCGGCCACTCTTGCGGCCCAAGCGTTCGATCTCCCCGCCATGTCTGCCTCGTACACGTTCGCCGCGTTCTTCGTCGTGCTTACGATCCAGATGCTGGCCGTGGATTATCGGGCGCCGAAGCCGCTGAAGCTGAGCGCGGCGGCGGAACCAGTCTCCTCTCCGCTCCCGCTCGCGGCCTGACCCCCGTCGCTTGACACCGCCGGTTCGCGTCCCGTCACTCGCTTTATGTCCGACGCTTCACCCCATCGCATTCTTATCGCCGACGACCAGCCGGATGTGCTCGAAGCACTCCGGCTCCTGTTGAAAGCGGAAGGATATGCGACGGAGACAGTGAAGTCACCCGCCGCCGTGATCAAGGCGGCCGAGGCCCGGGACTATGCGCTGGTGCTAATGGACCTGAACTATGCGCGGGACACGACCAGCGGACAGGAAGGACTCGAGTTGCTGCAGAAGCTGCAGACGATCGATGCCACCCTGCCCGTCGTCGTGATGACGGCTTGGGCCAGCGTCGATGTCGCCGTTGAGGCGATGCGACGCGGTGCGCGCGATTTCATCACCAAGCCGTGGGATAATCCGCGCCTCCTTGCGATCGTCCGCAACCAAATCGAACTCGGCAGCGCCGTGCGGGCGTACCGCCGACTGGAGCAGGAAAACCAAATTCTGCGCGGCAGCGGCAAGGCCGGCCCGGTGCTGATTGCCCAATCGGCCGCGATGCGCCCCGTCCTGGAGGTGATCGCGCGGGTGGGGCCGTCCGACGCCAACGTCCTGATCACGGGTGAAAACGGAACCGGCAAGGGCCTGGTGGCACAGGCGCTGCACGCGGTGTCCGTCCGCGCGGGCAAACCGTACATTTCCGTCAACATGGGCGGCCTGCCCGAGGGCGTGTTTGAGAGCGAACTCTTCGGCCACGTGCGCGGCGCCTTCACGGATGCGAAGGCCGACCGCGCCGGACGGTTTGAACTCGCCGACAGCGGGACGCTCTTCCTCGACGAAATCGGCAACATTCCGCTCAGCCAGCAGGCGAAAATCCTCCGGACCATTGAGACCGGCGAGTTCGAGCGCGTGGGCTCTTCCCGAACGTACCGCGCGAACGTGCGCCTGATCTCCGCGACCAATGCGGATCTCCCGGCGGAGGTCGCCGCGGGCAAATTCCGACAGGACCTGCTCTTCCGGCTGAACACGATCCAGCTCCACCTGCCCCCCCTCCGCGAGCGGCGGGAGGACATCGAATTGCTCGCGCAGCATTTTCTCAAGCAGCACGTCGGACGCTACCGCAAGGCGATCACCGGATTCGACGAATCAGCCCTGCAAGCGCTGCGCGATTACGGCTGGCCCGGAAACGTCCGCGAACTCGATCATGCGGTGGAGCGCGGCGTGTTGATGGCGCCGGGCAAGGTGATCCGCGCGACCGATCTGGGTCTGAGTGCCGCGCAAGGCGCGCCGCGCCTCGAGGAGATGAGCATCGAGGAGGTCGAAGCCTTTCTGATCAAGAAGACGCTGGCACGTTGCGACGGCAATGCGCGGAAAGCCGCCGAGGAGCTTGGGCTCAGTCGAAGCGCCTTCTACCGCCGCCTCGAGAAGTACGGCCTGTAACGCACGACAGAAATTGGCTGTCGGCGAAATGCTCACCCGGATATGGTGGCCGGCACCATGAACGACATTTCCCTGGCGAGCACCCGGCATGAAACTGCCGTGGTGGATCGATCCGGACAGCAAGTCGCGCAGACGGGCCTGGACGGCGACCCCGGGCGTTCCTGCCCGAACCTGGCTGGCGCGGCGGGCGAAAGGGCGCGCACGCAACGGATTTCCGGCGGATCGGCTCGAACGCCGTGGCCAGGAGCGTAGCCGCAGGCCCACCGCACCATGGCCAAATCCAAACGCCGGCTTTCCCACGAACAGCTCGTCTTCGTCGACGCGCTGCTGGCCGGGCTGCCGGCCGTGTTGATCGCGCTCTGGTTTCTGTGGCTCGATGACCGCGCGCCCGACACCAAGACTCAGTGGACGCTCACGCTGCTGATTGTCGGCTTCTGGTTCGGTTTTGCCGGTGCGGTCCGGATGCGCGTGATCCGACCGCTGCAGACGATGGCAAATCTGCTCTCCGCCCTGCGTGAGGGCGACTTCGCCGTCCGGGCACGCGGCGCCAAGCGCGACGAACCGCTCGGCGACGTGATGACGGAAATCAACACATTGAGTCGGACCCTGCAGGAACAACGCCTCAGCGCCCTCGAAGCTACGGCCCTGCTGCGGACGGTCATGGAAGAAATCGACATCGCAATCTTTGCCTTCGACAGCGAGCGAAAGCTCCGCCTCGCCAACCATGCGGCCCAGATGCTGGTGCAAAAACCGGCCGAACGCATACTGGGCCGTGAGGCGGAGGAACTTGGCCTGGGCGAATGCCTCACCGGTGAACCGGCCCGCATGTTGAACCTGGTTTTTGCGGGAAAAAGCGGGCGCTGGGGCATGCGCCGAAGCCCGTTCCGCGAAGGCGGCCGCCCGCACGACCTGGTGGTCATCGCGGATCTCAGCCGCACCCTCCGCGAAGAGGAACTGCTGGCGTGGCAGCGGATCGTCCGTGTCCTCGGCCATGAGCTCAACAACTCGCTGGCGCCGATCAAATCGATCGCCGGCAGCCTTGGGACACTCCTGAAATCGCCGCGCCGCGCCCCTGATTGGGAAGAGGACATGCGGAACGGCCTGGACATCATTGCGTCGCGCGCGGAAAGCCTCGCGCGTTTCATGCAGGCGTACGCGCGCCTGGCGCGTCTACCGCAGCCCACCCTCAGCTCCACCTCGCTGACACCGCTGATCCAGCGCGTCGTCGCCCTCGAAACGCGGCTGCCGGTGGACTTGCGCCCCGGACCGGACCTGATGCTGCCCTGCGATGCCGCCCAGATCGAACAGCTCGTCATCAACCTGGTGAAGAACGCGGTCGAGGCGTCTTTGGAGCAGAGGGGCAACGGCCACGCCGACGCCGGTGTCAGGCTGAGCTGGCGGCGCAACATGCATGACGTCGAATTGCTGGTCGAAGACGACGGGCCCGGGATCGCCCAGACTGCCAACCTTTTCGTCCCCTTTTTCACCACCAAGCCCGAAGGCAGCGGCATCGGACTGGTGCTCTGCCGGCAAATCGCGGAAAACCATGGTGGTTCGCTTACGCTGGCCAATCGCGATGCGGTCAGTGGTTGCGTCGCAACGCTCCGGCTGCCGACTTGACGCCTTGACCGTGGGCGCCGTGCGGCGCGTGCACCCGAGCTCCCGCAACGGAGTTTCCCCGATGTGGTTTTCGGGAGGCCCGAGCCGGCACCAGCCTTGAGTAGAGACCCAGGATTCCACCATCCTGTAATCCGCAACCGGCACCAGCATGCGACTCGAGTTCTGGAAATCCGATGATGGCAACTGGACTGGGCAGCTGATGACAGCCGTCCGTGAGTCCGTCGCACGCGAAAAGTCGCGCGATTCCCGCGATGGCTGTTTCTCCGAAACGAGCGCCCGCGGCGCCGAATTGAACCCGGGACGCTGCAATCCACGCGCGCCGCGGCAGACCTGATTCCTTTGAGCGCGCAGTCGGCTTAAACCATTTTCCAGCTACCGGCCGCGGTCTCCGACGGTGCACCTACCCCTCACCGTGCGCGGCCGGTAGCTGATGCCGCACAAGCTCGTGCGCATCCGCTTTTCGGGTGCGGCGACTGCATGCTTCGTGGAGTGCCAACGTCACATCGCCGGCGCGTCGTCATCAGGCTGGAAGACGTACATCCCATTTTCGGGACATCAACGTCCCACCCGCGGCGGAACTCGGGCAGCCGCCAATCGTCGCAAGATTTTTTTCGACCTGTTAGGGAGGCACTTACGGTCGCTCGAGTGGTCGCGGCACAGGCACTGCAAAGGGGCCGCCCACGTCCATGGATATCCCGCGCCCCGACCAAAGCAAAGCGAAGCGCCGCAAGCGGATCATTTACGCTGCCGTCACGGCCATCGCGCTCATTGGCATCACGGTCCTCCTCGCCCGTCTGCGTCCGGCGGCGCCGACCGTGGACCGCAATCTGGTCTGGATCGACACCGTCAAGCGCGGGCAAATGGTGCGTCAGGTTCGCGGGCTCGGAACGCTGGTGCCGGAGGAAATCCGGTGGATTGCCGCCCGCACCGAGGGGCGCGTGGATCAGATCATTCTCCGTCCGGGCGCCGTCGTCACACCGGACAGCGTGATTCTCGTGCTCACCAACCCGGCGGTGAAGCAGGCGGCGGAGGCGGCGGATTCGCAGCTCAAGGCCTCGGAAGCCGAACTGGTCAACCTGCGCGTCACGCTCCAAAGCGGCGTCCTGGCTGAAGAATCGAGCGCCGCGAGCGCCAAGGCCGATTACGAGCAGGCGAAGCTCCGCGCGGAAGTGAACGAACAGCTCTACAAGGACGGACTGGTTTCCGCTCTCGACCTCCAGTTGCTCAAGGTCACGGCCGAGCAGGCCGCCACCCGCAACCAAATCGAACAGAAACGGTTCGTGTTCGCGAAGGAATCGGTCGCCCCGCAGCTTGCCGTCAAGGAAGCCGAGGTCGACCGTCTCCGGACCGAGGCGAAGCTGCGGCACGAGGATCTCGATGCGCTCACCGTCCGGGCCGGCATGGCGGGCGTGCTGCAACTCCTGCCCGTCGATGTCGGCGCCCAGGTTCAGCCAGGCACCAATCTCGCGCGCGTCGCCGACCCGACCAAGCTGAAAGCGGAAATTCGGGTCGCGGAGACCCAGGCCAAGGACATTCAGATCGGCCAGCTGGCGGCAATCGACACCCGCAACGGCATCGTCAACGGCAAGGTCTCGCGGATCGATCCGTCTGTCCAGAACGGCACCGTCACCGTCGATGTGTCCCTGCCGGGCAAGCTTCCGCAGGGGGCCCGGCCGGACCTTTCGGTCGACGGGACGATCGAACTCGAACGCCTCGAAGACGTGGTCTACGTCGGACGACCCGCGTTCGGGCAGGAGAAGAGCATGGTGGGCATTTTCAAGCTCGACCCGTCAGGCGAATATGCCACGCGCACCCAAGTGATGCTCGGCCGGAGTTCGGTCAACACGATCGAGATCGTCTCCGGACTGAAACCCGGGGATCGGGTGATCTTGTCCGACATGTCTCAGTGGGATGCCAACGACCGCATCCGGTTGAATTGATCGCCCTCGACGCACCGCGAAATCCGTAACTCCCCGCCTGATCCCGTGTTCTTTTCCCGTTATTCCGATGATCCCGATTGTGATCGTACTCCTCCTTCTCGTTACGCTCGTCGCCACCGACAAGGCCGACGAGTGCTGACGTGACGTGGGCCCCGGTCATTCCCCGGGACTCGTGTTCCCCACCAACCCCGATCTCCAAAACAAACTACCATGGAACCGCTCATCAAACTCGAAGGCGTCACGAAGGTGTTTCTGACCGACGAAATCGAAACGCACGCCCTCTCCGGCATTCATCTCGAAATCAACCAAGGCGAATACGTCTCGATTGCCGGCCCTTCCGGCTGCGGCAAGTCGACCCTGCTTTCGATTCTCGGCCTGCTCGATTCCCCGACCGAGGGGGCGTATCACCTGAACGGCCGGCCTGTCCAGGGGCTCTCGCTGCCCGAACGCGCCCGAATCCGCAACCGGGAGATTGGTTTCATCTTCCAGTCTTTCAATCTCATCGGTGACCTGACCGTGTACGAGAATGTCGAGCTTCCCCTGACCTATCGGGGCATGCCGGGATCCGAACGCAAAGTCGCGGTCATGCAGGCGCTCGACAAGGTGGGCATGAGCCACCGGGCGAACCATCTTCCCTCGCAGCTCTCGGGCGGCCAGCAACAGCGCGTGGCAGTGGCCCGTGCCCTGGCCGGCAAACCCGCCGTGCTGCTCGCGGACGAGCCGACGGGCAACCTCGACTCGAAGAACGGCGAATCGGTGATGCTCCTCCTCTCCGAACTCCACAGCGCCGGCGCCACGATCGTCATGGTCACGCACGATGCACGGTTTGCCCGACATGCCGCACGGACGATTCACATCTTCGACGGACGCGTCGTGCAGGAGCAGGTCGAAAACGATCCGACGCGCTGATGCGGTGACGGCCGCCCCCCCCGGGGCCGCCATCCCCGCGACGAGTTTAGCTCCCCCGTTTTTTCACCCCCGTTCCCATGCTCGCGGACTTGCGTTTCGCGTTTCGGCTGCTGCTGAAACAACCCGGCTTCACGGCCGTCGCCGTTCTGACGATGGCGGTGGCAATCGGCGCGAACACCGCGCTGTTCAGCGTCATCAACGCGGTCGTGCTCCGGCCGATTGATTACCCTCAGCCGGACCAGTTGGTTCGACTCTGGGACGTCAGTCCTGCCCGCGGCATCGAGTTCCCGGCGGTGTCCCTGCCTCGTTACCGGTATTTCCGTGACCATGCGACCCTGCTCGCAAACACGGCGCTTTCTGTTGGAAACGCCGTCACGATTACCGATGGTGGCGACGCCGAGCAGGTGCCGAGCCTCATCGCGACCGCCAACTTCTTTCCGACGCTCGGCCTGCAGCCACAGCTCGGGCGCTTCTTTTCGGCGGACGAAGACCGCCCAGGCGGGGCGAACGTCGTCCTGATCAGCCAGCATCTCTGGGAAAGCCGTTTCGGCGGCGCGCCCGGTGTGCTCGGCCGCAAAATCACGCTCGACGGTGTCCCCTGCCAGGTGATCGGGGTGCTCCCGGCCGTGATGCCGGTGCCGTTCAACCAGGTGGATCTCATCCAGCCCCGCCCGGAAGAGGTGCCTTTCGTTGCGCCGGAGGCGCGCGACGGCGGTGCGGCGGTGTGGCAGATGACGGCGCGCCTCAAGCCTGGGGTGACCCGCGAAGCCGCGGAGCGGCAGCTTCGCCAGCTTGATTCCCAGCTGCGGGAAAAGAACCCGCAGTTCATCGATGCGCAGTATTCGATTCAGCTCCGTCAATTCGCCGACGAGATCATCCCGTCGCAGCTCCGCCTCGCCTCATGGGTGCTCGTCGCGGCGGTCGTCGCCGTCCTGCTGATCGCCTGTGCGAACATCGCCAACCTCTCGCTCGCGCGGCTGACGACCCGGAGCAAGGAAATCGCGGTGCGCGCGTCGCTGGGCGCGGCCCGGACCGCGATTGTCCGACAATTCCTTGTCGAGAGCCTGGTCGTCGCCGCCGGTGGCGCCGTGCTGGGGGTGCTCCTTGCCTCCTGGGGCCTCGACGGCATCCGGCTCCTGGCTGCCCAGCAGCTTCCCCGCATCGACCGCGTGTCGATCGACGGCACGACCCTCCTGTTCGCGCTTGGCGCGACAACCGCCGCCACATTACTCGTCGGTCTCTATCCCGCGTGGCAGGCGACCCGAACCGATGTGCAGACGGTCTTGAAGGACACTGGACGTGGGACGGCAGGGAGCCATGCGAACAAGTTGTTCCGCAGTGCACTCGTGATCGGAGAAGTGGCCGCCTCGTTGGTCCTGTTGATTGGCGCCGCGCTGCTGCTGTACAGCTTCGCGCGCCTCCAGCACACCGCTCCCGGTTTCGTCCCGGACCGCGTCGCGGTCGGCACCGTCAATCTGCCGCCCCGCGACTACCCGACGCCCGAAAAGCAGCGGGAGTTCGTTCGACAACTTCAGGGAAAGCTCGATGCGGCACCGGAACTTCAGGCTGCGGGGGTCGGATTCGGCATGCCCCTGACCAACTCGATTGCCTTCACCCCCTATTCCGTGGACGGACGACCGATCCTTCCCATCCCGGAACGACCGCTCGTCGGCCTCCGCCAGGTCACTCCCGGATTCTTCCGTGCGCTCGGCATCACGGCCCGCGAGGGCCGGCTCCTCGCCCCCACCGACGAAAAGAACACGCCAATGGTCGGAGTGATCAACGAAAGCCTGGCGAAAAAACTCTTCCCCCACGAGCGGGCGGTGGGCCACTTTCTTCGCTTCGGAGCGAAGGCCGAAACGCGTTGCGAGATCGTGGGCGTGATCGGCGACGTCAAATCCGCCGGCCTCGCCGCCCCCGCGCCCGACGAGATCTATTTCGCGCACAGCCAGCGGGGGAACGGATTTTTCCACGTGGTGGGCAAGGCGAAGCCAGGATTGAGTGCCGCCGCCGTGATCCCGGTTTTACGGCGAACATTGCGCGACATCGACCCGGGCGTCGCCCTCGCCACGCCGCAGACGGCGGACGAATTGATTGCGCAGGACCTGCAGGCGCAGAAGGCGTTGTCGCTTCTCCTCGGCGCTTTCGCGGCACTGGCCGCCCTGCTTGCCGCTGTCGGCATCTACAGCGTGATCGCCTACAACGTGAGCCAGCGGCGGTCTGAGATCGGGGTCCGGATGGCTCTCGGGGCGACAACGCGCAGCATCTTCCAACTCGTCCTGAAAAATGCCGGCACGCTGGTCGGCCTGGGAATGAGCATCGGTCTGCTCACAGCCATCGGGGCGAGCCGGATCCTGCGCCAGCTGCTTTTCGAGGTTCAGCCCTTCGACCCGCTGGTGTTTGCCGTCGTCGTGGCCGGATTTACCTTCGTCGGAATCCTGGCGGCGGTCATCCCCGCCCGGCGCGCCATGGCCGTCGACCCCGTCATCGCCCTGCGCGCCGAGTAGCGTTCACCCACCTCGCGACCGTTTGCCGGGCGCACTCTCCCCTTTCGTCCCCCCGCCGTTCGAAACCGGCAACCCCACCCTCCCATGATGATCGAATCTTTCCTGCAGGACCTTCGGGTCGGATTTCGCGTGCTGTTGAAGGAAAAATCCTTCTGCGCCCTGGCCGTGCTCGTGCTCGCTCTCGGCATCGGCGGTGTCGCCACGATGTTCAGTGTCGTCGACGCGGTGATGTTGCGGGGGTTCTCCTATCCGAATGCGAGCCGGCTGGCCGGCGTGCAGATCATCAACGTCACCGATGCGACGCAGCGCGCCGCGAACGCGAATGGCTTCGGGAGCCAGATCTTCATGCTGGATTACGAGGAACTGCGCCGGGAGCAGAAGTCCTTTGAGCGGCTCGCCGGCTACATCAACGGCTCGACCGTCAACATGACGATCGACGGCACGCCCAAGCGGTTCACCGGCGCCTACGTCACCTCCGATTTCTTCCGCATCCTCGGCGTCGGCCCAATCATGGGCCGGGATTTCACCCCCGAGGACAACAAACCGGGCGCCGAAAAGGTCGCGATGATCAGCTATCAGCTGTGGCAGAGCGACTTTGGAAAATCTCCCGATGTGATTGGGAAGGGCGTCCGCATCAACGGCAAGTCCGCGACGGTCATCGGCGTCATGCCGGCCGGATTCAAGTTTCCAATCAACGAGGATATCTGGAGTCCCCTCTATAGCGAGTTTCCGCCGCAGCCGCGAAACGTGCAGACCCAGAATGCACCGACGATCGCCGTGATGGGGTTGTTGCGCCAGGGCGTGTCGGCCGAGCAGGCCCAGGCGGAATTCACGGGATTCGCGAAGCGCCTCGCCAAGGCGTTTCCCGACACGAACAAGAATTACGACACCGCGCTGGTGCAGCCGCTGATCAAGTCTTTCCTCTCACCCGCAATCACCGGACTGCTCTGGACCATGCTGGCCTTCTGCTTCGGGATCCTGCTGATCGCGTGCGTCAACGTGATGAACATGCAGTTCGCACGTGCGGCCCTGCGCGCCAAGGAACTCGCGGTCCGCTCCTCGCTCGGCGCAACCCGCGCCCGGCTGATCCGCCAGATGCTGACCGAGAGCCTGATCGTGGCAGCGATGGGTGCCCTCCTGGGCATCGGCATTGCGTACTACGCGACCGACTACCTCCAGGCCGTGACGCACAACCAGGCCAACCCGATTCCGGCTTACATCCAGTTCCTGGTTGATCGCCGTGTCCTGGTATTCGTGATCGGCATTACGGTGCTCTCCGCGGTGCTGTCGGGCATTGTCCCCGCGTGGATTGCCTCGAGGGCCCGGGCGGTCGATGCCCTGAAGGAGGCGGGCCGGGGCAACACGAGCCGGACGATCACGGTGATCACCCGGGGGCTGGTCGTATTCCAGATTCTGGTCAGTTGCGTGCTCCTGATCGGCGCCCTGCTCCAGGTGCAGACGATCATCCACCAGCAGCACATCGACTATGGCTACGACACCGACGCGGTGCTGACAGCGCGGATGGGACTGATGGAAGGCGACTACCCCACGCCCGAGTCGCGGAAGATCTTTTTCGACCGGCTGCTGCGCGAACTGCGCGCCAATCCAGGCTTCGAGTCGGCCGCACTCACGAACCGGTTCCGCATGAGCTTCTCCGGCGTGACGAAAATCGAGATCGAGGGACGGAGCTACAAACCGGACGACTCCGACCGCCCGCTGGCAAACTGGGAACAGATCTCGGACGGGTTCTTCGACACCCTCGGCGTGAAGGTGGTCGAAGGGCGCGATTTTACGCAGGACGACAACGATCAGAAGCTTCCGATCGCGATTGTGAACAGCGCGTTTGCGCAAAAGTACTTCGGTCGTGAAAGCGCGGTCGGCCGCCGGTTCCGCACATCCGCGAACAATGGCCAGCTCTTCGGCCCCTGGCGCACAATCGTCGGCGTCGTCCAGACCACCCGGATGCTCGGACCGATCAACAATCCCAACGTCGATGAAACCGGCTTCTACGTGCCCTACTTCTCGTCGATCAATGGTCCGGTCCTAACGGCTCCCTTCCCGCAGCAGTTCGCGACGGTGATCGTACGTCCGCGCGGCGGGGCGAACCGGGTGCATGCCATCGCGACGGATCTCCAACGGGAGGTCACCAAGGTCGACCCCAATCTGCCATTGTACTTCATCGGCAGCGCCCGTGAGAATCAGGATACTTTCCTGGCCCAGAACCGGATCATTGCGGGTATGTTCTCGATCTTCGGCGTGGTGGCGGTCGTCCTCGCCTCCGTCGGCTTGTACGGCGTGACCAGTTTCTCGGTCAACCAGAGGACACAGGAATTCGGCATTCGCATGGCGCTGGGTGCGGATTGTCAGCGCATCTTCCGGATGGTTCTCGGCCAGGGTGCCGTACAATACGCGATTGGGGCGTCGCTGGGCCTGGGATTGACGCTGATCGTCGCGTTGATCCTCCGCGACGCGATCAGCCAGAGCTTCTTCTTCTTCGGCGTGAGTCCGAGCGATCCCCTGACCTATGCCGGGGTCGCCCTGTTGCTCGGGGTCGTGGCCTTTGTTGCCACGGTTGTGCCCGCCCGTCGGGCCACCCGGGTCGATCCCATGATCGCGCTTCGCTCTGAGTGAGCGACGCCTCTTCACCCTGTCGCCCTGAGATTTCGCCGTTCGCTCCCCGCGTGCCCGAAGGTTGGGCGGCTCCCCGGACGACTCCGCGCCGGGCGCCGCAACCGTGATATTCCGGCCAGATTCGACAATCCCCATCCCCATGTTCTCTGATCTTCGGCTATCCGTCCGTTCGCTGGCGAAGACTCCCGGATTCACCCTGGTCGCCATCCTTACGCTCGCGCTTGGTGTCGGCGCCAACACGGCAATTTTCAGCGTCATCAATGCCGTCCTGCTCCACCCATTCCCTTATGCGCACTCCGACCGACTCCTGTTTATCGGCGAGACGATGCAGGGACAGACGGGAGTCTCGTCGGTCACCTATCCAGACTACCTCGATTGGCGCGCGGCGAGCCACAGCTTCGAAGGCCTCGCATATGCCCGCGGCCGATCCTACACCCTGACGAACATCGCGGAGCCCGCGGTCGTCCGCGGAGCGGCCGTTTCCGCGTCGGTCTGGCCGCTGCTCGGCATCCAGCCGATGCTTGGCCGAACCTTCACGGAAGCTGAGGACCGACCCGGCGCGCCGCCAGTTTGCGTCCTGAGTTACGCCACGTGGCAAAACCGGTTTGGCGGCGATCCTGCGATCCTCGGCCACCCGCTGACGCTGGACGGCCAGTCCTACGCCGTGATCGGCGTCATGCCACCCGTGTTTAAGTTTTGGGCCGGCGATATCTGGCTGCCGGCCGGGCTCGAGGCCGATACCCAGGTGATGCGCAGCCGCGTGCTGCGGTTTGACTCGTGGGTCGTCGGCACCCCCAAGCCGGGAATCTCGGCCAAGGACGCGGAGGCCGAACTCAACGTCATCGCGGCCCGTGTTGCGCGCCAGCATCCGGAGTCCAACAAAGGCGTCGGTGCCTCGGTTCGTCTTCTGAGTGAATCCGTCGTCGGCGATTTCCGCCAGCCGCTCTTCGTCCTGCTGGCCGCCGTGGCGTGCGTCCTGCTCATCGCCTGTGCCAACGTTGCCAACCTGCTGCTGGCGCGGGCGGCGACACGCCAGCACGAGTTTGCGGTCCGCATCGCACTCGGAGCCAACCGGCGACGGATTGTTCGACAGGTCCTGCTGGAAACGCTGCCGCTGGCTGTGCTCGGCGGGCTGGCCGGCGTGCTCCTGGGCAGTTGGGAACTGCAAGCATTGCTGCTGATCCTGCCTCCGGATGCCGTGCCGGCCGAGGCACAAATCCAGGTCAACTGGCCCGTCATGCTCGCGTCCCTGGGGCTGGTGGTTTCCACGATGGCGCTTTTCAGCCTTTTCCCCGCGCTCAGCTGCTCCCGGCCTTCGCTGACCGAATCTCTGCAGGAGAACAGTCGCGGAGGCACATCCGGGATTCGCACCGGCCGCCTGCGGGCCATGCTGGTGGTCGCCGAGGTCGGGCTCTCCGTTACGCTGCTGGTCGGTTCGGGGCTTCTCCTGCGCAGCCTGGCGCGGCTGTACTTCGTCGACCCTGGATTCAAACCCGACCATCTTCTGGTGGTCCCGATCCAGCTGCCGGATGCCCGGTATCCGACCGGAGAGCGCGCGACGGCGTTCTTCACCGATCTGCTTCAAAACGTGCAGCGCCTCCCGCAGGTGAAAGTCGCCGCCGCCACCACCAACGCACCGTTTGTTGGCGGCAGCGGAATTCCCCTGGTCACGGAGGGACAGACTTACCGTGCGCTGAGCGATCTGAAGGGCGTTCAGTTCAGTATCGTCATGGGCGACTATTTCCGCGCCCTCGGGCTTCGGTTGGTGAAAGGGCGCACGTTCAACGATGCGGATCGCGCCGGGAGCGCCCCGGTCGTCATTCTCAACGAGGCAGCGGTGAAGCAATTTCTTCCCCACGGAAACCCGCTCGGCCAGCGCGTGATGCTGGGCGTTCCGGACAACCTCATCAAACCAGGGTTGCTCCCACCGGGACTGGACAAGTTCCACTGGTCGACCGTTGTCGGTGTCGTCACCAATTCCCGGCACTTCGGACTGCAAAATGATCCGCCGCCCGTCGCCTATCTCCCCGTCGACCAAAGCTGGACAGCGCTGGGCATGCGGTCGGCCATGACGCTCATGGTGCGGACCACGGGCGACCCGACAGCGGTCGCCCATGACATTCGTCAGATGGTTGCCTCGTCCGATCGCGACCAGCCGGTGGGCCGTATTGCGACGATGGATGCGATCATCGCCGAGTCCCTCCGCACCTCCAGGTTCAACACCATCCTCCTCGGCTTGTTTGCCGCCATCGCACTGGTCCTGGCCGTCGTCGGAATCTATGGCGTCGTCGCCTGGAATGTCGCGCAACGCACGCGCGAGTTCGGCATCCGGCAGGCGCTCGGAGCTCAGCCCGCCGACGTCATCCGATCGGTCGTTTTCCGTGGTGTTCGCGTGGTTCTGATCGGCGTCGTGCTCGGCCTGGCCGGCGCCCTGGGCGCCGGAAGGCTCCTCCAGGGCATGTTGTTCCAGGTCGGGACCTTCGATCCGTGGACCTTTGCGGGAGTCGTCGCGCTCCTGGTCGGCGTCGCCATCCTCGCGTGCATCATCCCCGCGCTTCGCGCCCTGCGCGTGGATCCTGTGACCGCCTTGCGCGCCGAATAAGGCTACGGCCGACATCGGGCGCGCCGTCTGGCATTTCGGGTGAGCTTGCGCCGGTGGCGCTGGTTTGCGTGAGTCGCACCGATGCCCGTCGAGCCAGCCCGACCCAGCGGCGTGACCAACGCCAATATTGCCCGCCACGTGACCCGGATGGCGGCGGCACGGCCGGAGCACATTGCCCTGAAGATCCCGCGCGGACGGACTCGCGACGGGGCGATTGATTATCTTGGGCTGACATTCGCGGAGCTCGATCAGGAGGTGTTCGCCTGGTCGGATCGTCTCCGCCGGGCCGGCGTCCGGCGCGGCGACCGCACCTTGGTCATGGTCCGCCAGGGACTGCCGTTGATCGCGTCCGCCTTCGCGGTGTTTCAGATCGGTGCTGTTCCAGTCATCATCGATCCCGGAATGGGACTGAAGACCTTTCTCGGCTGTGTGCGTCGTTCGCGTCCGCGCGTCCTGCTTGGGATTCCACTCGCCCAAATCGTAAGCCGGCTCTTCCGCCCGTCGTTCCAGTCGATCGCAGTTCGTGTCTCCGCGAGCAATTCGCTGACGTCTCGCCTCACCGGCGCCAAACCCGGCCGTCCCTTTGCCCCGCCGGAATGCGAGCCCGCCTCGGCCGCTGCGACCGATCTCGCGGCGATCCTGTTCACCTCCGGGTCCACCGGTGCCCCGAAGGGCGTGTGCTATGAGCATGGAATGTTCGAGGCCCAGGTCGGAATCATTCGGGACACGTATGAAATCGAACCCGGGGAGATCGACCTTCCGCTGCTGCCCATTTTTGCGCTGTTCAACCCGGCACTTGGCATGACGACGGTCGTTCCGGAGATCGACCCACGGCGTCCCGCCCAGGTGGACCCGGCGCGGATCGTGCAGGCAATCCGGCAGGAAAACGTCACGAATTCCTTCGGTTCACCGACGCTGTGGAAGAAAATCGTGGACCATTGTCGAACCACCGGTACCACGCTTCCGAGTCTCCGCCGCGTCTTGTCCGCGGGAGCTCCAGTTCCCGCGGCGCTTTGGCGCGACGCGCCGGCCGTTCTCGCCCGAGGCCAGCTCCACAGCCCGTACGGCGCGACGGAGGCGCTTCCGGTTGCGACCGTCTCCGCCAGCGAGATCGATCCCGCCTCGGTCCGGGGCGCCTGCGTCGGACGTCCCGTGCGCGGGATGGATGTGAAAATCATCGCCATCCGCGACAAGGCAATCAGCGCGATCACCGATGCCCGTGAGCTGCCGCCGGGAGAGATCGGCGAAATCATCGTGCGGGGACCCGTGGTGACCAAGGCTTACGCTGACGCTCCCGAGGCGACCGCCGCGGCGAAGATTCCGGACGAACCCGCTGCCGGCGCGGCCAGCGACATGGCAGCAGGGACAGGCGCGCCGGCCGCCGCGGCGAATCCGGATGGGAAATCGCCACCCTCCGAGGTCGCCGGCGTCAAAACGTCAGCGGGCCCCTCGCACGGGACGGCGCAAATCTGGCATCGAATGGGCGATTGCGGTTTTCTCGATCCGGACGACCGCCTCTGGTTTTGCGGACGAAAGGCCGAACGCGTTGAGACCGCCCGTGGGCCACTCTTCACCGAACCCTGCGAGCAGGTCTTCCGTTCCCACCCGCGGGTCAGACGGTGCGCATTGATTGGATTGGGCAACCCCGGGCAGCAAAGGCCGGCCCTGGTCGTGGAGGCTGCACCCGGCGACTCCACCGAATGCCGTCGCTTCGCACGTGAATTGTCCGCGCTGGGTCAGCAGTACTCGCATACGGCCGCAATCCATGTGTTCTATTTCCTCCCGGAGTTTCCCGTGGATGTTCGCCATAATGCAAAAATTCACCGACTGACGCTGGCCCGTTGGGCGACGACCGCGAAGGGCTTCGAAATCGAACCGAAACGCTGAAAGGCGCCGCCTCGGTCACCGAAGCGCCCCCCGCAAGAACAGCCCTGCGCTCGGCCCGCGAAATCGGCGAAACACCCGCTCGTGCAACCTGATATTTCCCGCCCCGCAGAACGCGCCGTCGACGGACCGGTTCTCGTGACCGGCGGCACCGGATTCCTCGGCCGACGGCTGGTCGAACGCCTGCTCTCCCAAGGGCGCACGGTCGCCGTGCTGGCCCGGCATCCTGCGCCCGATCTGGTGGCGCGCGGAGTCCGGTTCATCCGTGCCTCGCTCGATGAAACCGACTCGGTCCGCGCGGCGTGCGCCGGTGTGGAAACCGTGTTCCACGTGGCCGCAAAGGTCGGCGTTTGGGGGCGCTACGACGAGTACTTCCGCACGAATGTCCTCGGGACACGGGCGCTCCTGGAAGGGTGCCGGGCGTATTCCGTGCCCAGATTCATCCACACGAGCACGCCGAGCGTCGTCTACAACGGGCAGGACCTGGCCGGGGCCGACGAGTCACTCCCGCTCACGACCGACTGCCCGAGTTTCTACCCGCTGACGAAAGCTCAGGCCGAACGAGACGTGCTGAACGCCAACGGTCCGATTCTGCGCACGGTGGCGCTTCGGCCGCATCTGATCTGGGGCGTGGGCGATCCGCACCTGGTTCCGCGCGTGCTGGAACGCGCGCGGGCCGGACGCCTTCGCATCGTCGGCACGGGCCGCAACCGGGTCGACATGGTTCACGTCGAGAACGCGGTCGACGCGCACCTGCTCGCGGAACAAGCCCTCGCTGCGCCCGGGGCGGACCGTCCGTCGCCGGCGGGCCGCGCCTACTTCATCACCAACGGTGAACCGATCGTGCTTTGGGACTGGATCAACGATCTCCTGCGGGCGCTCGGCGAACCGGCCGTCACCCACCGAATTTCGCTCCGCGCGGCGACGAGCATCGGGGCCATTTGCGAAGCGGCATGGCGAATCCTCCGCCTCAGAGGCGAGCCGCCGATGACCCGTTTCGTGGCGGCCGAGCTGGCAAAGGACCACTGGTTTGACCTCACCGCCGCCCGATGCGACCTCGGCTATTCGCCCCGGATCAGCATGACCGAAGGCACCGCCGATCTCATCGCCTCGCTGCAAACATCCGCCCGGACCTGATCCGCGGCTGGGCCAAGGATCTCGGGCGGGCTCGTCAGCTCCGCTGCCGCACGGCCTCGAACAGGGTGATGATCGTCGCCATGGCGACATTCAGGGAGTCCGCCTGCCCGGCCATCGGAATCCGGACAGGCAGGTCGGCGTGCCGGAGCCAGAATTCGCTCAAACCATATTGTTCGCTGCCCATGACGACCGCCAGGGGACCACGCAAGTCCGCCGCGGTGTACAGCGTCGTGGCAGCGGGAGTGGTGGCAATCATTCGCACGCGTTTCTCCCGCAACCACGCAAACACGCGTTCGCTGTCATCAACGACAAGCGGGACCGAGAAAAGAACGCCCGTGGAGGCCCGGACCACGTTCGGATTGAAGATGTCGGTCACCGGGTCGCAGACGATGACGGCATGACAGCCGGCGGCATCGGCGCTGCGGAGAATCGTCCCGAGATTTCCGGGCTTTTCGATGGCCTCGACGACCAGCAGGAACGGCGCATCCGGCAAGGTCAGGTCGGACAGCGACCGCTTCCATTGCGGAGCAACCGCGAGCAGGCCGTCGGGACGTTCGCGATACGCGACTTTGGAGAACGCGTCCTTGGAAAGCTCGATCAAAACCGCACCGCCCGCCTCGGCTTCCGCCAGCAGCGCCGGTTCGTTTTCGCCCAAGTACCAGTCCGGCGAGAAATAGAGCTCGCGCAGGGGCACCTGCTTTTCGAGCGCCCGGCGAATCTCCCGATATCCCTCGACCAGAAAAACGCCCGCCTCGTCCCGCGGTCGGCGGTCCCGCAGCTTAACCAGCTGTTTCACCCGGGGATTCTGGAGACTGGAGATGCGTTCGCGACTGCCCACGTCACACACGGAAAACACGGAATTCCGCCAAAAGACCAAGCCCAATTGCGTCCCGCGCTGTCCGCCGCCGCCCGTCGTTTGCCGGCTCCGGTCGGGCCGATCCCAAGCCGCACCGGAGGGGTTCGGGAACGCCGCGTCCAATAGGGGCGGCCGAATCGTTTTCCTCGCCGGACTCGCTTCCGTGTGTTTCGTGAGGTCCGTGGCCAGAAAGCACAAGAAATTCAACGACCACCCGTTCGAGTACCACCAGGTGATCGAACTCGAGATCGTCACTCTGACCAACCTCGGCCTCGGCCTGGGCCGCGTGCCGCTGCCCAAGGAAGTCGAAAGCGGCGTCACGTCCGAAACCCGGAATGCGGGGTGGGTCGTCATGGTGCCCTTCACCCTCCCCGGTGAGCGGGTCCGAGTGCGCGTGTATCGGAACCACAAGAATTACTCGGAGGCGGATCTCGTCGAGGTTCTGACTCCGTCCGCCGATCGGGTTGCCCCCCGCTGCCCGCTGTTCGGCAAGTGCGGCGGCTGCCAATATCAGCACTTGAGCTACCCGGAACAGCTGACGTGGAAACAGCGGCAGGTTGCGGAACTGCTCGAGCACATGGCCGGGGTCATCTTCCCGGTCAGTCCGGTGGTGCCGTCGCCGCGCGAGTACGGTTACCGATCGAAAATCACCCCGCATTTTGCCGCCCCGCGCCGCCCCCCCCTGCGTAGTTTGGAAACCGGGCAGGCCGATCCAACCGGGAAGGAAGACGCCGGGCAGGGACTCGAACCACCGGATTCCGATGTCGGCTTCGGCAACCAAAACGACCGAGCGGAGTTCTTTCCGATCGGCTTTCTCCGGCAGGGAACGCGCTTCGACATCGTCGACGTGCCGCATTGTCCGATCGCCACCGAGGCAATCAACGTCCGGCTGGGCGCCGTTCGGGAGGCAGTTCACGCCAAGGCCGCGAGCTACACCCGGGGAGCGACGCTGCTGCTGCGCGAGGCGAGCGGAATCGTCACCACCGACTACGATGCCGTGATTACGGAGACCATCGCCGCGTCCCGCCCGCCTTCGCTTCGCCTGCATTTTCTCGCGCGGGACTTCTTTCAAAACAACCCCTTCATCCTGCCCGCGTTCACGAGTTATGTCAGAGACCAGGCGGCCGGGACCGGCGCACGATTCCTGATCGACGCGTATTGCGGGAGCGGTCTCTTCGCTCTCTCCGCCGCATCCGCATTTGACCGTGTCGCCGGGGTGGAGATCAGTGAATCCAGCGTTCGATTCGCCCGCGAGAACGCCACCGCCAACGCGATCCCGAATGCGACGTTCCTCGCCGCGGACGCGGGAGCGATCTTCGCGGGCGTCGGTTTTCCGCCGGCGGAAACCGCGGTGATCATCGACCCCCCGCGCAAGGGCTGCGACGAAAGCTTCCTGCAGCAGCTTTTCGCGTTCGGCCCCGGCGCGGTCGTGTATGTGTCCTGCGACCCCGCCACCCAGATGCGCGACCTCCGCCATTTCCTCGGGGCGGGATACGAGCTGACCGCCGCCCAGCCCTTCGACTTGTTTCCCCAGACCCGGCACCTCGAGTGCGTGCTGACGCTGGTCCGCAAGTCGGCGCCGGCCCCATAGTCCGTCCGTTCGCCAACCTGCAGTTGCCAGCGGGGCGCTTTCTGGCAAGGTAGGCCGCTTTCCTCCCATGCTGCGTGCCCCACCCGCGCCCGCGTTTCATCCCTGGCGGTTCTTCCGCACCGGCGGACTCGTTCAAGCGAAGCTCCAAACCGCCGAGGACCTTCTCGCGCTCCGGACGCTCGACGAGAAGCTTTGGGTGGCGCTGAGCTGTCCGGTCAAGGGACTCCAGCTTGACGAGCGCACGCTCGCGCTGATCGACACGGACCGGGACGGCCATATCCATGTCCCCGAGGTGCTCGAAGCCGTCGAGTGGGCGGCGGCCCGCCTGAAGCATCCGGCGGATCTGCTCAAGGGTGCTCCCGCTCTGTCGATCGACGCCATCAGCGACGCCGGCGAGGACACGCGGGTGCTGGCGTCTTCCGCCCGGGAGATCCTGAAGCGGCTGGGAAAACCGGATGTGACGGAACTCTCGCCCGACGACTTCCTGAAGCCGGAAAGAATCTTCCCGTCGACGACCTTGAATGGCGATGGCGTGCTGGCACCTTCCGAAAGCGATGACGCCGAAATCCAGGCGCTGTTGAAGGACATCGTCGCATGTGTCGGCGGCGAAAAGGACCGTAGCGGCACGGACGGCGTGACACCGGAAAAGGCCGCGGCGTTCTTCGATCAACTCACCGCCTATCTCGAGTGGGTCGCGAAAAGCGCCGGCAAGGACATCGCCGTCCTCGGCGAGCACACGGCGGCGGCGTGTGCCGCGGTGGCGGCAGTTCGGAACAAGATTGAGGACTTCTTCGCCCGGTGCCGGCTGTCGGCCTTCGACGTCCGTGCGCTGGCCGCACTGAATCGGCAGGAGGCGGAATACCTCGCGCTGGCGGCGAAGGACCTGGATGTGACCAGCCAGGAAATCGCGGCGTTTCCCGTCGCCCGCGTGACCCCTGACGGTCCTCTCCCGCTGTTGAAGGGGGTGAACCCGGCGTGGGCCGGCGCGCTCGCCACCCTGCATCGCGACGCCGTAACGCCCGTTTTCGGCGAGGAAAAGCAGTCGCTGACGGCGGAGGAATGGCAGTCGTTGAACGCGCGGCTGTCGCCGTACGAGACCTGGCTCGGCCGCAAGGTGGGAACCTGCATCGAGCAGATCGGCGTCAATCGCGCCAGGGAAATCCTCGCCGGAGACGTGCGCAAGCGGCTGGAAGCGCTTTTCGCCGCGGACAAGAAACTCCAGCCGGAGTGCGATGCGATCTCCTCGGTCGAACGTCTCGTTCGCTATCATCGGGATCTTCGGTCGCTGCTGCACAATTTCGTCAACTTCGCCGATTTCTACTCGCGCGATCGATGGGCCAATTTCCAGGCCGGCAAACTCTACCTGGATTCCCGCACCTGCGAACTCTGCATCCAGGTCGACGACCCGAACGTCCACGCCGCGCTCGCCACGATGAGCAAGGCGTATGTCGCGTACCTCGACTGCCATCGTGGCACCGACGCGATGAAAATCGCCGCCTGCTTCACCCAGGGTGACAGCGACTACCTGTTCGTCGGGCGCAACGGATTATTCTACGACCGGCAGGGGCGCGACTGGCATGCGACGATCACGAAGATCATTGAGAACCCGATCAGCATGCGGGAGGCGTTCTGGGCGCCCTACAAGAAGGTGATTCGCACGGTGGAGGAGCAGATCGCGCAGCGAGCATCGGCAGCGGAAACCGCTTCGGTGGCGAATCTCGCCACCGCCACCACGAAACCGGCCCAGAGTGCGCCGCCACGAAAACTCGATCTCTCGTCGATCATCGGGTTGAGCGTGGCACTGGGCTCGATCGGCACGTTCCTGGCCACGGTCTTCACGAAGTTCGTGGATCTGCCGACGTGGGAGTGGCCGCTCGTCGTGGTTCTGCTGATGCTGACGATCTCACTCCCTTCGGTGCTCATTGCCTGGATGAAACTGAGGCAGCGGAACCTGGGGCCAATCCTCGAGGCCAACGGGTGGGCGATCAATGGACGGGTCAAGATCAACATCCCGTTTGGCACGGCGCTGACCGAGCGAGTCAAGTTGCCTCCCCAGGCGCGGGTCGCGAGTTCCGATCCCTACGCCAGCGGACACCCCGTCCGGGATCGGGTGATCATTTACGGCATCCTGGCCATCTTTGCGGCGGCCTTGCTGCTGGTGGCACGCGCGGAGAGAACGTGGCCGTTTGCGCCCGCCGTGACGGAAAAGGCGGCACTGTCGCGGGCGTTGTTGAAGCCGATCGGAAATCGGCCACCCGCCGGCAAACCCGCGGCGCCGGCGAAAAAATAGTCGAGCGCGCCGTTGAGCGCCCCTCCCGCGAAACGGCGCGGTCGGTTATCTCAGCTCGTTCCACTCCGTCGACGCATATTGGTCGGTCAGCGCGCCGACCTCGTCCTCGTTCAAGTCCGGCCAGGGCGCAGCCGTCCCATCGAGACCGAGCGCACGCGCCAGTTCGGAGATGAAGCTTTCCTGAAACGCGTTCCAATCGATCGGCGTGCCCACGGCCGGCCGCCAGACCGAGCCTTGGAACAGGAGCCCGTGCTTGTTCCGTTTCTGCGCAGCGCCGGCGATCTTCGCCCCGGTGCGGGAATGCACCACATCGTAGATCTCGGCGCGCTGAAAACAGACGCCCGGGCCGGTTTCATCGTCGGCCGGGGCGGCGCTCTTGGTCTCGGCCGCGACGCCCTGGTGATGCAGCGCGTTCGCCAGCGCTTCGTGAACGGTCCGGTAGCTGTTGGTCGCGCGGAGCTCCTCCAGCGGGTGACCGCGCGGAATCACCAGGGCATATGTCCAATCGTCCCGATGATCGACTATTCCTCCGCCGGTGGGTCTCCGGCACAGGTCGAAACGCTCACCGGACGGAAGTTGTTCGCGGACGAAGGCGATTTTCTGCGCGTACCCGAACGTGAACGCGGGCAGGCGCCAGCCATAGTGGCGGAAGCGCGCCATCCCCGGTTCCGGGTAGCGCTGCAACAACAGAAAGTCGGACGCCATGTTCTCGGCGGCGCTTCCCGTGCGCGGGGGCAGGACATGCAACTTCATACTCACGGCTGATCAAGCGGATCGCCCGTCGCGGCCGCGCGCAATTCCGATTCTTCGTGGGCCGCGTCACGGTTTGTGGGCCGGGACCGAATTCCCTCACTGGATGACCTCGGGGGAGACATGCCACCGGACACACCAACGGAGGCCGCCGGGCTCGAGCGCGATCACCGCCGCTTTTTTCACGAGGAACACGACTGGTTCCGCCCGGCCCACAACCAGCATCGACGCGAGCCGGCCGAGGTGCGGCTCATGCCCGACGAGCGCCAGCGGCACGAGACAGGCTCCCAGCCGGCCGGCCACAAGTCCGGGATCGGAATCCGGCGTCAGCTCCGGCACGACCTGATGTTTGGCATGGAGCTTGAGTCCGTGGCGCAACAAGTCGGCCGTTTCCCGGGCGCGGACGAGCGGCGAGTGCCAGATTTCCGCCGGCTGGAACGCTCCGCTCCGGGACAGAAAACGCGCCAGCTCGTCGATTTGATGTCGGCCGCGCTTGCTCAATGGCCGGGCGGAATCGTCGGCGCCGTCCTCGGCATCGGCATGTCGGATCAGATAAAGCAGGGGCGGCATCGGTGAACGAGGGTGTTCGACTAGGCGTCAAGCAGCCGGCGGGCGGCGCGCAGCAGTTCACTGAGCGAATACGGCTTGTTCAACCGGGCCAGTCGCTCCGCCGCGACCCAGTCCGGCGATGGATCGCGTTCATCCTGGCCGATCATGAGCACCCGCAGATCCGGACGCTCGCCGACGATGCGGCGCGCCAGCTTTTCCCCCTCACGATCCAGGGTCGTGATCAGGAGCTGGACCGACCGCAACGCACCGGCGTCACGCGCCGCCACCGCCGCCGGAGCGTCAATGGCCGTCACCCGGTAGCCGTCGGCGGTGAGCATCCCGGCCACCATTTTTCGGACGACCTCGTCCGGTTCGACGACCCAGACGGTTTCGCTGCCCCGCAGCGATGGCAGCGGCGAAACCGGCGACGGCGGTCGCTCGACGGGCGCGTCGACCGCCGGGAGCAGGATCTCGAAACGTGAGCCAACCAGCAGCTCGCTCTTCACGTTGATCGTGCCTCCGCTTTGCTGCACGACCCCGTACACGAGGGCGAGCCCCAGCCCGGTTCCCTTCCCTTCGGGCTTCGTGGTGAAGAACGGCTCGAACAGATGCTTCATCGTGTCGGAATCCATCCCCGTGCCGTTGTCCACGACGGTGAGCGCGACATACCGACCCGGAGGGATGTCGGCGGCGCCCCGGCCATGCGCGCCGGTGATGCTGCGGTTTTCCGTCTTGATGGCGATGCGCCCCTTGTCCCGCAGCGCGTCGCGCCCGTTGAGCACCAGGTTGAGCAAGACCTGCTGGAACTGGGCCGAGTCGGTCCGGACGTTCGCGAGTTCCTCATCCAATTCGAGATCGAGCCGTCCCGCCGCACCGATCAGGCGGCGCAGGATCTCGGCGTTGTCCCGGATCAGGTCGTTGAGATTGAGCACCCGGGCGTCCAAAGGCTGCCGGCGGCTGAAGGCGAGGAGCTGCTGGGTCAGCGCGGCGGCCTTGCGGCCGGCGTTGTGGATTTCCGAAACCTCCCGCATCGCCTGCGGATTCCCCGACACATGGGCGACCAGAATCTCGCAATAGCCGTTGATCACCGAGACGAGGTTGTTGAAGTCGTGCGCGATCCCGCCCGCGAGGCGGCCGACCGCGTCGAGCCGCTGCGAGTGCACGAGTGCCTCCTGCATCCGACGCTTCTCGGTCAGATCCCGGTAGGTCGCGATCACATGCGTGACGCGCCCGCGGGCATTGCACAGGGCGTCGAAGCTCCAGGCGGCGCTCAGCGTGCCTCCGTCGGACCGAACGATGAAGCCCTCCCCGCCCAGAGGCTCGCCGGGCCGGGCGTTTGGGAGCCATTCGCGCAACCGCTCGATTTCCGTCCGATCCACGTGCAGGGCGGTCCAGTCCTGGCCGACGAGCGCGGCGGCGGTATGGCCGGTGATGGTGCGAAAGCTGTCGTTCGCAAACACGATTCGCAGGCCGGGCATGCCGGCGCGTCGTGCGCCGATGAAGACCCCCGCGCTCTGGGCACGGAGCGCGGCCGCCAGGAGGGCGGTCGAAACCGGCGCCCGGCGGCGCACACGGGGACGTGACTTGGGTGAGCTCACGCGAGGGGCGGAAAAGGGGATTGGAGCCGGCGCGGCGCCGCCGCTCACGGGGCCAGGCGTTCGAGGGTCCAACCGTCGCGACCACGACGGTAGCGCAGCCGGTCATGCAGGCGACTGCGACGCCCCTGCCAGAATTCAACGGTTTCGGGCGCCACCCGCCAGCCGCCCCAGTTCGGCGGAAGCGGCACTTCCTGGCCGGCGTATTTCTGATCCAGCGCCTTGAGGCTGTCCTCGAGCACCCTCCGGTCGGGAATGATCGAACTCTGGGGCGAAACCCAGGCGCCGAGCTGGCTGGCGCGCGGCCGCGAGTGGAAATAGGCCTCGCACTCCTCGCGCGCGACCCGTGTCGCCACGCCTTCGACGATGACCTGGCGCTCGATCGCGATCCACGGGAAGACGAGCGTCGCCTGGGGATTCACCTCGAGCTCGCGGCCCTTCCGACTCTCGTAATTCGAGTAGAACACGAATCCCCGGCCATCGAGCCCCTTCAGCAGGACGGTCCGCGCCGACGGTCGGCCGTCCTTCCCCGCCGTCGCGAGGAGCATCGCGTTTGGTTCCGCGATTTTCGCGGCCTCCGCCTCCTGAAACCACTTCTCGAACTGACGGAACGGATCCTTGGCGAGGTCCTTTTCCGTGAGTCCCGCGAGCGAGTAGTCTTTCCTGAGGTCGGCCAGGGTCATCCGTCGGCACGCTGGCCCGGCCCCCGCGGCCTGTCAAAGTCAACCGGGACGATTCACCGCTTCTGGCTTTCGTTTTGCCGCGGTTTCGGGATTCTTGCCGGACCCGCAGCCCCCATGACTGCCTCCGAGTACATCGACCGCCATCCCGCCGAGTTACTCGGCAGGCTCCAACAGCTGATCGGATTCCGAACGATCAACCCGCCGGGGCAGCATTATGACGCCATCACGGCGTGGCTGACGCACGAGTTGGACAGCCTTGGCCTGAACGCGCGACGGTACGCGATTCCGCGGGCGCTCGCCCGGAAATCCCTCGGGGCGGACCTGCGGACGTACCCGCGGTTCAATGTCCTCGGGAAGCGCCGGGGCCGCGGCACCGTCAAGACGCTCCACTTCAACGCACATTACGACGTGGTGCCGGTCTCGGGCGAATGGCGGTTCGACGGACCATTTGGCGGCACGATTCACCGCGGATGGATCTATGGCCGGGGCACGGCGGACATGAAAGGGTCGATCGCAAGCCTGCTGGCGGCGCTCCAGGCGCTGCGCGCCACGCAAACCGAGCCGCGCGTCAACCTCGAGGTTTCATTCACCGCCGACGAGGAGACCGATTCGGTGCTCGGCACCGACTGGCTCGTCCGCCACGCGCCGATCCGGCCGGACTTCGCAGTCGTGATGGAGGGCGGCGAACAGGAGACGGTCTGCTGTGGTCACAACGGTACGCTCTGGCTCGAGGTGATTGTGCATGGCCGCGCGGCGCACGGCTCGCTCCCGGAGAAGGGTGTCAACGCGTTCGAAAAGATGGCCGGCCTCGTCCTCGCTCTCGAGGAATACAAGCAACGCCTCACGACGCGGACCTGGCAGACGCCGGAAGGAAAGACCATGCGCCCGACCGTCAATCTCGGCGGCACGTTCTCCTGCGGCGATGGCGCCAAAATCAACACGGTTCCCGGCTTTGCCAGCTTCACGATCGACCGACGCGTGCTGCCGGTGGAAAACCACGCGACGGCGGAGCGGGAGCTGCGAACGTTCCTCGCCGCCGCCGCACGGCGGATTCCCGGATGCCGGATCACCGTGCGAAAGATTTCCGAGAATTTCTCCTGCTTTTCGCCCCCGACGAACCGGTTTTTCGCCGCGATGGCGAATATCGTCACCCAGGTTCGGGGCGAGGCGACACGGTTCAACGTCTCGACCGGTTTCAATGACATGCATTTCTTCTCGCACCGGCTGAAAATCCCGACCCTGGGATACGGCCCGGGCGGGGAGAACTACCACGGGGTCGACGAACGGGCCAAGGTCTCGGAGCTCCTCGCCTCCGCGAAGATCTACATCCGACTGATGACCGAATTCGCCGGCTGAGCCGATGCGCCGCGTGAGCCCCGTGCGGCATCACCTCCGACCGCGCGGGCCGCAGCCTAGCCCATCGCGAAGCCGCGACGGATCATGCTGACGGCGATCGCGGCGAGCAGCATCGAGATGATCTTCGAGATCGCCCGCAGGCCGGTCGCACCGATCGCGCGCCCGAGCTGATCGCTGAACGCGAACGCCAGCACGACGATCGCCAGATTCGCCACGAGAGCGGCGAGCGCAATTCCCACGCCGACGGTGTCGGCGAGAAGGATGAGCGTGGTAATCAGCGCCGGGCCGGCGATCAGCGGCATCCCCAGCGGAACCACGCCGAAATCGCCGGGCACCTTGTCCGGCTCCGCCGCGGAATGAATCAGGTCGCGAACCGCGAGGATGAACAGGATGGATCCACCGGCGATCTGGAAGTCGCTGGGCGTGATCGCCAGCGCGCGGAACATGTACGCCCCGAGAAACAGGAACAGCAGCGCCACCGCCCCGCCCGTGATGGTCGCCTGCCGTGCAATGCGCTGCCGCTGCTGTTGCTGCATGCCCTGGCCCAGCCCCAGGAAAAGCGCCGCGAGACCGACGGGGTCGATGGCGACAAACAAGGGGATGAACGCCTGGACGAATCGTTCGAGGACGGCGGCCATGGCCGGCAGCATGGACGGGGTACCCCGCGACGCAAGCTGCCGTGGATCCAGGCGTTCGGACGCGCGCAGGGCGCGGCTGGCCAACGCGGCGGCGCGCGACACTCCGCACCCTTTGTCCAACCCGGCGATGGAAAGCGTCCGACTGATTGCGCATAAATTGTGATGATTCACCGGCCCATTAGCCCGCCCTCTGGTTTCGCCCCGGCCCGCCGGCTTCCTTGTTTCGGCCGTCCGCACGGGTAGCATCGCGCCGCTGCCCAAAACAACCCGAGACCAGGAGACTGGCATGAGCACAATCCGACTTCATCTTGAACGCGCCGAATACGACGCGGTCTCCCGGTACGCCGAGGCCCTGGGAGTCACCACCGAAGACATCGTCTACGCCGCTCTCAACCGGCTGATGCTGACGTGTGAAAATGCGGACGTGAACAGGGATATCGCGGAAACGCGCGAATGGCGGCGCGCGAACCTCCCGGTCTGGAGCGATTCCGCGGGGTCGGTGCACGCCTACGAAGGCAAACCCGACGACGAGCCGGAACGCAGCAAGTTCGTTTGACGGGCAGTCGTTGGAGTTCGGAAGCAGCTTGAGTCCCGGCGCCCGCCCGTGCCGGGCGCCTGCGAAGGGCAGGGAGAAGCGGCGCGATCCGCCGTTTCCGCCAGGGCTGCAGCCGCGCCGCCCCGGCTGGCCGAATGCCCGCCTGGCGCCGCACCTCGTCGCGCTGCCGGATGCATTCAGTTGCGGGCGGGAACGCGGCTCCTATGGTGGCGGGCTCGACGATGACCGCCACGCACCTGAACCTGTACGACTTCACCCGTGAGCAATTGCGGGCGCACTTCGTCCGCTGGGATCTCAACCCGGTGCATGTGGGTCGGTTGTGGAACTACCTCTATCTCGAACTGGCCGAAACATTCGCGGCGATGACCGACCTGCCGGCACGGGTTCGGACGCGGCTCGCGCAGGAAACTCGAATCGGGGGCCTGAGAACGGCGGTCGAAACCGATTCGAATGACGGTTTCACCCGCAAGTACCTCCTCCAGCTCGATGATCACCGGCAGATCGAGACCGTGCTGATGCGGTTCAACGGACGCGTCACCGCCTGCATTTCCAGCCAGGTGGGTTGTGCCATGGGTTGCGTGTTCTGCGCCACCGGCCAGATGGGGTACACGCGGCACCTGACGCCCGGCGAGATCGTGGCCCAGGCGGTGCACGTCGCACGCGCATTGCGGACGCCGCCGCTCGCGGAACAGTGCCGGCACGCCGCCAGCGCGCCGCCCCGTCTGCGCAACATCGTCCTGATGGGAATGGGCGAGCCCCTGCACAATTACGAAGCGGTGATGCACGCCATCGACATCCTTCGCGATCCCAACGGACTCGCCCTGGCCGCCGAGCGCATCACCCTCAGCACGGTTGGCGTCGTGCCGGGAATCCTCCGCCTGGCGGAGGAAAAACGTCCGTTGCATCTGGCCGTATCGTTGCACGCCGCCAACCAGTCCGACCGTGCCGCCCTGGTGCCCGCCGCGCGGAAATGGCCGCTCGAGCAGCTGATCGCCGCCTGCCGGACCTACAGTGAAACCACCGGCCGCCGGATCTTCTATGAGTGGACGTTGATCGCGGGCGCCAATGATTCCGCAGACCACGCCCGGGCGGTGGGTCGTTTGCTGCGGGGTCTTCCGGCGCAGGTGAACCTGATTCCGCTGAACCCAACAAACGGATACATTGGCGAGCCCGGACGGACGGATGCCGCGAAGGCGTTCCAACGGATCCTCGCCGAAGAGTTCGACCTGCCAAGCACGGTGCGACAGCGCCGCGGCATCGATATTGCCGCCGGGTGCGGCCAGTTGGCGGCGAGCCGCTGATTCGGAACCGGTTCGGGCCGGCCGCTGAAATTCCGCTCGGGTCAGCGCGCCGCGAGTTCCCGCAGCGCATCAGCGGCGATCCAGCGCGCCGCACGCGAATCGAGCCGCCGGATCCGCCGGGCTTCGGCCATGGCCGCGCGGCGCAGTCGCGGGTTTCGCTTGCCGATCTGCCGGAGTGCCCAGTTCACCCCCTTGCGGACGAAATTTCGTTCGTCCGTCGCCGCTCGCGCAATCAAGGGAAGAAAATCGAGAAAAGCCACATCCGGCAGCTCTTTCCGGTGAACCGCCATTCCCGCCATGAGGGAGAAGGCGGCACGTTTCTGAAATTCCCCGCGACGACTGCTCCAGGCGCAGGCCTTGGCCTCGGCCCGGCGGGTGCGATCGAAAAGAAACGCCAGCGCATCCGTCACCGCCCAGTTGTCGAGATCGAGAGCCCATTGCTCCATCTGCGCCGATGTCACGCGCTGCGGATCGTCGACCAGCGTCGCCAGGATCCGCGCGTCGTGAATCCCGGTTTTCCAGAGATCGAGCGCGAGCGCGTGATTCCGCCGGTGGCGGCGCGCGATGACGCGGAGCGCCGGAGCGGGAATTCCCAGCATCTCGCCGGATGAGCGGATGCCGAACCGCCGCTGCCCGGCGATGTTCCGCTCGCTACGGAGTGAACGCAGTTCCGCCACGAGTGCGGAGCAGGTCGGCGCAACGGGTTTCACCGCGCGGCACCCTGCCGCCGGCCCCGGACCGCCTCCGCCAGTTGCGCGAGCAGGGGCAGCGTCTGCTCCCACGCAAGGCAGGGATCTGTGACGCTCCGGCCGTACACGAGCGGCCGTGCCCGGTAATCCTGCGCCCCGCCAACCAGGTTGCTTTCGATCATCACGGCGGCGATGCACCGGTTGCCCCGCGCGATCTGCGCGGCAATGTCGGCCGCGACCACGGTCTGGCGGACGGGATCCTTGTCGCTGTTGGCATGGCTGCAATCGATCATCAGCTGCGGCGGAAGGCCGTTCTGCCGCAACAAGGCGATCGCGTGCTCGACGCTCTCCGCCGAGTAGTTTGGGCCGCGGCTGCCGCCGCGCAGGACGAGATGCGCCTGCTCGTTGCCGGCGGTCCCCAGGAAGGCCGGCGCGCCTTCGCGGGTCAGCGAGGGAAACCAGTGGGGATGACGCGCGGATCGAATGGCGTCGATCGCCACCCCGACATCGCCATCCGTCCGGTTCTTGAACCCGACCGGCATCGAAAGACCCGACGCGAGCTCGCGATGGACCTGGCTCTCGACGGTCCGTGCGCCGATCGCACCCCACGAGACCAGGTCCGCGTAGTACTGCCCCAGTGTCGTATCCAGAAATTCAGTCCCAACGGGCAGCCCGAGTTCGACCACGTCGCGCATCAATTGGCGCGCCAGTCGCAGCCCGGCGTTGATCTGGTACGTGCCATCGAGGAATGGGTCGTTGATCAGGCCCTTCCAGCCGATCACGGTCCGCGGTTTCTCAAAATAGACCCGCATCACGACGAGCAGCTCGGCCGCGTGCAGGCCAACGGCCTGCCGGAGCCCCTGGGCATAGTCGCGCGCGGAAGCGGGATCGTGGATCGAGCACGGCCCGACCACGACGAGCAGACGGTCGTCCTGACCGGCCACGATCGCGGCGATCTCCCGACGCGTCCGGGCCACAAGCTCGGCGCCGAAATCGTTCAGCGGCAGCTCCTCTTCCAGGACCGCGGGTGCAATGAGGGGCTTCTGCGCCCGGATCCGAAGATCGGAGGTCGGCTGGTGCATGGCGGCGGTCGCTCAGCCGAGCAATTGGGCCGCCTGTTGCACCAGGGTCGAACGCGCGAGCGGAGCGTCGGCACCGGCGTCGAATCCGAGCTTCCGCGCGCGGGCGCGGAGCGTCAGGAACGCCAGTGACGCGCACTCCCCGCCGGCAGCGGCGCCGGCGGCGTGTGCCAGGTCCGGCGGCACCGGCGGCAGCGTGTCCGGGCCGACGATGGTTTTCTCCACGACGAACAGGCCGAGTGAGGCGCCCAGCGTCTCGAGCCAGCTGCGGGGCGCAGCCGGCGGGGTGTAGGCGAATGACGCGCTGGCCGGCGACCACTCCATGAACCGCCGCACCTCGGCATGGAGCCGCGACAACTCGGCATCGGCCGTGCCCGGTGCCCAGCGGGCGGCAAATTTCTTCCGCTCACGGAAGGTCTTAACCTCGTGCAGCCGCAGCGTCAGTTCGTAATCCGACGCCACCACCCTCAGCGCGCCGGTCACGATGTAGTCCAGGCCGCCTTGCGTCGTCTCGACAAGCTGGCGCAGGTTGTCCGTCGACCACTCGCTCGCAAAAATCATGAACCGGGTCGGCCCCTCCTGGGGCGTGATGATCCCGACCGTCGCGACGGGATCGTAATTGGCGGAGAAATGGAAGGCCTCCGCAAACCACAGTGGAATCGCCCGCGCCAGCCGGCCCAGCTCATCGTCCGGACCGGCGATCGCCGCGGCCACATCCTGGTAGGCTCCGGGCAGCGCGAGCTGGGCGAATGCGATTCGACGCAGCCGGCCTTCCTTCGGAGGGAGCAGCTCTGCGGCCAGCGGCTCCAACCCATAGAACCAGATCGGCTTGCTGATGGTGATCAGCCCGATCTTCGGCTGACCGGGCCGCGGGCTGCCCGCCTCGCCTTCCGGCGGCAACTGCTCCGGCGCGGCGAGCAACTCGGCGATGGCATTCGAAAATCCGTACAACCGCTCCTCGAGTTCCGGCCGTTTCAACGCGAACAGAACGTCAAGGACATGCTGGGCCGCGTCGGGATCGCGCACCGCGAGGTATGCCTGCACGAGATTGATGCCGGTGGCGGGCCCGTGCCGTTCCACGTCGTAGCGCGGCGCGACCAACTCGATGATCTCCGTCACGTGACCCTGCGCGCCGAGGTCGCCGGAAATCGTGACGAGCACGTCAGCCCGGTCGCCCGCGGTCGCCAGGATTTCCTCGTAGATTGCCAGCGCACCGGGAAGGTCCTTCGCCTCGAGACGCTCCCGCGCGGAGATCAGCCGGTTGCGCACACTCGGTCCCGCTGCCGCCGGGCTTGGATTGAGCAGGGCTGCGTCACCTCCGGCGGCCGGATCGGAGGAGACGGCGTCAGTCCCGGCCGCCGGGTTGGTCGCCGGAGCCGGCTTCTTTCCGGAAAATCGATCGAGGAAACCCATCCCCGCAAACAAGTGCTCTCATGCGGGGACGGCGACGCAAAAAACAAGGCTCGCGGCGGCCGCCAAGAGCGGGGCCTACCGGCCGACAATCGATGTGCCGGCCCGGACCTCCACGAGCGCACAGACCTTCGGCACGTACATCCGCGTTTCCGCCGGCAGGGCCCCGGCGACAGTCGCGAAGTCCCGCGAATGCTTCGCCGCGATCGCCCGGCTCACCCGGCCTTCGCCGGCGTTGTAGGCCGCCAGCGCCAGCGGCCAGGTGCCGAAGCGGTCGTGCAATTCGCGCAGGTAACGGGCCGCCGCGCGCGCCGACTTGTCGGGGTCCGTCCGGTCGTCCGGGAGAAACGTTGAAAGTCCGAGGCCCCGCGCCGTCTGCGGCGTGAGTTGAAACAAACCCTTCGCCCCGCTTGGGCTGCGGGCTGCCGGATTCAGCGAGCTTTCGGCTTCAGCGACCCACGCGAGCGCCGGCGGAACCCGCTCCGCCGCAAACGCGCGCCGCAGCGTCGGCATCAGCGCGGACGCGTCCGCGGGAGCAGGCCGGGTACGAACCCGCGACAACCACAAGTTGTAGTACGGGATGGTCGGAGGAGGAGCCGGGGGAGGACGTTGCGCAGACGGCGGTTCGCCCGGAAGCGTCCGGCGCGCCTCTGGAGGGCTGGGCGGAGCCACCGGGGGCTGCGTCCGGATGGCCGGAAGCGCTCGAATCTGCTCCGCCGCTTCGGCCTCGTCGAGCCGCTGCTGCAACCAGTCCGCCAGCTCGGGATCGACGTTCAGCGTCCGCAGCGTGGCAAGGGCTGATCTCGCCTGCGGCGCGTAGTCCGCGAGGTTCTCGATCGAGTCGGACTGCAGCGCAACCTGGAGCTTCGCAGCGAAAGCGTCCCATTGCTCCTTGGTCGGAAAATCGTACTGCGCCTTCACCTCGGGCGGCGCGAAGGTGTCGAAAAGCTGCTTTCCGGCATCGTAGAGGTCGTTCAGATCCGCGGACGATTCCGAGTCCGTCCCGCGGGACTTCCCCTCACCGCCCGATTTCGTCGTCGCCGGAGCGGGAGCTCCAGCCGCAACAAGCGGAATGACAATGAACAGCGCGACGAGCCGCGAGGCGCAGACAATGACATCACTCCAGCGGGGCATCATGAGTTTTCCGAGGGCGCGGGGTTTAGAAACCGGGTTTCGGCCAACCCGTCAAACGAACGCCGTCCTCAGGGCGGCGGCATGACGGCTGCTTGGCTGCGGTCATGAGCTCCAGCGCCCCACTCTGCTCAATCGGTACCGTCGATTCCCGCCGGATCCGCGTTGTCGACCCGCTCGGCGACCGCGAAATTGCGGAATTGACGGACGTGTTGCTCGACTGCGTCGAAGGCGGCGCATCCGTGAGTTTCATGCTTCCGCTCGCCCGGGCAAAGGGCGAGGCGTTCTGGCGCACGGCCGAGGCCAGCGTGTCCCGGGGAGAGCGGATCGTGCTGGCAGCGGAGGACGAGACCGGCGTCATTGTCGGGACGGTGTCGGTCATTTTGAATCTGCCGGAGAACCAGCCGCATCGCGCCGACGTTGCGAAGATGCTCGTCCATCGTCGCGCGCGGCGGCGCGGGATCGCCTCGGCGCTCCTGGCCGCCGCCGAGCATATGGCCGCAAAGGCGGGTCGGACGCTTCTGGTCCTCGACACCGTCACGGACAGCGACGCGGCCCGGCTATATGCCCGACACGGCTGGGAACGTTGCGGCGATATTCCAAACTTCGCGCTGTGGCCCGATGGTCGTCCGTGCGGAACCACCGTGTTCTATAAGGACCTCCGGCCGAGCGGCCCGGCCGGCGGACCACCCTGGCCTGCCGCTTAGGGCGCGAGGCCGCCGGACGCCCCTACCGCCCGCTCAAAGGCCGCGCGCGCCGCGCAGTAATTCCAGCGGGCCGCGGCCAGCGAGCTCTCCGCCCGGGCGAGGGCGGTTTGCGTATCGAGCAGATCCGTGATGACGGCGGCTCCCCGTTCGTAGCGCTCGCGCACGACGCGCAGGCTTTCCTCGCTCGCCTTCACACTTGCCTCGTTGGCCGCGATCGAGGCCCAGGTTCGCTCGAGTTCCGAGCTGGCCGTCCACACCTCGTTGCGCACCTCCAGCCGGGTCTGTGCGAGCGCCGCTTCCTGACGCGCCAGATCTGCCTTGGTCCGGGCGACGTGGTGGGCTCGACTGCCGCCGTCAAAGATCGGCAGATCGACCGCCAGTCCGGCCTGCCATTCCGGCGTACTGGGGAGGAACGCGGTGTCCCGCCACCCATAGGATGCATCGGCATGCAGCTTGGCCCCGCGATCGGCGCGCGCCCCACCGACCGCCGCACGCGCGGCATCGGCCCGCTGGGCTGCGGATGCAATTTCTGGCCGGTCGGCCAGCGCGCGCCGCACGGCCTCTTCGAGTTCGGCGCGACCGGGAGGTGGCTCGAGACTGGACGGCGGCGCGATCACCACAGGAACATCCGCCGGACGGCCCATGGCCGTGTTGAGCTGCCCGGAGGCAATCCGGACGCGACTTTGCGCCGAGATCAGGTCGAGCCGGGCATTGGCCAGTTCGGCGTCGAGGCGAAGGACATCCGCCGCGGGCACCGCACCGGCATCGCGTCGGGCAATGGCGAGCTTCCGGTGCGTCTCCGTGCGCTCCAGGTTCTTTTCGGCCACCTTTTCCACGTCACGCGCGGCCGCGAGGCCAAAGAACGCGGATTCCACCCCGAGCCGCACGTCGGCCTCGATCGCCCGCGCGTCGGCTTGCGCGCCGGCATACCGCGCTCGCGCGGCGGCGAGCCCGGCGCGGCGCACGCCAAAATCATACACCATCCAGCGGGAGCCGAGCCCTCCGTTCCAGTCATCCAGGGGCCCGATCAGGTCCGGGATCGAATGCCCCGGCAGGGCCAGGCCCGAGGGAAGGAACGCGTGTCGCTGCCAGCGGTGATAGCCCGCGCTCAGATCGACCTGCGGATAATAGGGCGCCCGCGCCTCGGAAACCGCCTCCTGTGCCCCGGCCACCCCCGCCCGCGCCGCCGCAATCGCCGGCTGACGTTCAGCCGCAAGCTTGACACAGTCGTCCAGGGATAAGGCCGGGGCGGCGATGGCCGCCTGGCCGATCGACGCGAACAGCACGACAGCGAGGGCAGTTTTCATGGCAAAAAGGGGAAGCTCAGGCGAGGGTCTTGTGGAAGCGACTGACGGCGAATCCCATGACGGCGACGCCTATCACGACGAGCGCGGCGAGTTGCGGCCAGAGCACGTCGAGACCGACGCCCTTGAGAAACACGCCCCTCACGATCACGAGAAAATAGCGGAGAGGATTCACGAACGTCATCCACTGCACGACCCGCGGCATGTTCGCGATGGGGTAGATGAAGCCGGACAGCAGCATCGCCGGGTAAAAGAAGAAAAACGTCGTCATCATCGCCTGCTGCTGGGTGCTGCTGACCGTCGAAATGAAAAGTCCGATTCCCAGCGTGCTGAGGAGGAAGCAGGCGGTCCCGAGCAACAGCAGCGCGAAGCTGCCGCGAATCGGGATATCGAACCAGAAGACGCCGACGACCGTCACAAGCAGGACGTCGACGAACCCGATGACGACGAACGGCGCGAACTTCCCGAGGATGAACTCGAGCGGTCGGATCGGCGTCACCATGATCTGTTCGATCGTCCCGACCTCCTTTTCCCGCACGATCGCCATGCCCGTGAGCATCAGGCTGATCAGCATGACGAGAATCGCCATCACGCCGGGCACGAAATAATTCCTGCTCTCGAGATTCTCATTGAACCAGGCGCGGGCGCGCAGGTCCACCGTGCCGCCTTCGGGCGCCGCCCCGGTGCGCCGCAGCGCGGTGGCGAGCACCACGTCGGTGTTGAATCCCGATGCGACGACACTGCTGTAATTCAGGACCAGGCGAGCCGTGTTTGAATCGGAGCCATCGACCACGAGTTGCACGGGAGCCGGACGGCCGGCGCGAAGGTCGCCTTCAAACCCGGAATCGATCTGCAGGATCGCCGAGGCCCGCGCGGCGTCGACGGCGCGACGCGCCACCCTTTCGTCCTGCGTGGCGACCACGGTCTCAAAATATCCCGAGCCCGTGAAACGGGACACCAGCTCACGGCTCGACGGCGTGCCGTCGCGATCCATCACCACCAGCCGGACGTTCCGCACGTCCATGGTGACGGCATAGCCGAAGACCAGGGTCTGCAACACGGGAACCCCGAAAATGACCATCCGCATCCGGGCATCCCGGAAGACGGATCGGAACTCCTTGCGCAGGACGGTGAGGATGCGCTCCCACATGGCTCAATGAAGTCTCTTGCGGAACCGGACGATGGAGAGGCCCAGCGCGACGGTGGCGAACACGAGCAGGAAAACGACGTCCTGCCAAAGCACCCCCAGGCCGACGCCGCGCAGGTAGATCCCCTTGACCAGCGCGACGAAGTACCGCGCCGGGACGATGTAGGTGATGACCTGGACCACGACCGGCATGTTCGCGATGGCGAACATGAATCCCGACAGGAGGAAGGCGGGCAGGAAGGTCGACACCATCGCGAGCTGGCTCGCGAGCAACTGCTGGCGCGCGAGGATGCTGAGCAGGATTCCCTGGGCCAGCGTTCCGACGATGAAAAGGGCCGCGGTGCCGAAAAGCAGCAGGTAGCTGCCGCGAAACGGAACATCGAACCAGAACACGGCCATGACCACGGCAATGGCGACATCGGCCATGCCGATGACAAAATATGGAATCAGTTTCCCCACGACGACCTCGACGGGCTTCACCGGGGTCGAAATCAACTGCTCCATGGTGCCTCGTTCCCATTCGCGCGCGACCGTCAGCGACGTCAGGAGCGCCGCGATCAACCCCATGATCACGGCGATGATCCCGGGAATGATGAAGTTCTTCGACTCCAGGTCGGCGTTGAACCAGACCCGCGGCCGTAGATCGAGGAGCGCGGTCGGAGCTGCACCGGTGACGCGGCGCACCTGGTCGACGACGATCTGCTGGTCGTACGCCTGGGTGATCGCCTGCGCATATCCGAGCACGATCGCCGCCGTGTTCGAGTCCGAGCCATCGAGAATGGCCTGCACCGATGTCCGCCGCCCGGCCGCGAGTTCCGCTCCGAAACGGGAGGGAACCACCAGCGCGATCAGGGCGGTGCGTGTGTCGATCACGTGTTGGATCTCGGCGTAGCTGTCGACGGAGCCCACCAGCGTGAAGTACCGCGAACCGGTGAACCGAGCCGTGAAATCGCGGCTGGCCGGAGTTCCGCTCTGATCCCAGATGACCAGCGGCACGCGATCGACATCGAGGGTCAGCGCATAGCCGAAGAGGATGATCATCATCATCGGGATGCCGATCGCGAGGATCAGGCTCCGCGGATCCCGGCGGATGTGCAGGGCCTCCTTGCGCGCGATCGCCCGGAGTCGACGCAGATTCATCGCCGGACCTCCTGCTGGGGTCCGCCCGCGCGATCCCGGGTCTCAATCAGGGAGACAAACACATCCTCGAGCGTCGGCGTGATCCGTTCGATCCCGACGACCCCAAACGAGCCGGCCTCGAGCGTGGCGCGGATTGCCGCCGCGGCCGAGGCCGCTTCGGGCACGACGGCATGGAGGCCATGCCCGAACAGCGCGACCTCCTTGATCCCGGGGAGCCGTTCGAGGAGACCCATGGCCTCGTTCGGGCGCGCACAGTCAATTTCCAGCACGGCTTCGGGCATATACCGGGTCTTGAGTTCCCGTGGCGTGCCCATGGCAATCAGCTCGCCGCGATAGATCACGCCCAACCGATCGCAGTATTCCGACTCCTCCATGTAATGGGTGGTCACGAAGACGGTGACGCCCCGCTCCGAAAGCGCGTAGATCAAGTCCCAGAACTGGCGACGGCTGTTGGGATCAACGCCCGACGTCGGCTCGTCAAGAAACAGGATCGGCGGCTCGTGCAGGACGGCGCAGCCGAGGGCGAGCCGCTGCTTCCAGCCGCCGGAGAGATCGGCGGTCCGCGCCCGCCGATGATCGCGCAACCCCGCCATTTCGAGCACCCAATCGCGTCGGGCCGCTTTGCGTTCCTTGGGCAGGCGGTAGATGCCGCTGTAGAATTCGATGTTCTCCTCAACCGTGAGTTCGTCGTAGAGCGAGAACTTCTGACTCATGTAGCCGATCCGGGTCTTGATCTTCTCCGTGTCGTGCACGATGTCGAAGCCCGCCACCCGGCCGGAGCCGCTCGTCGGCGTCAGCAACCCGCACAACATGCGAATCGTGGTGGACTTGCCGGCGCCATTCGGACCGAGGAAGCCGAAGATCTCGCCGCGGCGAACGTTGAAGGAGATGCCCGCAACGGCACGAAACGCGCCAAACCGCTTCTCGAGGTTGGTCACCTCGACAATCGCCTCGCCATCATTGGTCGGAGCTTGGGCGCGCATCGGTGGGTTCACATTGGGGTTCACCGCGTGGAAGGTTCGTCCCCTCCGGACGAGGGACCGTCCCGATGATCGGAGTCGGTCGCGACCAAGACGGTCAGCAACAGGAGCACGATGAGCGTCACGAGCATCAGGCAGCCCTCCGGTTGGCCAGAACTGCGACGAAGACGTCCTCGAGCGAGGGTTCGATCGGTCGCAGGGACAAGAGTTCGAACCCTGCCTGGGTCACCAGTTCGCGGACCCGCCGCTCGGCGGCTGGCACATCCGAAGCGGCCACGTGGACGCGATCGCCAAACAGTCCCACGCTCGCGCCTGTCAGCCCTTCCCGCAGCAGCGCGGCCGTCCGGCGCGGGGCCGTGGTCCGCACCTCGAGCAACGCGCCGGGCATGAGTCGTTTGACTTCACTCGGAGTCCCCAGCCCAAGGAGGCGTCCCTCATGCAGGAGCGCGAGCCGGTTGCAGCGCTCCGCTTCATCCAGGTAGGCGGTGGAAACGAAGATCGTCACCCGCTCGCGCACCAGTTGGTAAAGGATGCGCCAGAAGTCGCGGCGGGACACGGGATCGACGCCATTCGTCGGCTCGTCCAGGAACAGCACGCGGGGGGTGTGAATGAGGGCGCACGCCAGCCCGAGTTTCTGCTTCATTCCGCCCGAGAGGTTCCCGGCGAGCCGATGCTTGAAGGGCGTGAGATTGCTGAATCCCAGTAGTTGCTCCATCCGCGGGCCAAGTTCGCGCGGCGGGACGCCGTAGATATCGGCGTAGAACGCAATATTCTCCGCCACCGTCAGGTCGGAATAGAGCCCGAAGCGCTGGCTCATGTAGCCCACATGCTCCTTGAGCGGCTCCGCGTCGCCGACGACGTCGAAGCCGGCGACGGTGGCCTGCCCGGCGGTCGGCGGCAGAATTCCGGTGAGCATCCGCATCGTCGTGGTCTTTCCCGCTCCATCGGGACCAACCAGCCCGAAGATCTCGCCGTCGGCGACGTCGAGATTGAGCCGGTCGACGGCCACGTGATCGTCGAAGGATCGCGTGAGCCCCTCGGTGTGGATCGCACTCATGGCTGCGGGCAGCAATGCTCCGGGGGAATGCGCGGATGTGGTTTACTTGGCCGGCGGGATGATCACGTCGGCGGGCATGCCCGGCTTCAGCTCGTCGCGCGGATTGTCGATGTCGACCTTGATCCGGAAGACGAGCTTCACCCGTTCTTTTTCCGTCTGGACGGTCTTCGGGGTGAATTCCGCCTCCGACGAAATGAAACCGATGGTGCCGTCGAATTTTCGCCCCGGAAATGCATCGGTCCGGACGACAACGTGCTCGCCATGGCGGATCCGCCCGAGGTCAGTCTCGGCAATGTAGGCGCGGACCCAGACGTGCGCGAGGTCGGCGACAGTCATGATCGGCGTGCCGGCCGCGACGAACTCGCCGGGCTCGACGTTGTGTGACAGGACCACGCCGGTCAGCGGGGAAAGCAGCCGCGTGTTTTCGACCTGGGTCTCAGCCAGCGCGACGGCGGCGCGCGCCTGCTCCGCCCGCGCGCGAGCCTGCCGGATCGTCTCGATCCGCGGCCCCGCGCGCGTGAGTTTCAAGCGCTCGGTCGCCTCGGTCACACGTGCTTCGGCAACCTTGAGCTGGGCCTGGGCGGCCTCGAAATCGCGGCTCGAAATGGCGGCATGCGCAAGCAGTTCCTGCTGGCGGTTGAAATCGAGCCGTGCCCGGTCGCGCTCGGCTTCCGCACTGCGCACGGTCGCCTCGGCGGCTGCAATTTCCTGCGGCCTCGATCCGGCCTCGAGCTCCGCCAACGCCGCCTCCGCAGCCGCGAGTTCGGCACGGCGAAGCGCGAGCTGTTCGTTCTGCTCGGCGTCGTCCAGCCGCGCAACCAGCTGGCCGGATGTGACGCGATCGCCCTCGGAGAGTGTCCGCTGGACAACCCGGCCCGGCACCTTGAATGCCAGCTGGGCGTCGACGACCTCGATGTTCCCCGACAGGACAATTTCGCCATTGCGACTGGCGCCGGAACGATCGCACCCGGCGAGCGAAAGCATGGCCGCGGCGGCAACGACGGCCAGCCCACTGCCAGTCCGGCGGCCGAACCATCGGGGGGTGAAACGCGCGGATCCCCGCCGCGGCGCCCGGAGTTCAGGAGTGTTTTTCATAGTCTTTGCGGCCGGCGCTGGTGAGCAGTCCAGCGAAAAAGAGGTCGTGGGCGTCCTTCAACGTCTGGGCCAGGGTGCGTTGCGTCCGGTCGAGCACGACCGGCTGGACCAAGCCGCGGATGGCCTGCAGCCAGAATTCCGTCGCGAAGGCGGGATCGATGTCCGACCGCACCTTTCCCTCGGCGATGCCCATCCGAATGAGCCGGCCGAACACGAGCGGAACGATCTTCGACCGGATGTCCTCGATCTTTTGGTAGAGTTGCGGCGCGTACCGCTGGAGGTCGCGCAGCATCGCCGGGTTTGCCCGTCCAAACGTCGTTCCAGCGACGTCGATCACGCCGGCCGCTTTCTCCGTGTAGCTCAGGGCCGGATTCGCGAGGACCTCCTCCATCCTCGTGCGAACGGCGAGGCCGATGGCATCGATGATCCTACCAACAATCGCATCCTTCCCGGGAAAATGGATGTACAGGGTCTTCTTGCTCACGCCGAGTTCATGGGCGAGCTCGTCCATGGTGAGCGCCTGGTATCCGACGGTGAAGAGCTGGTTCGCGGCGGCAGTCAGCAGCCGCGCAATGGGCGCGGGTTCGTCGTCGAAAATGTTCTCGGGAGCAAGCGGCACGGCTCCGGAACCTAGGAAACTATTACGGTTTGTCAAGTTTCCATGGAATCGATTCCGCCGGGACACAAAAAAAGACGAGGCCCCGGGGGACCTCGTCCTTGAAATTCGATTGATGCGGAACCGATTAGTACCGGCGCTCGCCGCGATCGCGGCCGCCGCCGAAACCACCGCGGCCACCGCCGCCGCCGCCACCGAAGCCACGGCCGCCGCCGCCGAAGCCACCGGCCGGACGCTCTTCCTTCGGACGCGCCTCGTTGACGGTCAGTTGACGGCCACCGAGCTCGGTGCCGTTGACCTTCTCAGCCGCAGCCTTCGCCTCTTCGGGCGTGCCCATCGTGACAAACGCGAAGCCGCGCGGGCGGCCCGTCATCTTGTCCATGGCAACGTAGACGTCGGTCACGCTGCCGTACTGGCCGAAATGGGCGCGAAGCTCGTCTTCGGTCGTCTTGAAGGACAGGTTACCGACGTACAGTTTGGAGTTACTCATTAGTGATGTCTCGTAGATCCATCGTCTGCCTGGCAGTCCGTTCCCAACTTGGGTTTCGAAATCATCACTTAAGCCAAACGCTCAGCCAACGACTCACCAGAAACTGTCATCTCAACGCTTTCTCTAACGATTTGTCGTACGGTGCACGTGACCGAACGCAACGCAAGGCAAATCAAGGCAGCCAGCATCCCGAAGGCCCCGAGGCATTTCCGGAACTGCGTAACAGGGTGCCAGCCGCAGTCCTCATCGTTCCAGCAGCTGATCCAGCAGCCGGCGGTCACGCTTGGTGGGCCGGCCCGAGCCCTTCTCGCGCGCCAATAATTGCTGCAACGGCCGCTCCCGCGCTTTCTTAAGTTCTTCTGGTGGAGTGAGGTCGGTGCAGTATGTCGCCACCGCCTTCGCGCCCACCCGGGATCGCGGCACCCCCACCACCTGCAACGTTCGTTTGACCAAGCCCTGCCACACTGTGACGTGCTCGCCGGGCCGGACGGCGCGCGCCGGTTTTACGGGCTGGGCGTTGATCTCGACACTGCCCGCGCGACACGCATCCGCAGCGAGACTGCGGCTTCGGAAGATGCGAACCGCCCACAGCCACTTGTCCAGTCGATCGGCAGAAGCGGGAACCGCCGTGCTCAAGATCAGCGCTTTTTCAGGCCGCCAAACTCATCGCCATACCACCCGTCGATGAGTGCCTTGTCGTATTTGAGCGGGTCGTCGCGGAAAAACTGCGGCACGAGCTCCTGGAGATAGGTGAGATTCTGCAGCCGGCGCGTACCTTCCTTGATCACGTTCCCGGAGCTGTCGGTAAGACGGAACGTGAGCGCCAACCGGGGTGGATAGATATCCTTCATGATCCGGACGTGGTCCCATTGACCTCCGCGCCAAGGCTCAAAATCTCCGGCGAGATCGACGTCCGTCACGGAAATGGAAAGTCGATCGCCATCCGGAATGTAGCGGTTCGCCTCCTTCAGCATGTACTCGCGAATCTGCGCGAGGTTGGCGTCCCGCCCGGCGTCGGTCCCCTGATACGAGTCGCGCGCGTCGGTAAACTTGTCGGGATTGACGAACGTGACGTCGGCCCGCTGGGTCGCGTCCGTGTTCGCGCCGGCGGCCTTGGTCGCCAGCGGCAACGCCGTCAGCGTGGCGGCGAAAATCAAAGTCATCGCTCTCATGTTTTTAACCCTCGGCTAAAACGTGGCGCACAACGCGGCGGTCGTCAAAACGGGATCGGGAAAACGCGTATCGGGCGCGGAGCCATCCCCCCGCTACTGCCGGCGGGCGCGCGGAAACTCGTCATGATACCAATCGTCGATCAGCTGCTTTTCGTAACGGAGCGGGTCATCGGCAAATGCGAAGGTCATCGTCTGCATGAACGCCAGGTTGCGAAGCTGCCGCGTGCCCTCTTTCACCACCTTGCCGCTGCCGTCCGTCAGCCGGAACGACAAGTCGATCCGCGGCGGATAGATGTCCTTCACGATCCGGACGTCGTCCCAGTTCGGCCCATGCCATGGCTCGAAATCGCCGGCGAGGTCGATATCGGTGACGATGATCGTCAAATGATCCCCTGCGGGGACGAATCGCCCCGCCTGCTTGAGAAAGTAGTCCCGGATGTTTTGGAGAATTCCATCCCGGCCCGCCTCCGTCCCGGTGTAGCCGTCGCGGACGTCGGTAAAGTTCTCGGGATGAACGAAGGTGACGTCAGCCCGCTCGGGAGCCGCGGGACTGACCGGTTTGACTGCCGCACTCGCCAGCGGGGCGACCGCCAGCACAATCGCAAGGAAGAGTGGCGTGGGTTTCATGGTGAGTCTGCGACAGAACGTTGCCGGCAAACGTTCCGTGGTCAAAGCGTCAACGGCGTTCCTCTCCGGTCAGACGGCGGAGTTCGTGTTCGGCTCGGGCTCGCGCGGACGCGTCATGCCCCGGTAAGCGTCGTCCGGAGCAGGCCCGAGCCGCACCGCAACGTACTTGCTCGCCGGCGTGTTGCTCTTTGCAGCCACGCTGTCGATCGGCACCAACACGTTCGCTTCGGGGAAGTAGGTGGCCAAGCAGCCCCGCGGAATCCGGTACGGCGCCACCATGAAGGTTCGCGCGACCCGCTCGACCCCGCCGTGGGCCCCGCGCAGGTCGACGAGCTGTCCCGGTTGCAGCCCGGCCGCGGCAATGTCCGCCTCGTTCATAAACACGACCCGGCGTCCGCCGAACACGCCGCGGTACCGATCGTCGAGGCCGTAGATCGTCGTGTTGAATTGGTCGTGCGAGCGAATCGTCATCATCAGGTACTCGCCCGGCCCGGTCGCTGGAAGCGGAATGGCTGCGGGGAAGAAATTCGCCCGGCCAGATTTTGTCCGCCATTCGCGCCGGTCACGCGGCGGGTTTGGGAGGTAGAAAACACCTTCCTTGATCCGCTCGTTGTAGTGGTCGAATCCCGGAACCACGCGCTCGATTCGCTCGCGGATCAAGTCGTAGTTTGCAGCAAATGCCTCCCAAGGCACCTTCGATCCTGGTCCCAGCACGGCGCGGGCAAGCTCGCAGACGATCGCCGGTTCGCTCCACAGCCGCGGTGACGCCGGCTCCAGCCGCCCCTGCGACCGGTTGATGATGCCCATCGAGTCCTCGGTCGTGACGAACTGTTCGCCGGATTCGCGGAGATCGCGCTCGCTGCGACCGAGGCAGGGCAGGATCAATGCGGTCTGCCCCGTGACGAGATGCGCCCGGTTGAGCTTCGTCGAAACATGCGCGGTGAGTCGGCACTGCCGGAGCGCCGTCGCCGTGTAGTCGGTGTCGGGGGTGGCGGACAAAAAGTTGCCTCCCATCCCGACAAACACCCTGGCGCGCCCTTCGTGCATGGCCCGGATCGAATCGACCGTGTCAAACCCGTGGGCGCGCGGGGACTTCATCCCGAACTCGGCATCGAGGCGATCCAGCCAGGCGTCGCTCATCCGTTCCCAGATCCCCATCGTCCGGTCGCCCTGGACGTTCGAATGTCCCCGCACCGGGCAGGCCCCCGCTCCCGGCCGGCCGATATTCCCCCGCAGCAGCAGGAAATTCACAACCTGCTGGATTGTCGCCACCGAGTGCGGTTGCTGCGTCAGCCCCATCGCCCAGCAGCAGATCGTCGCCCGGGACCGGATGGCGATCGCAGCGGCGGCCGCGATCTGCTCGCGCGCCACGCCACTCGCCGACGTGATGTCGTCCCAGGGCGTGTCTCGCAGATCCGCCGCGAGCACATCGAAACCACGCGTGTGTGCCTGGATGAACGCGTGATCCAAGACCTCGCCGGGCGCTCGTTCCTCCGCCTCCAGCATCGCCTTCATCACGCCCTTGAACAGCGCCAGGTCGCCTCCAATCCGCGGTTGAATCCAAAGGTCCGCCAGCCGCGCTCCTTCGCCCAGCAATGTTGGGAGCGCCTTCAACGGATTCAGAAAATGCTGCGGGTTCTTGAAATGCTCGAGCCCCACTTCCGGCAATGGGTTGACCGACACAATGGTCGCGCCGGCTCGCTTCGCCGCCTCGAGCGCGGCCAGCATCCGCGGGTGATTGGTCCCGGGGTTCTGGCCGATCACGAAGATCGCGTCGGCGCGCGCGAAGTCCTCCAGTTTCACGGTGCCCTTGCCGATCCCGATGCTCTCGCTCAGGGCGGCCCCGCTCGATTCATGGCACATATTGGAGCAATCGGGCAGGTTGTTCGTCCCAAACTGCCGCACGAAAAGCTGCCACAAGAAAGCCGCCTCGTTGCTGGTCCGTCCGGAGGTGTAGAAGATCGCCTCGTCGGGACTTGCCAGTGCCTTCAGTTCCCGCGCGATGACGGCGAATGCCTCGTCCCATCCAACCGACTCGTAGTGGGTCGCTCCCGCCCGAAGCAACATGGGCTCGGTGATCCGTCCTTGCGCGTTGAGCCAGTGATCGCTTTGACCGGTCAGATCGGCGACCGAATGCGTCTGAAAGAAGGCCCGGTCGCAGCGCCGCATCGTCGCCTCGTCCGCCACCGCCTTCGCCCCGTTTTCGCAGAACTCGAAGGTGTGCCGTTCGCCATCCGGGCTCGGCCAGGCGCACGACTGGCAGTCGAACCCGTTGTGCTGATTGACCGCGAGCAAGGCCCGGATGCCTTTGCCCGGTCCGGTCGCGCCGAGGAGGCGCGCCGTCTGATTGACGGCGGGCAGTCCGGCCGCGACGCCGCACGGCGCCTGAAGCCGGATCCCCGCCGGGTCGGTAGGTGGGTGGGCGGACACGGGGGTGGGAATCCGGCGAACGTGACGATCGGCTTCCCGGATTTCAAGCGGATGAATGCGCGTCCAATCATTCCTCCGGCTTTGCAATTGCAGGTGCCGGCGTATGTTCGCCTCCCGGCATGTTTGCCAACCTCGTTCAACTGCTCTCCGGCCGCCCGGCACCCCAAGTCGAGCACAACGCGTTCGTCAAGGAGGTGCGCGTGGGCGAGCGCGAAAAGCGCAACCCGAAGGTCGAGCGGTTGATCCTGATCTGCTGGCTTTTGATCGCGGTGAAGCACGTGTTCGTGCTGTGGGCGGTTTACCATTACCACGTCCCCTTCAACGCACTGTGGGTGAATTTTCCGACCTGGATGCTGGGCGTGCTCGCCACCGGACTGTATTTCTCGCGAGTCCGAAGGCGATGACACGCCCGACGGCTTTACGTTTTCGAAATCCGCGATTAGGGTGTTTCTCCTGATTTGGCGGAACCTTGCCGTCACAAACGGTTTCCGAGTGACCCCGCCGCATCCGAATCCGAAACATCCCAACGGAATCAACTCATGCCCATCGTCCCAGGACTACGCAGCCCCTATGACAAGGTCGGTCGCCTCGTCTATTTCGGCCGGATGCTCGACAAGATCCGACTGCACGCCGCCGGGAAGCTTCCGGTGAGCGACTACGGAGCCAATCTTGGCCAGGGATTCGACGGCCGCTGCTGCGCTTTCCTTCGAGTCAGCTACGACGAACTGAAGGCGAAGGTGTTGGCAGGCACGAGCGACGACGAGGTGCTCGCCTGGGCGGAACAGCACGGCGGCCGGCGCTCGGACGAGGAGTGCGAAATCTGGAATGGCTTCATGATAAAGCGCGGCTGGCGCGACGCGGGTGCGACGAACCTCGCGAACCGGATCCGGGAAAGCGGACTCGAGGCGAAGACGGTGCTCACGATGTTCGACTACATCGATTTTGACGAAGGTCGTGATCCCATCGCGACCCGGACTTGGGAGAAAGTCTAGCGCACGGCCGCGCTGCCCCCTCATGCCTGCGGTTCCCGGCCTGCGCAGTCCCTACGCAAAAGTCGGCCGCCTCGTCTTCTTCGGTCGAATGCTCGACAAAATCCGACTGCACGCCGCCGGCCGCCTGCCGCCGGATTACGTCAGCAATCTCGGCGATCGCCATCCCCTGTTCGGCGACGGCCGCTGCTGCCGGTTTCTCAGGGTGTCGTATGCGGCGGTCCGCGAGAAGGTGCTGTCGGGATTGTCGGACGCGGACACACTGGCCTGGGCGGAAGATGCCGGCGGCCGGCGCAGCGACGAGGAATGCGAGGTCTGGAACGGGTTCATGCTGAAGCTCGGCTGGCGGGATCGGGCGGCCGCACGCCTTCACCAACGCGTGCAAACGGCCGGCCTGGACCAGAAACCCATCGAGACGATGTTCGACCTGATGGATTTCAACGAGGGCCGCGACCCGGTCGCCCGCCATGCGTGGGAATTCCCCGCCCCAATGATCATCATCCTCATGGGCGTCGCTGGCAGCGGAAAGACCACCATCGGAAGGAAACTCGCGCAGGCGCTGGGCTGGAATTTCCGCGACGCCGACGAGTTCCACCCGCCCGCCAACATTGCCAAGATGGCCGCGGGCACGCCGCTGACCGACGAGGATCGGGCGCCGTGGCTGGCCGCGATCCGGGCGTACATCGACGAATGCCGGACACGCGGCGAGGACGCCGTCCTGACCTGCTCCGCGCTTCGCGAATCCTACCGCGAGCAGCTCACCACCGGAGCCGACGGCGTGAAATTTGTCCACCTGTGCGGAACGTACCCGCTGATCCTGGAACGGCTCGCGCGCCGCCCGGGGCATTTCATGAAACCGGAGATGCTTCAGTCCCAGTTCGCCACCCTTGAACCTCCGGCCGACGCGCTGGCGATCGACATCTCCTCGTCGCCTGACGCGATTGTCGACGAAATCCGCCAGACTCTTTCCGTGTGAAAACCGAACTCGCCAAACGACTTCGCCTCCTCGCGAGCGTGGTCAGCGTCCTGGTCCTCCTCGCCATCATCGGCATCGCGTGGATCTACCTGCGGGTGCGCGCCAGCCTGCCGCAGCTCGATGGCCGTGCCACGATCCCGGGCCTCACGACCAATGTCACCGTCGACCGCGACAGTCTGGGCGTTCCGACGATCCGCGCGCAAGACCGCCTGGATGTGGCGCGGGCGCTCGGTTTTCTCCACGCCCAGGATCGGTTCTTCCAGATGGATGTCTGGAGGCGCGCCGCCGCCGGAGAGTTGTCCGCCGTCTTCGGACTCCGGACGCTGCGCGTCGATCGCCAGATGCGCATGCACGGTTTCCGGAAGCTCGCCGAGGAGTCGTACGCCCGGCTCTCGCCCGACGATCGCGCCGTGCTGCAGGCGTATGCGGACGGCGTGAACGCCGGCCTCGCCGCCCTCAAGGAAAAGCCCTTCGAGTACATCATCACCGGCACGAAACCGCAGCCGTGGAAGCCGGAGGACACCTTCCTCGTCAGTGACGCAATGCTGGTCGACCTGCAGGATGAAACCGGTCGGTACGAGCGGACGGTCGAGGTGATCCGGGACCAACTGGGCCAGGCGGGGCTCGCCTTCTTCG
>DASZYH010000318.1:0-3179 GCA_035545515.1 Opitutaceae bacterium
CAAGAGCTGGCGCGCACGAAAGGCGTCGCCGCCGCCGTGAAGGTCGCGGACCGAATTCGCGCGCGCTGACGCACCTCTGCACGCGGGCCGCGGCCGCCGGAAACTACGCCGTGCGCCCGGCCGACCATATCCGCAGGCGGATTGATGCCGCCGCGGAGGAACGATGTCAGAGGAGCGCTTCTTCGCCCGGATCCGGTGGCAGGCGGATGCCGATCCGACCTGGGAAATCGAGACGACTCACCGCGGATTCGAGACCGCCGAGGACGCCGCTCTCTTCGCGAACGGGTTCCTCGAAGCCGGGGCCGACGAGCTACGACTCGAATCGGGTCGGCTGCTCCTGACGCTGACCGATCATTCTTGGAGCGAGCTGCCCGCGGAGGCCGTCCAGATTTGGCGGCTCCATGACGACGGTGCCGACTGTCAGGTCGCGGATGACCAGGATTTCGAGCGGGCGCCCATCTCGATCGAGCGGCTCTCGGCCATGGGGTTCGATGGCGGCTTCACGCAGATCAAGTACGGCGTGACGGATGCCGCAGGCGTCCAGGTCGACGTGGTGCTCGGGCTGAACGAGACCGGTAACCTCAGCGTGACGGTCGAAGCCGCGCCGTCCGGACCCGGGGAGGACGCCTCGTTCGCCTTCGGGATCATCCCGCGGGCCTGACTTCCTTGCATGCGGTCGACGGTACGCGGTGCGGTCATGCCGATGGTTCCCTCGGATGTGTCGGGCGCGCGGGCGACTCTGCTCGGCGCCGGGCCGCGGACCGAAGGCTCGGGCCTCTGCTTTTCCGGTTCCTCCCGCGATGCGGGTCCCTCCGAAAAAGCGGCCCTCGGCAGCCGGGAGCCGGCGCCGCGCCCCACGGGCGACCCGACACCGCCGAAAGGAATCAACGTCATGGACTCACCCGCTACCTTATCCACCGCCCCCGAAGGCCACCAGCCACCGTCTGCTTACGAACGCTACGCCGACGTCTTCAGCCGCGTCTACGCCGACGCGCGCTCGATCGCGATCGCACTGGAGGTGCTCGACACGTATCGGGCGCGCGAAGCCCTCGCGCGGCACGCCGACCAGGACCTGCCGAAGCGCGCCATCGCCACCGCGGCCTCGCTGTTTCATGTTCCCGCGAAGAGGCTGCTCGAACGAAATCGCCGCACGGACGTTACGTCTGCCCGCTATGTGGCGGCCTGGGTGCTGCACCGCCGCCGATGGTCCTACGCAAAAATCGCGGAGCTGTTCGGCATGGACCACTCGACGATCATTCACGGTCTACGGAAGGTCGCGACCAGGGGCGACCTCCTGCTCACCGCGCTCAAGGCGGAGCAACTCCTGGACAGAGATCCGGTTTCTCTTTTCCGTGGGTAGGCTTCGAGCGTCCACCGCAGCCTCGCGGGAGCGCGCTCAACTCATCCGGGCAATCTGTCGAAGAGCGTTCCGGAATGCCGACTCCACCAAAGCCGCCACGTCCTCCGACTCCTCCCAAGCCCCCGACGCCACCAAAAGCGCCGTCTCCGCCCAAACCCCCGACGCCACCGCGACCGCCTCGATGAGGGCGCATCCAAGGAGATGAATATGCGGACCGTTCTCGTCGCCGCCGCCCTCTTAGTGCCGATCGCCCTCTGGTCCGGGAGCGGGCTCGGACAGCAGCCGGGCAGCGAAGGTCATTGGTATCTCTGTAAGGGTCGAATCGACGGCAAGAAGAAGACGCTGCGATGCTGCGGAGCGAACAGCGAGCAAGCCCACAATCACGCCTATGCAAATTTCGACCTGGACCGGCCCCCAACGTGCGAGATCACAAACGACATCTGTGTCGTGAAGGACTCGGGGAACTGCAGGAAATAGCCTGGGATCGGAATGAACCGCCCCGTCATCGAGGTTGCGCTCATCGCAGGCGCGCACTTGGCGCTCTGCGCGCTCGGAACAGACGTGGGCGCCGCGGACGGGAACGGATACAAGGGCATCCCATGGGGTACCGCCTGCGAGGACGCGATTGCGCGGCTAGAAAACTCTGGCGTCGAGTTTCGGACCTTCAACAGCTCCACACGTAGAGAGGGATTCGCGAACAGTGCGAGTAGCGGCGGGCCGCTGGGCTACGGTGATTGGTACATCCCGAACGCCTGGTGTCCCGGCAACGATACCGCGATGACCGCCGCGTTCGGGAGTGGGTCTCCGTATGCGGAAGCTGCCGGCTCAGCAGGCGATGTCGACTTCACCGCCTACTGCCGAACGGGAAGGTTTGTTGGAGTGCAGATGTCCGCCGAAGCTTCATCTCCAGAGGGCCGACGGGCCGTGCACTGCTCAAGAAGACCGCAGGACCAGCCATCACGACGAACCGGGACGTCGGCGCCGTCCACAGCGTGCTCAAACCGAGAGGTGATTCCGCCCGCTTCTTGTCGGTCACGAAGAACGTAATGTATGGAATCGAAAGTGCGACGTATTCCGTCGTCGAGTCGATGGAGTGGAAGACCCTTCGTGAGGCGTACCTGCAATGCAGCCACCAGAACGCCGAGAGCGAGAAACGAGATCAGCGGCGCAATCGACGACAAGCCGAGTCCGTCGTCGAATAAACATCAGATCGGCTTTCTTCCCTGCAGCGCCGGGCTGCCCCCCAGCCCGGCATAGTGGCCACCCCGGCCCGCGCCGGGCGCGACGTCAAGGGTGGCCGCAGGCGACGAGCGCCACGAGTTCGCCCTTGACGCCGCCACCGGGCGGCCCAAGTCCGGTCAGAGGCCGAATGCCTGCCGGATCTTTCGGGCGATTTCGCGTGCGATGATCGCCTCCTCCGGATCCGCCCGGCTGCGCGCGAGACCAGGTCTCGCGACGACTTCGTCATCCGCGACCCACAGCGCCTTGCCCGCAGGGTTGCGGGCGACCAGCTCGTAGTGCGCCTTTGGATCCGAGAACCAGCCGCCGCCGCGATACACGTAGATGGTGCAGGTGAGTAGCAGGTCGTCGCCGCTGGCCGGCCGCTGATTCAGGCGACCCACCTCCTCGCGGATGCTCTGCAACAGCGTCGCGGGCGACCCGGCAGCCGCGATCGAGTGGTCCTGGTCCCATTTCAGGAGCCGCCAAGGCTTGAGCCCGGGGATGCGCCACAGGCGGCGAAATCCGTCGACGCGTCCTTTTTGCGCGCCCGCCGCGACGGCCGCCGACTCCGATGACGCGAGGGCGGACTGCCCGTCAT
>DASZYH010000319.1:0-35667 GCA_035545515.1 Opitutaceae bacterium
TATCCCACGCTCACGCCCGAGGAGCGCGCCACGGTCGTTGCCGGCGTGATGCAGGTGCTCGAAGAGGAGGATTTCTTCGGGACCGAATTCGTCGGCGATCCCTTCAGCGAGGACGACGAAGAGTCCGAATAACGCGAACGGTCCAGCCGCAACCCAAACGGAAACCTGGCCTTTGCCGGTGGGAGCGTTCGCCCCGACCGAACCAGTCGCGCTCGGTGCGGCTCCAGCTTCACGTCCGCAGACGCGCGTCGTCAGCTAGAGCGGTTCAACGTGAGTCGTAGCCTTCGGTCGGGCGCGGAGTCCCTTCCGCGCCATGGTTCGATGTAGGGCGGGGGCGCCTGACCCCGCCGCGGCTCGGAGTCCCAGCCCGACCACCTGAGGCATCGCGACGGCGGTGGGGCGTCAGTCGCCGGACCCGTGTTCCGGATCCGACGGATTTGCTTGGTACTTCCCGCCGCATGACTGTTACCTACCGTCTCCATGTCCTCGATTGCCGCGCCGCCCAGCCTCTTCGCCCTGCTCGCGTTCAACGGGAGCAACCAACTGGCCGTCCGCCGGCTGGGCGGCAAGATGGGGCTGGCATTCACCGGCAGCGACCTGGCGATGGCGACGGCCCGGCTGGAATCGTCGTTTCCCGGCCACACGGCACCCGCCGAGTATTTCTCGACCGAGGCCGGCGGCCGCGTCTACCGCGTGCACTTCGTGCAGGTGCTCGGCGTGCCGGCGGATTCCGAGATCGTGTTCGAGTCGATCGACGCCCTGGCCTCGCATCCGGACACCCTGGCGCCGTCGCTCGCGGCGGCGGTCCGCGGACTCGATCCGTACGTCGTCGACATTCCGTATCTGCATCTCGGCGAAAGCGATTTCATCTACAAGTTCCGGCCGGCGCAGGAGCGAAACGTCGCGATCTACGCCCAGGACGCCGCGGCGCATGCCTTGTACCAGTCCCGGCTGTGTGCCGCGATCAAGGCGCTGGCCCGGACACACGAGCGCACGGCGGCCGCCCCGGTGACGCTCGATTTCGGCGCGGTGCAGTACCTGATCCCAAGCCACTTCGGCTTCTGCCTCGGCGTGAAGAACGCGATCGAACGCGCCTATGAGACGCTCGCGCAGAATCCGGGCAGGCGCGTGTTCATGCTCTCGGAACTCATCCACAACCCTTTCGTGAATGAGGATCTGCTGCGCCGCGGGCTGCGGTACCTCCAGACCGAAAAGGGCGTGCCCTACACGACGACCGGCCGCGCCGCCCCGGCCGGCAGCAACGAGGGCGAAAGCCTGCTCTGGGACACGCTGACGCCGGACGACATCGTGATCATTCCGGCGTTCGGCGCGACCGACGAGGACAAGCGCCGGCTCGTGCGAAAGGGCATCGCCGTGTACCACTACGACGCCACCTGCATGCTGGTCGAAAAGGTGTGGAAGGCGGCGCGGGCCTACGGTCGCGAGGGCTACACCGTGGTCATCCACGGCAAGCACGAGCATGAGGAGACGAAGGCGACGTTTTCGAACACCCGGCGGTACGCGCCGGCGGTGATCGTCCGCAACCTCGAGGAGGCGCGGCAACTCGGGGAGATCATCGCGAGCGACGACGCCCGGGTGCACGCGCGATTCCACGAGCTCTTCGCCGGACGGCATACGCCGGATTTCAACGTCGCCCGCCATCTCCAGCGCGTCGCCGTGGTCAACCAGACGACGCTGCTGATGAACGAGACGCTCGAGATCATCGAGCACCTCCGGGCGGTGTATCGGAAGAAATATGACGACGACACGCGCGTCGGCGGCACCAGCCGCCGCGACACGCTGTGCTATGCCACGCAGGTGAACCAGGACGCGCTGAGCCGCGCGCTGGCGGAGCCGCTCGACGCGGCGTTCGTGATCGGCGGCAAGAACTCCTCCAACACGTACCAGCTTTACCGGCTCTGCGAACAGGCGCTCGGCCCGAAGGCGTATTTCATCCAGTCGGAGGCGAGCATCACCTCGCCGGCATCGGTCGACCACCATGTCTACCTGGCCAAGGGCGGCGGCGGCTGCGAACCGCGTCCCCTCTGGGCGTGGCCACCGCGCGAACCCGCGGCCCCCAAACGCGTCCTCGTGACCGGCGGCGCGAGCTGTCCCGACGGGATCATCCAGCAGGTGATCACCCGCATCAACTCGTTCTTCCCCGCGGACTCCCTCCGCAATGTGGAAGACGTACTCGCCGACCTGGAAGCGCCACCGGCGCCGGTTTGAGCGATTCGCCGGAGGTGACGTTTGCCGGCGGTCCGCTATCCGCCGCTTGCAGTTCCGGCCCCTGGCTCCCGAATGCTGAATTCTGGATCCTGAATTCTGGCTCCTGTCTCGTTCCCCTGGCGTCGCATGCCCGGCTTGAACGGGCAACCCTCGGTTTCGAAGACCGATGCTCTATCCAATTGAGCTAATGCGACGCGGGAGGAGGACCGGCAGTCAAACCCGCGTGCGCCGCGGGGCTCAAGCCAACAAATGGATCGTCCGGCGGCCGGCCAAGGCCCATTTGCAAACGTTTTCATTGACATTGCAGCGACCAATTTCACACCGTTGCAGCGGCCCGTGCGCCCCCATGCCCTCCCGCTCCCACCGCAAGTCCCGCGCCGGCATCGTCGAGATTGCATCCCAGCTCCGCGTCTCACCCTCCATGGTGTCGCGCGCCCTGAGGCCGGAAACGGCACACCTCGTCCGCGCCGACCGCCGCAAGCTGATCGTCGATCTGGCCGAGAAACTGCACTTCTCGCCCAACCCCGGCGCGCGGATCCTGCGCCAGGGCGCGAACGCGAGCCTCGCGGTCGTCGTCCCGCTCGATGAGAACATCTTTTTCTCCGAATTCTACGGGCGGTTCCTGTCCGGGACGCTGCATGCCGCGGCCGCCCGGTCCTGGGATGTGCAGATTTGCGCGCTGCGCCGGACACCTGGGTCGGATTTTCGCGGAGCGTTGCAGCAGCTCGGCCTGGCCACGTCCGGGCTGATCTATCTCGCGGAGCCGCTCGCCGCCGCGGAAGTCCGCCAGTTGCGTGATTACCGGCGGCCGTTGGTGCTGACGAAATCGGCGCTCCCGCCCGGCATCGCGGTCGGCGACGCGGGCGTGCCGGTCGTCGGAGTGGACAATCTCGAGGGCGCCCGCGCCGCCGCGAGCCTGCTCCTTCAACTCGGTCACCGCCGGATCGGACTCCTCATGGGCCCGCCGACCTCGCGCGACTCGATCGAGCGGCGGCAGGGTTACCTGGAGGTGCTGGACCGCGCCGGATGCCGCCCGTCCTCGGGCTGGATTTACGAGGGTGCGTTCAGCGCCCAAACCGGACGCGACGGGATCGCCGCCATGCTGGCGAAGCCCGACCGGCCGACCGCGATCTGCTGCGCCAGCGATGAAATCGCGTTCGGCGCGATCGACGGCGCCCGCGCCGCCGGGCTCCGCTGTCCGGAGGACATCTCGATCGTCGGCTTCGACGACGGTCCCTGGGCGAACGCCTGCCGGCCCGCCCTCACCACCGTCCGGCAGCCGCTCGCCGATCTGGCGGAACGCGCAGTCGGCCTGATCGTCGAGGCGGCAAACCGGGCCGGTCGTCCGGGCTATGTGCAGCAGGTGTCGGAAATGCCGGCCTCGATCGTGATCCGCGAATCCACGCAGGTGGCGCCCGCCGGCTGACGCGGATTCCCTACCCCGGCGGTCCGCCGCGACCGGCGTTCCCGCCACCCAGCCGGAACGCAAACGTTTGCATCCCGTCCGTCGGACCGGGACCGCCGTCCCGTCGCGGCAACGACGCCGGCAAACTGCTCTCGGATCGGATCTTTCCCTACCCTCCCGCTCCTCGCGGCGTTTTTGAGTTGAACTGCAAACGTTGTCAGTTACACCGAACCAACGTCGTCCCGACGCCACCCCGCCCCGTCCCATGCCCCACCCGCTGCCTTGGCCGCTGATTCGCGGCCGACATCGATCCGTCACCGCCTCCTCTCCCGGAGAGCGGAAGCCGGTCTGAACCGACGTATCCGACCGCGTCCTACATGCGTCCTTTCCGCCTCCTCCCCGCCCTGCTCCTGCTCGTGGTCTCCCCGGTGGCGGCCGTCGCGGCGCCGGGCGGCCGGGTCGTGATCAATTACTGGGAGAAGTGGACGGGGTTCGAGGCCGCGGCAATGCAGTCGATCGTGGACGATTTCAACCGTTCGCAGGACCGGGTCGAAGTCCGCTTCCTTTCCATCACCCCGATTGACGTGAAGCTCCTGCTCGCCGCCTCCAGCGGTCACCCGCCGGACGTCGCCGGGCTGTGGGAGTACGACATTCCCGAATTCGCCGAGAAGGGAGCCCTGCTGCCGCTTGACCAGGCAATCGCCGCCGCCGGGCTCGGGCCCGACCACTACATCCCGATCTACTGGGACCTGTGCCGGTACCGGGGTTTCACCTGGGCGCTGCCGAGCACGCCGGGGTGCGTCGCGCTCTACTACAACAAGCGCCTCTTCCGCGAGGCCGGGCTCGATCCCGACCGCCCCCCGCGCACGCTCGCCGAGGTCGACGCCATGAGCCGCCGGCTCACCCGGGTGGACGTCGTTCGCGACGGTCATCGCGTGAACATCTCGTTCGACCAGCTCACGCCCGCCGAACGGACCGCGCGGCACTACGCGATCACGCAAATCGGCCACCTGCCGAGCGACGCCGGGATGTTCGCCTCGGCGTGGGGCTACTGGTTTGGGGCGAAATATTACGATGGTGACCGCCACATCCTGGCGAACGACGCCGGAAACTTGGCTGCCTTCCGCTGGATGCGGGACATCGTGCTCACCTACGGGCTCGACCAGCTTCGCGATTTCGGCGCGAGCTTCGGGGTCTCGCAGAGCGCGCGGCCGCCCTTCCTCGCGGGCGCGTCGGCCATGGTGATGCAGGGACCATGGTATCCCAACTTCATCCGGAAATACGCGCCCGATCTCGAGTGGGGCGTGGCCCCCTTCCCCGCCGCGCCGGGCGTTTCCGATCACGCGCCCATGACCCTTGTCGTGAGCGACATGTTGGTCATTCCACGGGGCGCGCCGCACCCGAAGGAGGCATTTGAGTTCATCCGCTATGTGCAGCGCCAGGCCGTGGCCGAGAAACTGGCGCGGCTGCAGCGGAAATTCACCGCCTTGTCCCACGTCTCGCCGGGTTTCTTCGTCAACCATCCCAATCCCGCCATCCGGTTCTTCGCCAACCTGGCGCGCAGCCCGGGCGCCCGCGCCGTGCCCCGGATCGGAATCTGGCGCGACTACGACACCGAGATGAGCATCGCCGCGCAGCGCGTCCGTTCGCTCGAGGCATCGCCCGAACAGGCGCTGGCCGAGGTCCAGAAACGGATGCAGTGGCAGGAGGACCGGGCCATGCGCCGGTGGGACCTGATCAAGACGGAGCGGATGGCGGAATGGAGGCAGTATGAGCACTGGTGACCGCAAACGCCTCTGGGTCGGCCTCGCGTTCATCTCGCCGTGGATCGTCGGGTTCGCCGTGTTCACGCTCTATCCCGCCGTCGCGTCGCTCTACTATTCCTTCTGCGATTACGACGTCCTGTCGCGGCCGATCTGGATCGGACTCCTCAATTACCACGACATGCTGTCGGACACGGTGTACTGGCAGTCGCTGGGCAACACGCTCGTGTTCAGCGCGATCTCCCTGCCCCTCGGGCTTAGCTTCGCGCTGGTCCTTGCCCTGCTGCTCAACCGGCCGGTCGGGGGCCGCGGCGTCTTCCGCGCGATCTACTATCTTCCGTCGCTCGTCCCGATCGTGGCCAGCGCGACCGTCTGGCTCTGGATCCTGAACCCACGCTACGGCCTGTTGAACCAGGCGCTGATGGCGCTCGGCATCCACCATCCGCCGCTCTGGCTCGACGACCCGCATTGGACCAAGCCCGGACTCGCGCTGATGGCGGTCTGGGGCTGCGGCAATACCGTCGTCATCTACCTCGCCGCCCTCCAGGGCGTGCCGCGCAGCCTGCTCGAGGCGGCGATGATCGACGGCGCCTCCGCCTGGCGCCGCCTCTGGCACGTCACGCTGCCGGCGATCTCGCCGGTGATCTATTTCAACGTGGTGATCGGCGTGATCGGCGCGCTCCAGACGTTCGCAAACGCGTTTGTCATGTTCACCAACGGCGGGCCCGACCGTTCGGCGCTGTTCTATGCGGTGTACCTGTACCAAAACGCCTTCGAGTACCGGCAAATGGGATACGCGTGCGCGATGGCCTGGGTGCTTTTCGTCCTGACACTCTTCCTCACCTGGGTGGCGTCCCGCACGACGCGCGAATTCGTCCACTACGCCCAATGAGCATGCGCGCCCCGGCCAGACTTCTCACCTACGCGGCGCTGCTCGCCGGCGCCACGATGTTCCTCCTGCCGTTCGCCTGGATGCTCTCGACGGCGCTCAAGCCGATCGAGCAGACGACCGCCGTCCCGCCGGAATGGCTGCCCCGCCGCTATTTTGCCGGGACCGGGGCGGAGCGTCACGAGGTGAAGATCGCGGCGCAGGTCACCTCGCCCAGCGTCTGGGCGATCCCGGCCGGCGCGGAAATCCCGGTGACACTGCCCATCGACGACGTGCACGACGGCGTCTGGTCGGCCGGCTACCGGCAGGTGCCCGTCCGCGTCCTCACGACCGTTCCCGCGTCGCCGGACCATCCGTGGGACGAGGTGGTCGACGTGCGGTCCGGACACCACGACGTGCTGCCGGCGCAGGCGATCGAAGCGGCCGTTTCCCCCCGCTGGAGCAACTTCCCGGGTGCCATCCGCGCGATGGGCGCGTTCTGGCGCTATTTTGGCAACACGGTCCTCCTGTGCGTCCTCAACGTCGTCGGCACCGTGCTGTCCAGCGCGCTCGCCGCGTACGGGTTCTCGCGGGTGGAGTGGCGCGGACGCGACCGCACCTTCGCGCTCCTGCTCGGCACGATGATGATTCCATTTCCCGTCGTGATGGTGCCGCTCTACGGGCTCTTCCGCGCGCTGGGCTGGGTCGGAACCATGCAGCCGCTGTGGGTCGGCGCGTTCTGCGCGGGCGCGTTCAACGTTTTCCTGCTCCGCCAGTTCTTCCGGACGATCCCGCGGGAGCTGTCCGAGGCGGCGCGGATCGACGGCTGCGGCGAGTTCCGGATCTTCTGGCAGATCGTCCTTCCGCTCTGCCGCCCCGCCCTGATCGTCGTCGCGCTGTTCACGTTCCTCGGCACCTGGAACGACTTTCTCGGCCCGCTGATTTACCTCACGGACGAACGCGACTTCACCCTGGCCCTCGCCCTGCAGTCGATGCAGACGAAAAGCGGGCTGACCGACTGGCACTACCTGATGGCCGCCAGCACGCTCGTGATCCTCCCCGTGATCGCGCTCTTCCTGGTCGCACAGCGCCACTTCGTCGAGGGCATCGCCCTGACCGGCGGCAAGACCTGATCCCTTTCCCGTGCCCCGCACGGCAACTCCAAACCTAACCAAAGTACCGTCCACCCCTCGATAAGACCATGAATACCCCGCACCCGCGATTGCTGGCGTCCGCGCTCCTGCTGACGCTGGGCCTTCCGGCCGGCCTGCTCGCGCAGACCGCCGCTCCCGCCGTCCCTCCCTCCGACGAGGGGACGGTCACCATGAGTCCGTTCACCGTCAGCACGAGTCGTGACAACGGCTACATTGCCGTGGACTCGCTCGCCGGCGGCCGCCAGGCGGCTCCGCTCCGCGTCACCCCCGCCGCCATCTCCTCGATGACGCGGGAGTTCATCGACGACCTCTCGCTCACGAACGTCCAGGACGCGTTGCGCTGGTCGCTCAACACCGTGCCGACCAGCTGGCGCAACGGCCTGTCCGGCGCCTCCGGCGGCGACGTGTTCAACTTCTGGTCCGTCAGCATCCGCGGCGACAGCCACGTGCAGGGCGGCAATCCACCCACGAAGAACTATTTTCCGACCTTCATGGGCATCGATACCTATAACATCGATCGAATCGAGACCGACAGCGGTCCGAACTCGATCCTGTTCGGCATCGGCGACATCGGCGGAAGCCTCACCGCGTACACGAAGATGGCGCGGTTCGACAAGGACTTCTCGAACTTCCAGTTCCTCTCGAGCAACTACGGCGGCTATCGCGTGACGGCCGACGTCAACCAGGCGATCGGTAATCTCGCCCTCCGGGTGAATGCCGTCACCGCGAACGAGAAAGGCTGGAAGGACGGCGACAACAACAAGAAGAACGGCGTCGACCTGGCCGGCACATGGAAGATCGGCGATCGCACGCAGGTCCGGTTCGAAATCGAAGGTTGGAAGCAACAGAAGACGGTCTTCGCCCAGTCGATCCAGGACGGCGTTTCGCTCTGGAACGGCACGACCAACTCGGCGACCTGGGGCTCGGCCATTGCCAACTCCGGCCAGAATCCCGCGTCCGTCTCCGGTGCGCCTGGCGTCACCGCCATGAGCGCCTGGGGTGGTCCGCAGAACTACTATGTCTGGACCCCGAGCACGGGCCTCATGAACTGGGCGGGTGGCGCCCGCTCGATGGGCACCGGCGACGTTGCCTGGGGCGCGTATCTCCGTCCGACCGCGTTCAACTATGGTCCGACCGGCGGAACGAAGATTCCCGCGCTCCCGAGCCGGCACTTTGCCGTCACCCCCGCCGACGGCCTGCTGAAGCCTGAGGCGCTGATGATGACCCTGAACATTGACCACACCATCAATGCCAACAGCGAGTTCGAGATTTCGGGCTACCGGTATGTCGACGACGCGAAGGCGAAGAACTTCGAGGGCGCCGGCGGCGGCCAGGGCGTCGGCGTGGCCGTCGACCTCAACAAGCAGCTCCCGAACGGCCAGCCGAATCCGAATTACGGCAAGCCGTTCTCCGACTTCTTCCTTGATGCGCAGACGCAGGACCACTGGGTCAACGAAGTCCGCGGCCAGTACTCGTATCATTTCGACGCGCGCCCCTTCAACATTCCGTTGAAGCAGCTCTTCAGCGTGTCCGCCGGCGAACAGGTGACCGAATACGATGCCCGGCAGTACCAGGCGACGGTCATGAACAACTACGATCCGAACAACTGGACGCAGTCGATGATCTGGGGCCGGGTCTACTGGGATGCGCCGCAACGCGCGCTGAATGTCCCGAACACGGTGAACGGCCAGACAATCCGGTACATCCCGCTGCCGTTCAACTGGTACGACTTCAACTCGAAGCAAACGATCAAGTACGGCGGCATCTTCGCCCAGACCCGGCTCTGGAACGATCGCTTGAACATCTCGCTCGGCGCCCGCCGCGACAGCTACGACAACTGGAAGGTCGGCCTGCGTGGAACCAGCAATCCGCCGACGATCGCGAGCGGATCCGGCAACACGTATTCCGCCGGCTTCGTCGGGTACGTCACCGACTGGCTGGGCATCGTCGGCAATCTGTCCGACAACTATCAACCGGCCGCCGGCGGCCTCGCCCCGAGTCTTTACGGCGCGGTGTTCGGCCCCTCGTTCGGCAAGGGCAAGAGCGCCGGGCTGCGCGTTTCGACGAAGGATCACAACTACTACGCCTCCCTCACCTGGTACAACGACACGTCGCACGACATCATCGGCGGCGACAGCCCGGACTTCCAGGGCCTGTGGAACGACTACTTTGATGCGGGCGGCACGGTGACGAAGATCGGACCCGCCGGCACCGTGACCGGTGGACCGGGCACCTACCACGCCAACATGTCGTACGCCGACACCTACGACGTGAAGTATACGGGCGTGGAATTCGAGGCCACGGCCAACCCCACCAGGAACATCCGGCTCCAGGTTCACTATTCGAAGCCGAAGGGTGAAAAGGAAAACGACGGCCCGAATGCCGCCCGGTACTTCGCCGAAAACCTGGCCACCTGGCAGACCGTCGCCGGCGGCACCGCGCCCGCGAGCACCAAGCTCGCCAGCGCCATCACGACCGCCCAGAACCAGATCAAGGCCGTCGCGACGTCGACGATCACGGGCCACCTCGTCAAATCGATGTTCAACGTCTTCGGCGTGTACACCTTCACCAACGACGCGTTGCGAGGCTTCGAGGTTGGCGGTGGCGCGACCAGTCTCGGCGAGCAGTACGGCCAGCCGTGGGACACCGTCAACGGCCAGCGGACGCTGTCGCCGAGCTACACGACCTACTCCGCCCTCGTGGCCTATTCGCGGACCTTCGACGTGATGAACCGCCGGGTGCACGCGAAATTCCAGGTCAACGTCGACAACCTGTTTGGGAAGGACTCGCTGATCTTCCTCAATTACCAGGGGTACGGCACGAACCAGACCACGGGCATGGACTACAATCTCCTCGCCCCGCGCAAAATCACGTTCTCGGCGCGATTCGAGTTCTGATTCCGAATGCCGCCGCCCGCATCGTTGCAGCCATGCCGAATTCAACGCACGCGCGGCCGTCCCGGACGAGCCCGCCGCCTGACTTCCGCCCTGCGGTGCAACGATGCCGGGCGAGCCGCCAGCCGCGGCCGGTGTGACCGCGCCGGTGATCCCCTCCTGGTGATCACCGGCCGGTGCGCTCCGGCGCAACGGCGGCGACCCGCGGCGGCCCGGATTGCGGCCGCCACGGGCTCTCTTTCCTTGTCGTCGCTCCCATGACCCCCACTGGCAGTCCCGTGCCCGGAACGGACCCCACGCTGATTTTCTCGGCGCAGGGTGGCTTCGGTCTGCACACGCTGCGCACCGCGTCGCCCCTGACTTTTGATCTGCTGCCCACCGGCGCCGTCTACGCGATCCGGCATGGCGCGACCTTGATCAACCAGGTGCTGCCGGGGCCGGCCGAGGATGGCCTGTTCCGACTCTGGCTGCGCGAATTTACCGCGGCAGACTTGGCGGCCAACGTGTCGGCGGACCAGCGGCAAACACCCGGTTCCCGACCGCTGCATTCCCTCGTCGGCGCCGGTTTGCCGTTCGCCGTCACGCCATCGTCGGCCCGGTGGACCGCGGCCCGGACCGACGGACTCCGCGTGGAGACGATCCTGGAACTGCACCCGCAGCTTCCCGCGTGGAGGTGGCGGATCGAAATTCACAATGGGACCACCGCGCCGCGGCACTTCGATGCGGTCCACGCCCAGGATCTGGGCCTGGCCGATGAAGCGGCCGTGCGGAACAACGAAGCCTACACGTCGCAGTATCTCGATTTTCTTCCCGTCACCGAACCGGGCCGGGGCTGGATGCTTCTCGTCCGGCAGAACCAACCGATGCAGGAAGGCTGTCATCCCTGGATCGCCTTCGGGTGCACGCCCGGCGCCGCCGCCTTCGCCACCGACGGCACGCAGATCCACGGGGTGGACCATCGCCTCACGCGTGTACCGCTGATTGCCCGCGTTCCCGCCCTGCCCTCGCGGAGGCTGCAATACGAATTCGCCATGGCCGGGCTCCAGAGTGGAACCGTCACGGTGGCACCGGGTGCGACCGCAGTCGTGAGTTTTGTCGCACGATTCCAGCCGGATCATCCCGAGGCGTCGCGTGCACCCGATGCCGGGATCCTGCAGGAGACACTGGCCGGACTCCCCTGGGTGGAAAACCCGCACGATCGGACCGCCGGTCACGCGTCCGCCGCGGCCGCACCGACCGCCACGTCGACCGACCGGCCAACCGCGCCGGCGTCCCTTCTCACCACGGCCCCCTGGCTCCACGGCGACGAACCCTCCGTCGCCGACCTGGCGGCGTGGTTTCCGGGCGGACACCGGCACGTCGAGCGCACGCCCGACGGCCGCATCCTGAGTTTCTTCACCGGGTCCCAAACCCATGTGGCCACCCGAGCCAAGGAGGCGCGGGTCGCGCGACCGCATGGCCATATTCTGCGGTCGGGCGACGGTTCCTGGATCGACGAAGGTCAGTTTGGTTTCACCGCCTACGCGGCCGGCGTGTTTTCCGCCCAAAGCTACGTCCGGAATTCGAGCCTCGCGCGACTGCTGCCCGTTGTCCGCAATGCCCTCGATCTTTCGCGCGGCGCGGGCCAGCGGGTGTTCATCCGGCGCGGCGGGAGCTGGCGCCAGCTCGGCGTTCCGTCGGCCTTTGTCATGACCCCCGGGGAGGTGCGCTGGATTTATCGCGTCGACGGGGATCTGATCGAGGCGCGCGCCTGGTGCTCGTCCGCCCTCCCGGCCGCTTTCCTCGACCTTCGTTACCGCTCCGCGCAGCCGGCCGAGTTCCTCGTGACGCACGAACTCGCCCTCGGCGGGAACGAGTTCGAAAACCGCGGTCACGCCCACCTGCACCCGCTCGAAGGCTGGGCCTCCTGCCGTCCCGAGCCCGACACCTTCACGGGGAGCCACCTGCCCGGCCTGGAATTCGGCCTCGCGGTCGCCGACCCGGCGACGCTCGACCGCGTCGGCGGCGACGACCTCGTCTACTCCGACGGCCGGACCCGGCACGGGCCATATCTCGTTTTTCAGACCAAACCAGCCGTTCGGATGGGAATCATCCAGTTCGGGCGCACCGAGACGGCGCCCGGTGGCGCGACGCCCGGCGCGCTGCTGGCCGCGGCACGGCGCGAGTATGCAACCGAATGCACGGGGGCGGTCCCCATGTCGCTTCCGTTGACGCTGCGGTGCGCGGCCACCCCCTCCGTCTCGGCCGTCAACGAGATTCTCCCGTGGTTCAATCACAACGCCACGATTCACTTCTCGGCGCCGCACGGGCTGGAGCAGTACGGCGGCGCCGCCTGGGGTGTGCGCGACGTGTGCCAGGGCTCGCTCGAATGGTTGCTGGCGGCCGGACATTTCGCCACCGCGCGGCGGATGCTCCTCACCGTCTTTGCGCGGCAGTATCATGGTGGCACGCTCACCGGCACCTGGCCGCAGTGGTTCATGTTTCCGCCGTTCCATCCGATCCAGCAGGCGCACAGCCACGGCGACGTCTGCCTCTGGCCGCTCAAGGCGCTCTGCGATTACGTCGAGGCGGCCAACGATCTCGGGATCCTCGATGCGGTGGTTCCGTACACGGATCCCGCGACGTTCGCGCCGGCGGACATCCACGAGACGATCTGGCGGCACTGCGACCGCGTGCTGGATCACGCGGAGTCCCGGTTCGTGGCCGGCACGGCGCTCGTCAACTACGGCGACGGCGACTGGGACGACACGCTGCAACCCGCCGATCCCGCCATGCGCACGCGGATGATCAGCGCGTGGACGGTGGGACTCGCCTTTCACGCCCTCCGGCAACTGACGGAACTCTGCCGCCGGAGCGGAGCGACCGATCGCCTCATCCGCCTCGAAGCGCTGCTCGGGCGGATGCGAACCGATTTCGCCGCCCGGCTGATGCCGCAGGGGGTGGTCGCCGGTTTCATGGTGATGGAACCACCCTCGGCCCCCCGGCCGCTGCTCCATCCCAGCGACACGGTGACCGGCATCCGCTATCGCCTGCTGCCGATGACCCGTTCGATTCTCGCGGAGCTGTTCACGCCCGAGGAGGCGCGCCATCACGCGGCGATCATCGCCCGGGAGCTCGCGTATCCGGATGGCGTGCGGTTGATGAGCGAGCCGGCCGCCTATCACGGCGGGATCGAGCGCCTGTTCAAGCGCGGGGAGACGGCGGCGAATGTCGGCCGCGAAATCGGCCTTCAATACGTGCACGCCCACCTGCGTTACATCGAGGCGCTCGCCAAGCTGGGCGATGCCGAGGCGCTCTGGAGCGCGCTTCAGGTCGTGAACCCGGTCGGCCTCGGGGAACTGCTCCCCCACGCGTCGCCGCGCCAGAGCAATGTCTATTTCTCCAGCTCCGATGCCGACTTCGCCGACCGGTACGAGGCGACCGCCCGCTGGCCGGAATTGAAAACCGGCAGCGTGGCCGTGCGCGGCGGCTGGCGGCTCTACTCGAGCGGCCCCGGGCTCTTCCTGCACAAGGTCCGCGCGTGCCTGCTCGGCGTGCGCGAATCGTTCGACGACCTCATTCTCGATCCGGTCCTGCCCCGGAAGCTGGACGGACTTTCCGCCGAGACCGTGATCTGGGGCCGGCGCGTCGAACTCCGGTACCGGGTGGTTGCACCATCGTCCGGCGTGCGCACCGTGCGGGTGAACGGCACCTCGTGTTCCGTCGCCCGCCGTGTGACCAACCCCTATCGCACCGGTGGCGTGCTCCTCGCGCGGCCCACCCTCGAACCGCTCCTCTGCGCCCCCCTCAATCAGATCGAGATCGAACTTTGACCGCTCCCACCGCTCGAACCGCGCCCCGCGCGTTCGCGCTCCGTCTGCTTTTCTCAATCAATGAAAGCCCTTGCCCTCCTCTGTCTGCTCACGACGCCACTGTTCGCCGTCCGGCCCGGTTCGACGTTCTACGACCGCCACGTCCTGTTCGACAACGCGCTCGGCGACGCCGGTTACGCGTACAGTGAAAGCGAAGTCGTCGCCCCCAGCTCCCTCGATACCGTCAAGGGGAAGTTCCCGCTCGACCGCCAGCATTTCGTCAGCCCGCCGGACGGACTTCGCCTCACGTGGCGATCCGCCACGGGCGGCGACTGGCGGATGACCGTCGAAGTCCCGCAGTATTACGCCCGCGTCTTCCGGTTCGACGGCGACACCCTGACGTTCTGGTGCTACGCGGATTCGGACATCACGCCCGCCAATTGTCCGCGCGTGTATCTCTTCGACGCGAAGCACGCCGGCACCCCCGCGGTCCCCCTCGTCCGGGGCAACGACCGCATTCCCGCCGGCAAGTGGGTGCTCGTGAAGATCCCGTTCGCGGCGTTTTCCGACCAGATCTACAACAGCACCGGCGCCTACCTCTTCCAACGGGAGAACCTGTCGAGCATCTCCTTCGTCCAGGGGCTCGACGACGGTCAGCCGCACACGCTGTATCTCGACGATTTCCAGGTGCGCAATGTGTCCGCGGCCGACACCACTCCGCCGCCGGCACCGGCCGGACTCGCGGCCAAGGGCTACGAGCGCCACGTCGACCTGACGTGGCAACCCAGCTCCGCCGACGACCTGCTGTCGTATCGGATCTACCGCTCCTTTGACGGAAAGAAATTCGACCCGGTCGGCACCCAGCAGGGCTCGTGGAACCGATACGCGGATTTCATCGGGCCGCCGGGCCGCACCGCGCAATACCGCGTCACCGCAATCGACCTGGCCGGAAACGAGTCCGCGCCTTCTCCCGTCGCGTCCGCGAGCACGCATGTGATGACGGATGACCAGCTCCTCGACATGACCGAGGAGGCGTGCTTCCGCTACTACTGGGAGGCGGGCCACCCGAAAGCCGGTCTCGCCCCGGAGGTGCTGCCGGGCGACCCGAACCTCCTGCCGCTGGGCGGCAACGGCTTCGGAGTGATGGCCCTCATCGTCGCCGCCGACCGGGGCTTCGTCACCCGCGAGCAGGCGGCGGCGCGGCTGCTGAAAATTGTCCGATTCCTCTCGAAGGCCGACCGGTTCCACGGCGCGTGGCCGCATTTTCTCAACGGCAACACGGGCAAGGTCGTCGCGCTGTTCGGCAAATACGACGACGGCGGCGATCTCGTCGAGACGGCCTTCATGATGGAGGGGCTCCTGTCGGCGCGGCAGTATTTCAGCCGCGACAACCCGGCCGAAAACGAAATCCGGACGACGATCACGCGCTTGTGGCACGAGGTCGAATGGGACTGGTATCGGAAGACGCCGAACAGCCCGGTCCTGTACTGGCATTGGTCGCCGGACCACGGGTTCTACATCAGCCACCCGCTGGTGGGCTGGAACGAGACGATGATCGTCTACCTCCTCGCCATCGCCTCGCCGACCCACGGCGTGCCCGCGAGCATGTACTACAGCGGCTGGGCCGGCACCTCCGACCTGCACATCCGCTATCGCCAGAGCTGGAGCCGGACGACGCAGGGGGATCACTACCACAACGGAAACACCTACTACGGGATCAAGCTCGACGTCGGCGAAGGCAATGGCGCCGAGCTGTTCTTCACCCACTTCTCGTTCATGGGCTTCGATCCGCGCTGGAAGCGCGACCGCTTCACGAACTATTTCGAGAACAACCGGGCGATCGCGCTCATCAATCGCGCCTACTGCATGGAGAATCCGCGGCACTACGTCGGCTACGGCCCCGACTGCTGGGGGCTTTCGGCGGGCGTCAACTCCGGCGGCGGCCGGGCCCAGCCGCGGGATGACAATGGCACGATCAGCATCATGGCATCGCTCGCCTCCATGCCGTACACCCCGAAGGAATCGATGGCGGCGCTGAAGCACTTCTACCGCGACCTCGGCTCGAAAGCCTGGGGCATCTACGGTTTTGACGATGGATTCAACGAGACGCAGGAGTGGTTCGAACACGTGTACATGGCGCTGGACCAGGCGCCGATCACCGTAATGATCGAAAATTACCGCACCGCCCTCGTCTGGCGGCAGTTCATGTCCAACCCCGAAATCAAGCCGATGCTTGACGCGATCGGATTCAAACCCGACCCCGCCCCCGTGGCGGCCCAACCCGCACCGTGATTCGCTGCCGCCTGATCGGACCGACCCGCTCCGACGCAGCCCGGAGGAAGTCCCCCTGCGGGCTGCGAAGCCGGCACTCTCCCGCGGGGTGAGGTCACCCCGCCCACAACCATGCGCTTTGCCCGATTCCACCTCGCAATGCCCGCTGCCGCCGGGGCCCGCCGCTGCCGGGGGCGCGCGTTCGTTGCGCTCGCCTTTCTCACCGCTGCGCTGGCCCGCGGTGAAACGTTCGCTCCGCGCGCAACCGGGTTCAGCGGCGAGATCGGCGACCGGATCGCGATGTTCCTCCCGGCCGACCTCCCGCTCGACCGGATGCCGGTTTCGCTCTGCCTCCTGCAGCGCCCGCAGCCGACGGCGGCCCTGGCCGCGAGCTGGACCGACACGCCCGCCTTCTCCTTCAGCGAAACGCGCACGCGGGCCGTCCTGAAGGTTCCGGACGGCACCAGCCTGTACGGCACCGGTGAGGTCACGGGCCCGCTGCTGCGCAACGGCCACACCATCACGCTCTGGAACACCGACAACTACGGCTATCGCGACGACAACGGCCACCGGCTGTATCAATCGCACCCGTGGGTCCTGGCGGTTCGTCCGGACGGCACGGCCTTCGGGGTAATCGCCGACTCGACCTGGGCCGCAACGCTCTCGCTCGACGGCGCCATCGAGTTCACCAGCGACGGGCCCTCGTTCCCGGTGATCGTGATCGAACGGGATTCCCCGCAGGCCGTGGTCAGCGCGCTGGCGCAGCTCACCGGACACATGGCACTGCCGCCCCTGTGGGCGCTCGGCTACCAGCAATGCCGGTGGTCGTACCACCCCGCCAGCCGGGTCCGGGAGATCGCGGATGAATTCCGGCGGCGGCACATCCCGTGCGACGTGATCTGGATGGACATTGATTACATGGACGGATTCCGCGTGTTCACCTTCAGTCCGAAGGAATTCCCCGATCCGAAGGGCCTGAACGCCTACCTGCACGCCCACGGATTCAAATCGGTCTGGATGATCGATCCCGGCGTGAAGGCGGAACCCGGCTACCGGGTGTACGACTCCGGCACCGCCGCCGACGTCTGGGTGCACGACGCCTTCGGCGGGGACTACCATGGCTCGGTCTGGCCGGGCGACTGCGTCTTTCCCGACTTCACCCGACCCGAAACGCGCACGTGGTGGGCCGGGCTCTACCGCGATTTCATGGCGCAGGGTGTCGACGGCGTGTGGAATGACATGAACGAGCCCGCGGTCTTCAATGTGCCGAGCAAGACGATGCCGCTGCACAACTGGCACCGCGGCGGCGGCAAACTCCCCCCGGGCCCGCATGCGGAGTATCACAACGTGTTTGGCATGCTGATGGTCAGCGCCACGAAGGCGGGCGTCCTCGCCGCCAACCCCGACCGGCGGCCGTTCGTCCTCACGCGATCCAATTTCCTGGGCGGCCAGCGTTATGCGGCGACCTGGACCGGGGACAACGCCTCCACGTGGGAGCTCCTGAAGATGTCGATTCCGATGACGCTGAACCTCGGCTTGTCGGGACAACCGTTCAACGGCCCGGACCTCGGTGGATTCGGCGGCGCCGCCAACCCGGACCTGTGGGCCAACTGGGTTGCGGTCGGTGCGTTCTTTCCGTTCGCGCGGGCGCATGCCCAGAAGGGCGAGCCGCCGAAGGAGCCGTGGGCATTCGGCCCCGCCGTCGAGGCGGTGGCGCGAACCGCGCTCGACCGACGCTACCGGCTGCTCCCCTACTATTACACGCTTTTCCGCGACAGCTCGCTGACCGGGCTGCCGGTGATGCGCCCCGTGTTCTTCGCGGACCCCCGCGATCCGGCCCTGCGCGCCGAGGACCAGGCCTTCCTCGTCGGCGACGACGTTCTCGTCGTGCCAAAGTGGGCGCACGACGCCCATCTCCCCGCGGGAATCTGGCGGACGGTTTCGCTCGTGGGCGAGGATTCGACGCACGACCCGATCCAGCCCGACGTGCGCGTACGGGGCGGTGCCATCGTTCCGCTCGGCAAGGTCGTTCAGAGCACCGCGGAAAAGCTCCTCGATCCGCTGACCCTGCTCGTCGTCCCCGACGCGGACGGACGCGCCACCGGCACCCTTTACGAGGACGATGGCGACAACTTCACCTATCGCTCCGGAAATTACCTTCTCACCACGTACACTGCCGAGTCGCACGGCGATCAACTGGTCGTCCGCGTCACCGCGACCGATGGCCGGCGTCCGCGGCCCGCCCGACGGGTGGTTGTCCAGGTTGTGACCGACAAGGGCACGTTCACCGGCGAAGGTACCGATGGCCAGCCCGTCACCGTCACGCTAGCGGCCACCGCGCCCACGCCATGACCACGACCCGGGTTGCGATGCGTCCCTGCTCAGCGCGCCTCACGCCGGCCGGTCTTCAAGGATTGCCGGCGGTCCCCGGATCCAACCGTCTCCTTGCCCCGCGGGGAGCCTCACGCAAAATCACCGATGCGCATCCGGCCGGGTTCTGGCCCGGCGAGTCCGGGAAATCCTGACACGGATAATCTTCAGGCCCCGGACTGATGCCGTTTCAATCTCCGACTGTCGCACCCATTTCCATCATGATTCGACTCGTTACCTGCTCCATCGTCGCGTCCGCCTTGTACGTCGCGACGGCCGTCGCCCAACCGGCATCGCCCACGCCCTCGACCGCGTCGATCGACGCCCGCGTCCACGATCTCCTCAGTCGGATGACGCTCGAGGAGAAAGTCGGCCAGCTCGTCCAGGTTTCCTCACGGAAGGACATGACCGGCCCGGCGTCGTCCTCCTCCATCGATCCCGAACTCAAGTCGGGCGGGGTCGGCAGCATGCTGAACATCATCGGCGCCGAGGAAACCCGCAAATGGCAGCAGGAGGCGGTGGAATCCTCGCGACTCCACATCCCGCTGCTCTTCGGGCTCGACGTGATTCACGGGTTCCGGACGATCTTCCCGATTCCGCTCGGCTCGGCCGCTTCCTGGGATCTCGCGCGCATCGAACATGCGGAGCGCATCGCCGCGACCGAGGCGTCGGCGGCCGGGATCCATTGGACCTTCGCCCCGATGGTCGACATCGCCCGCGATCCCCGCTGGGGCCGGATGTCGGAGGGGGCCGGGGAGGATCCGTATCTCGGTTCGGCGATCGCGCGCGCCCGGGTGCACGGTTTCCAGGGCGACGACCTCTCGGCCACGGACACGATCCTGGCATGCGCGAAGCACTTTGCGGCGTACGGCGCCGCCCAGGCTGGCCGCGATTATTACACGACGGACGTCTCGGAACGCACCCTGCGCGAGGTGTACCTGCCGCCGTTTCATGCTGCCGAGCAGGCAGGGGTGGCGACCTTCATGGCGGCGTTCAACGACCTCGACGGGACGCCGAGCTCCGCGAACTCGTTTCTGATGACCGAGGTCCTCCGGCACGAGTGGGGCTTCAAGGGTTTCGTCGTGTCGGACTGGTCGAGCATCGCCGAACTCCAGAAGCACGGCATCGCCGCGAATCTGCGTGACGCCGGGGCCAAGGCGTTTCTCGCCGGTCTCGACATGGACATGGAAAGCAACGCGTATGGCCCGTACCTCGCCGGGCTCGTCAAATCGGGCGTCGTTCCGATGTCGCGGCTGGATGAGGCCGTCTCCGCCGTCCTCCGCGCAAAGTTCGAACTGGGCCTCTTCGACGACCCGTATCGCTACTCGGACGTGGCGCGGGAAAAGGCGACGCTGCTGAAGCCGGAATTTCTCGCCGCCGCGCAGGACCTGGCCCGCCGCTCGTGCGTGCTGCTGAAAAACGACCACGGTCTCCTCCCGCTCGCCACGGGGACGCAGACGGTCGGCCTCATCGGACCGCTCGCGGACGCCCCGCTCGACCAGCTTGGCGCCTGGCATTGCGTGGGTCAGCCGCGCGACTCCGTGACGCTTCGCGCCGCCCTGCAGACTCTCTATCCGGGTTCACGCCTGCGCTACGCCGAGGGATGCAAGACGTGGGGCTCCGATACCTCCGGTTTCGCCGAAGCCCGCCAGGTCGCGAAGGAGTCGGACGTGGTGATCATGGCCCTGGGCGAGCAGCAGGATCAAAGCGGCGAAGCGTCCAGTCGCGCGGTGCTCGACCTTTCGGGACCGCAGGCTGACCTCCTCAAGGAGGTCCACGCCGCAGGGAAGCCGATCATCCTGGTGCTGATGGCCGGGCGTCCGCTCACCATCGAACCGATCGAGCCGCTGGTGGACGCGATCGTGATGGCGTGGCACCCCGGCACCATGGCGGGACCCGGGATCGCCGACGTGCTGACCGGAAAATACGATCCGGCGGGTCACCTGCCCGTCACGTGGCCGCGCTCGGTCGGCCAGATTCCGATCTTCTATGCGCACAAGAACTCGGGGCGGCCGGAGCCGATCAAGATCGATGACCGCTACTACTCGCACTACCTCGACATGCCGAACTCGCCGCTCTACCCCTTCGGCTACGGGCTGAGCTACACGACCTTCGACTTCGACCACCTCCGGCTCAGCTCGCCCTCCCTCGGAATGACGGGCGCGCCGCTGACGATCACCGTGCGGGTGCGCAACACCGGGCAACGGACCGGAGAGGACGTCGTGCAGCTTTACGTCCACGATCTCGTTGGCTCGGTCACCCGCCCGGTGCGCGAACTGAAGGGATTCACGAAGATCGAGCTGAAACCGGGAGAGGCGCGCGACGTGTCGTTCCAGCTCACGCCGGCCGACCTTTCCTTCTGGCGCGCCAACATGACCTTCGGGCCCGAACCCGGGAACTTCGACGTGTTCGTCGGCGACAGCTCGACGGCCTCGCTCTCGGCGTCGTTCGCGCTGGAATCGCCGCGCTGAGCGCCGCCCGGAGGTGCGCTCGTCATCGACATTCGAAACTCACGCCGCTCCGCGCCTCGCACGCCGCGGCGGCGAACCGCGCCGCCGCGCGCCCCTGACATGACCGCTCCGGTGTATCGCCAGGCGGGCGCCGATCCCGCGGCCCGGGTCGCCGATCTCCTCGCGCGCATGACGATCGAGGAGAAGATCGACCAGCTCCATCAGTGCGCCGCCGGCGACACGAACCCGAACAACCTATCACGCTCCGCGGACCAGCTCCGGCCGACGTACGGTTCGTTCATCACCTCGGATCCCGCCCTGCGCGACGCGCTGCAGCGGCGGTGCGTCGGGGAGTCGCGCCTGGGGATTCCCGCGATCTTTGCGGCCGATGTGATTCACGGGTTTCGGACCCTGTTCCCGATCCCCCTCGGCCAGGCCTGCAGTTGGGATCCCGACCTGCTCCGCCGCTGCTGCGCGGCCGCCGCGGAGGAGGCCCACGCGCACGGGGTGGACTGGACGTTCGCCCCGATGGTCGACATCGCGCTCGATGCGCGCTGGGGCCGGGTTGCCGAAACGTTCGGTGAATCGCCGTATGCCGTCGCCCAGTTCGCCGTCGCCGCCATCAACGGATACCAGCCGCGGCTCGCCGCCTGTCTCAAGCACTACGTCGGCTACGGTGAATCCGAAGGCGGACGCGACTACGCCGCGACCGACATCTCGCCCCAGCGCCTGTGGGAGGTGCACCTGCCACCCTACGCCGCGGGCGTCCGTGCGGGCGCACGGACCGTCATGAGCGCGTTCAACGATCTCAACGGGATTCCGACCTCCGCGAATTCCCACACGCTGACGGAAATTCTCCGGCTCCAATGGGATTTCCGGGGGCTCGTCGTCTCAGACTGGAACGCCATCCAGCAGCTCGTGCAGCAGGGACACGCCGCGACCGAGGCCGAGGCGGCGGAGCGCGCGCTCAACGCCGGTGTGGATCTCGACATGTCCGACGGCCTCTACCGCGCGCACCTCGCCGCCCTGCTGGAGCAGGGCCGCGTCTCGCGCGCGCGCCTCGACGAGGCGGTCCGTCGCGTGCTCCAGTTGAAATTCGAAGCCGGCATCTTCGACCAACCGTACCGGGCGGAACCAGCCACCGCGGAACCGAGTGCGGCGAACCTCGTCCTGGCCGAGGAGGCGGCCGCCCGGTCCATCGTGCTCTTGAGGAATCAGGACCGGATCCTGCCCATCCGCGAGGCGGCGACCATCGCGTTGATCGGACCGCTCGCGGACGACCAGCCGGCCCTGCGGGGCTCCTGGTGCCAGCAGGGCCGCTCCGAGGACGTCATCTCGATTGCCGCGGGATTCAGGACCCGGATTTCCGGCGACCAGGAAATTCTCATCGCTCGCGGCTGCGCGATCGAGGGCACGGATGACACGGGCTTTCCCGAGGCGGTCGCGGTCGCGCGAAAATCCGACGTCGTGATTCTCTGCGTCGGCGAGGCGGCGCACATGTCGGGCGAAAATGCCTCCCGGTCGTCCCTGCGGCTCCCGGGCCAACAGGAGGCGCTGATCGAAGCGGTCCTCGGTGCCGGGACACCGGTCGTCCTCGTGGTGGTGTCCGGCCGTCCGGTTGACCTCGCGGCGTTCGAGCCGCGGGTGGCGGCAATTGTCGCCGCCTGGCAGCCGGGAACGCGTGGCGGAGCGGCCGTGGCCGACGTCCTCCTCGGGCGGCGCAACCCGTCCGGCCGGCTCGCGATCACCTGGCCTCGGTCGACCGGACAGATACCAACCTACCACCACATGCGCCCCCGCGCGCGGACCGGACGCGAGGGCGCGTATCAGGACGCGGAGACCGCGCCGCTGTACGATTTCGGCCACGGTTTGAGCTACACCGAGTTCCAGCACAGTCCGATCCGGTTGTCGCGGTCGACGGTGCGCCGCGGCGAATCCCTCCGCGCCGAGATCACGGTGACCAACGCCGGCTCCCGCGAAGGACACGAGACGATCCTGTGGTTCATCCGTGATCCTGCCGCGAGCATCACGCGGCCGCTGCGCGAATTGAGGCACTTTGAAACCGCGGCCATCGCCCCCGGCGAGGAGCGGATTTTCCATTTCGAAATCGAGCCCCTGCGCGACGGGTCGTTTCCCGATTCCACCGGCGCCCGCATCCTCGAACCCGGCCTCATCCAGCTCTTCGCCGCCGATCAGTCCGCCCACTTCGAGGTCGTCGCGTGACGAATCGAAACTTGGGCCAACCATCGAGATCCCTCAATCCAGAGTGCACCACGAATGAACACGAAAAGACCCGAATGTTAGGTTCCGCCGCGAATCTGGCGAGTGACGATGCCAGCCCGAGTGCCCGGGCCGAACTTCGTCGCTCGGAATTCGTGTCAATTTGGGTCCATTCGTGGTTACCCTCCTGAACCTTTCGGCCTCAGCCGCGCCTTGTACTTCAACAAAATCCAGCACCCGGCGAACTTCGTGTTCGAGCGACCGACCGACGCGTTGGTCGCGGCCGATCTTGGTGACGACGTCCATCGGATCCGTTCCCGGCGTCACGCCCGGTGGAAAAACCCGAGCCAGGCGGTGTTGACGGCGCCGGCGACGGGCCGGAGCGCACACCGGGTCGTTTGCGGTCGTCGCGGCGGCCTGAAGATTCTCAACTCCGCCGGTCGAACCGTGCTGAGCGGCGTCCCGGGGGCCACGTTCGGTCGGAACGGCGACGCCTGGCTCGTCCAGTTCCGGCTCGAGCCCCGAATGCAGTTCTACGGCCTCGGCGAACACAGCCGCGCCTTCGAGAAGAGCGGCCAGCGGGTGAAGTTCTGGAATACGGATCTCATCGCCGACTTCGCCTGGGACGAAGTCCGCCTCGGCCACCCGAACCCGATGTACGTCGACGTTCCGTGGGTGATCGTGAAGCGGGGCAATTTCTTCCTCGGGCTGCTCGTCCACCATCCGGGCGCCGTCTTCATGGACCTCGGTTCCAACTTCGTCTGGGACGAATCGAATCGGACCGATCGCGACCGCCGTTCGTTCTACGTGGGCGCGCCGGACGGCGAACCGGAACTCTACCTCATCGTCGGTCCGACCTTGGCCGGGCTGACCCGGAAATTTCAACGCCTGGTCGGCTGCACGCCGCTTCCGCCGCTCTGGGCGCTCGGTTACCAGCAGTGCCGCTGGGGTTACGCGGGACCCCGCGATCTGGAGTGGCTCGATCGCGAACTCCGCCGCCGCCGGATTCCGTGCGACGGCCTGTGGCTGGACATCGACCACATGGATCGCCTCAAGGTCTTCACATTCGCGCCGCGCCTCTGGGGCGGCCCGGCGCGCACCCGCCGGACCCTTGCGTCGCTGGCGTCCCGCGGGCGGCGTGTCGTGCCCATTCTCGACCCGGGGGTGAAGGTCGAACCGGGCTACCGCATTCACGACGAAGGTGTCACCCAGCGGCGGTTTTGTCTTGGCCCCACCGGTCGCCCGTATGTCGGCTTTGCGTGGCCGGGGCAGACCTATTTTCCCGATTTCAGCCGCGCCGACGTGCGCGCGTGGTGGGCGGCCCACGTGGCGGAGTTCGCACGCACCGGCGCGGGCGCCGCGTGGATCGACATGAACGATCCGTCCACCGGGGCGGCGGAGATGGACGACATGCGTTTCGATCGCGGCCGGCAGCCGCATGCCGCGTATCACAACCAGTACGCGCTCGGCATGGCGCAGGCGACGCGCGCGGGATTCCTGGCCGCCCGGCCGGAGGAGCGGCCATTCGTCCTTTCGCGCAGCGCCTACCTCTCGAGTTCGCGTTTCGCGGCGGTCTGGACGGGCGACAATCTCTCCAACTGGCACCACCTGCGGCTCGCGATCCCGGTGACCCTCGGACTCGCGCTCTCCGGAATCCCGTTTTGCGGTCCCGACGTCTGCGGATTCGGGCTGGACGTCACGCGCGAACTGGCGATCGCGTGGCACAAGCTCCAGTTCCTGTTCCCCTTCTTCCGAAATCACAACTCCCGGACGGAGCGCCCCCAGGAACCGTGGCAATTCGGCGCGGCGGCGGAACGGATTCTCACGCACTACCTCAGGCTCCGCTACAAGTTCCTCCCTTACCTGTACCAGCTCTTCATCACGCAGGAGGAGCGGGGCGACGCGATTCTCCGTCCGCTGTTCCACGACTTTCCGGACCGGGCCGCGCAGCCCCTCGCGAAGATTTCCGACCAGTTCCTCGTCGGCCCCTCGCTGATGCAGGCGCCCCTCGTCATCGAGGGAGCCGACCGTCGCGGCGTGGTCCTGCCCGGCGGCACGGCCTGGTTTTCGCTGGCAACCGGACGCTGCCACGACGGCGGACAGACGATCGAGGTGCAGGCCGGGGAGGATTCGACCCCGCTGTTTGTCCGCGACGGAACGCTCCTCGCGCTGCGGCCCGGCGTCCCCCATGTGGCGGCCGCCGATCTCCGGACGATCGAGCTCCACGCGTTTCTTCGCCCAGGAACGCGCGGTGGCGCGCGGACGACCTACTCCGCCGACGATGGAATCAGCTTTGCCTATCGGCGCGGTGAGCGGTCGACGGTCGACTTTCGCGCGCGGTTGGACGACAGCGGGACGCTCGAAATCAGCGCCGCGTCGATCAGTCGCGGCTACGGCCCACTCTCCGTCCGGATCGTCACCTACCCCGGCGTCCGTCGGGTCGTGTTCGTCGACGGCAAAAGACGCCAGCCGCTCGCGACCGAACGTTTCGCCTGGCGCGCCACCGGACGTGAACTCGCCGGCCGGCGGTCGGAAACACTGACGTTCTGAGCTTCCTCCATTGCCTCCGTGCCAAAACCAACCGTGACTACTCCCCCCGGCCCCGACCAACGCGGGTAACCCCATGTCCCACGTCAAGCTTCAGCAACTCACCAAAACCTACGTCGACAAATCCGGAGCGCCGGTCACCGCCGTCCAAAACGTCGACCTCGAAATCCGCGACGGCGAATTCATGGTGCTCGTCGGTCCGTCGGGCTGCGGCAAGTCGACCACCCTGCGGATGGTCGCGGGACTCGAGGAGATTTCCCGCGGCACCGTCGCAATCGATGACCGGGTCGTGAACGAGGTTCCGCCGAAGGACCGGGACATCGCGATGGTTTTCCAGAACTACGCGTTGTACCCGCACATGTCGGTGTACGAGAACATGGCGTTCGGACTGAAGCTGCGGAAATTTCCCCGCGCGGAAATCGACGGGCGCGTGCGCGAGGCCGCCGCGTTGCTGGGTCTCGACGGGCTCCTGGACCGGAAGCCGAAGGCGCTGTCCGGTGGTCAGCGCCAGCGGGTCGCGGTCGGTCGCGCGATCGTGCGCAAACCGAAGGTCTTCCTGTTCGACGAGCCGCTGTCGAATCTCGATGCCAAGATGCGGGTGTCCATGCGCGCCGAAATCTCGCGCCTGCACGACCGCCTCCGCGCGACGGTGATCTACGTCACGCATGATCAGGTCGAGGCGATGACGATGGGGGACCGGATCTGCGTGATGAAGGACGGCGTGATCCAGCAGGTGGCGGAACCACTGGATTTGTATCAGCACCCCGCGAATGTATTTGTCGCCGGCTTCATCGGCAGCCCGCCGATGAATTTCTTCCGGGGTGCCGTCCGGCGCCGGAACGACCGGCTGGAGTTCGCCGAAGCCGTGCCGGCATCCGGGGTGACGTTCCCGCTCGACGGCCGGCTCGGCCGGATCCTCGCGCCGCGGGTCGACCAGGGAATCATCGCCGGCGTCCGCCCCGAGGACGTCGTGGACCTCGCCACCGGAGGCGCGCCGACCGGCGGACCGCAGATCGACGTCGAGGTCGATGTGGTCGAGCCGATGGGCGCCGAGACGTTTCTTTATCTTCACGCCGGCCCGACCGCATTTGTCGCCCGGGTCCGGCCGACGCACGTCTACGAAGTCGGCCAGAAACTGCGCGTCTCATTCCCAGTGGAAAAGGTCCACGTGTTCGACGGCGTCACGGAACAGGTCCTGGCGGCCGAATAGAGGATACCGATCGATGCGACTCTGGACCGTTCACCCCCGGTATCTCGATGCGAAAGGGCTGGTGGCCGCCTGGCGCGAGGCACTCCTCGCGCTAAAGGTCCTCCGGGGTGCGACGCGCGGATACCGCCACCACCCACAATTAATCCGGTTCCAGGCGCACCGCCGGCCGGCGGTCGCGATTGCCGCTTTCCTCCATGGACTGGCCGACGAGGCCGAGCGCCGCGGCTATCGTTTCGACCGCCGCCGGATCGTGGCCCGTCGCACCCGCGTCACTATCCGCGAGACGGAGGGACAGCTTCGATACGAATGGCTGCACCTGAAACGGAAGCTGCGGATCCGCGCGCCGGAACGCGCGCGCGAAGTCCGCCGCGTGACCGCCCCCGCGCCCCACCCGATCTTCCGGCTCGTCGCCGGCGAAGTGCGGGAATGGGAAAAGCGCACCGGTTGAGTTTCGCGGAAATCCGCCCCAACGATCGACGGCCCGAAGAGGACATCCGGGGCCGCTGGAGCACGCAGCGGCGCACATGGAACGGAATTCCCTCGCCGAGTTCAGCCACCCGGTGCGGGCCATATTTGCCGAAACGCTTTCGCGCCCGTGCCGGTGCTTTCCCGGATGCTTTGCAGTTGCGAACCCGGAGGCGGATTGGAGAAAGTCACGTTTTCGCGACCACACTTTCATCAAACCATCAGGAGCTTTATGGCACGCTTCACGCGCATGCAGGTTCTGAACACCATCTACGACATCAGTGTCGTCCCGGTTTTCTACCACCCGGACTTCGAAACGGCGAAGAATGTCGTCGCTGCCATCAGCCGCGGGGGCTGCAAGCTCGTGGAGTTCGTCAACCGGGGCGACCACGCCTTCGAAGTCTTCTCCGAACTGGACAAGCACTTCATCAAGGCTGACCCGACGTTGATCCTCGGCGCAGGCTCGATCGTGGATCCGTACACTGCGGCGCTCTACATCAACTGCGGGGCAAATTTCATCGTCGGCCCGTCGCTGAATGCGGAAGTCGCCAAGCTGTGCAACCGCCGCAAGGTCCCCTACTCCCCGGGTTGCGGCAGCGCGTCCGAGATCTCCGATGCCGAGGAACTCGGCTGCGAAATCGTCAAGGTTTTCCCCGGCAAGGAAGTCGGCGGGCCGTCGTTCGTGAAATCCGTCATGGGACCGATGCCCTGGACGCGCGTCATGCCCACCGGTGGCGTCGATGCCACCGAGGAGTCGATGACCGCCTGGCTCAGCGCCGGCGTCGCCGCCATGGGCATGGGCAGCAACCTCATCACGAAGGAACTGCTCGCCAACAAGGACTGGGCCGGGATCGAGGCCAAGGTCCGCGAGACCGTCACCCGCGCCAAGGCCATCAAGGCCAAGCTGGCCGCGCATTGACCGGATTGATGATCGGGCGGGGTCGCCAACCCCGCCTTCACACTCGGCAGTTCACTCGCCTGAGGTAGGCGGGGTCAGGCGACCCCGCCCTGCATTTTCATCGGTCTATTTCGCCGGCGCGCCGTAGTGGATTGCGATCCGGCTGTAGACGTTCGTGCTGCCGCGCGGCCAGCTCACCCCGGCCCCACCAAATGAATTCGGCTCGATCGCGCTCTCCAGCCTCAAGGTTTCACCGTCCACGTTGTTCGACGCCACCGCCGTCAGGTTTGGACCCGTTGCCGTGATCGTCAGATGCGTCTTCGGTTTGAACACGCCGCTCAGGACCTGGTGATCGTCGACCGGCGAACCGGCGCCATCCACGATCCGATAAAACTGAAACATGCACTTCGCGGCCGACTTCGTCGTGCGCCAATACCGCAGCGCGTACCCGGTCCGGGTGCGCGGATCGTACTTGATGTAAATGTCGGCGTGGAGGTTTCGTTCGCCCGAGTCCGCCGGTGATCCGGGAATGGAAAACCCCGTGCCCTCGGTCTTCTCGGGCGTCATGACCAGATCGATGCGCATGTCACCGCACGGCGCGTCGCGCTGGTAGAGCAGCGCTCCGGGGCTTGTCGCGTGAATTCCCCACCCGTGCTCGAAGGCGTCGCCCGCGACGACCGCCCACGTGCCCTGGACTGTCCACCAGCCGTCGGCGAACGTCGGATTGGTTTCGCTGACGAAGCTCCGGAAGTCCGGCGATACATCCGGCGAAGGGACATCCGAGGCGGCGACCCGCTGCGCGGCCACGACATCCACCGCCGGTCCCGGGTCGCTGATGCTGTACTTGGGGCGGATCGAGACCTTCAGGTATTTTCCAACCATCCCCGGCGTGAGCGTCAGCGTTTTCAGCGGCGCATTGCCCCGGCTCACCGCCGCCAGCCGTCCGTGGGCCCCCGCTGCGTCGTCGCACGCGTACCACGAAACGATCGACTGATCCTCGCGCGCGTTGGAATCGAGTGCATAAGTCAGCGAAACTACTCCATCCGCCGGCCGGCCGACGGCCGGTGCCACGGTGAATCGTGGCGCCGCGACGTAATGCGGTTCCACGTTCACATAGGCGGTCTCCCGAAATCCGTTCGCCGCCGTCGCTTGAATCGGCACCCATTCAGCCCGCTCGGTGGTGTTTCGTCCGGTGACGACAACGGATCGCGCGTCGGTCTGCTTCAAGACCACGAGGTGCGAATCGGTGGACCAACGCACGGCGGCGTCACTGGCGTCGGCCGGAAGCACTTTTGCCGCCAACGTCGCCCCGGCGCCTCCGGTGCGGATCGTCACATTGCCGCCGGTCAGTTCCATCCGATACACCTGCGCGCCGGCCCCTTCCCCGGGCGATGGCGCACCCGTCGGATTCCAGTTGTCGGGCGCGGCATTCGGTGCCGCCCGCAGGAGATTCCGCGGGGTGTAGGCGCGTGCTTCGCGGTCGCCGAGTTCCCGCGAGTACGCAAATCTCGGCGGTCCGACGGTCGCGTCGCAGATCACCGCGGGGTTTCCGTTCGCATCCTTGGTGTGGTACGTCAGCGAATAATGCGGCGGCCGGGGCGCCACCCGACCGCGGATCCAGGCGACACGATGCGTTGGTGTGGAGACCGGAACGATGCAGTCGATCAGCGCGTCGGGCCGGTCCGCGCCCCGAAACTCCGCCTTGTAGAATTCCATGCCACGCGCGGCTTCGAAGTGGCACCGGATGAACACCACATTCGAGGCGGACATCACACCGCTGCCGGTTGGGTACACCAGCGTGCAGTCCTCCCAGACGCTGATTCGGCCGCCACCCACCCAGTCGTCGGTACCTTCGATATAGACGTTGTGGAAATACGAGCGCGTCGTGCGCAGGAACATCGTGTCGAGCCGGCTGAGGAGCGCGACGTTGTCGTAGACGTGCTTGTCCCCGGCAGCCTGCAGCGCCACCGCCTGCGTGATCACATCCGACCGTTTCTTCAGGTTCTTCGCCGGGTTTCCCGGGTACTCGTAGTCGGTGTTGCAGTAATTGATGATCGTGAGGTTGCGCGCGATGAAACCGTCGGCGTTGACGTCGATGATGTAGCCGTCGTCATCCGCGCCCTGCATCAGGCCGCGGTTGTCTGCCAGCACGACCGTGCGGCGATCGTTCGTGAGACCGAGGAGGGTGATGTAGTTCTTGCGGATGCTGAGGCTCGGCGTCCGCGGAGCGCCGCCGGGCAGGAAGTACACATTCGGCTTGATGCCGATCACGGTCGGCTTCGCTTCCGTGCCGGCTGGCGCGGCGGCATACGCGGCCTGGAGCGTCCGGTACGCGTGATGGGCCGAATCGTCGGCCGCGAGATCGCCATCGACGAGATAGTCGTAGGTCAGTTTCGAAACATCGATCGACGCGACGATCGGTTCGGCACCGGGGGCAACACGATCCTGGGCCCGGACGAGGGTGGGAGCCGCGGACAAGACCACGGCCAGCAGAAGGGGTAATCGAGACGGGGTACGCATGGCGAATGCGGGCCAGACGCACTCCAGGGCGCAAGGGGTTCATGTTTTCGGCCGAGGCTAAGGCGGCGAAGGGACTGGCCGCCCTACCGGTCGGATTTCGACCACGGTAGGGCGCGGAGTCCCTTCCGCGCCTCATTCAACATCCGGCAGCAATGCGATCGTTCCTCGGGCGGCGACGGTGCCCATCGCACCGAGGCGCCCTCAATCACCGGCCGGTTCACTCCCGAGTTCCGCCTCGGCCTCCCCCTGCCACTGCTCCTCCCGGGAATCAGGCCGGTGGAAAAGGAACACTCCGGCAACCGACGTCAGGTTCAATCCGAACAGGAGCAGGAACGCGCCGTGAAACGATCCGCTGACCTGCACGATCCAGCCGGTGATGGTCGAGGCGATGAGCCCTGCGGCAGCGAAGAAGAAATCCATGATGCCCAGGGCCGTGCCGGATTTCTCGCGGATCGCATCGACGTTGACGGCATAGAAAGCCGCGTTGGCCGACATGCCAAAGCCGACCGCCAGGGAGATCGCAGCGAGGGCCACCCCGATGGAGTGCGCGCCCAACAGCGGCAGCACGCAGAGACCGCTCAGGAGTTGCGAGATTCCGATCGGATACGAACGCGCGATCCGCAGGCTGCCGGTCGACCGCAGCAGGCGATCAGAGGCGTGCCCGACCACGTACAACAGCACGGCCGCGACCGCCCAGGGCAGGATCGTGAACAGCCCGACCTGCCGCAGATTCAGCCCGTACGCGCGCGTCAGGTACGTCGGCAGCCAGCCCATGAAGAAAAACAAATTGTAGCCGAACACGAAGAACGCCCAGTCGTTCGCGAGCAGCGTGGGATTCGTCAGCATGAACTTCCAGGCGCCGGGACCGGCTTCGCCGTGCTGGCGGCGCAGTTCGCGCACCGGCGTCGCCCGGGTCGTGACGGCGCCCCCGCGGATATGCGCCAGCTCCGCGTCGTTCACGCCGCGCGCCTGCTCCGGGAAATCGCGATACACGACATACCAGACCGGCACCCACACCAGTCCGAGTCCGGCCAGGATCACGAACATTCCCCGCCATCCAAACGAGATCGCCAGCTCCGAGACGATCGGTCCGCCCAGCATCAAGGCCAGCGGAACCGCCACAAGGCCCGTCGCCAATGCGGCCGCCCGCTCGTCGCGCTGGAGCCAATCACCCACCACCCGGTTCAGCGCCGGAAAATTCGGGCCTTCCGCCAGCCCGAGCACCAGGCGAACCGTGAACAGCATGGCGAGTCCCGCGGCAAACGCGGTCGCGAAAATGCTCAGCGACCACACCAGCGCCGCGTACACCCAGATGGCCCTCGCCCCCCAGCGGTCAACCATCACCCCGCCCACGAACACCATCACGGCATAGCCGATGTTGAACGCGCCGAGCGTCAGCCCGATGTCGGTGTCGCTGAGGTGAAACAGCCGGCTGAGGATCGGCATCGCGAACGCGATCGCGGACCGGTCGACGTAGTTGATGATGGTGATCAGGAACACCAAACCGATCACCACCCAGCGGTAGCAGGAACGTTTCATGGGGTATGGGGTGGACGGACTGTGGCGGCGTTTGCGCCGGGGGCAACTCACTCGGAGCATCATCAAACGTCGCCCGACGGCTTCGCTCCGCGGAGCACAAACTTCGCGCTTGCGCTTCCGCAGAAATCCTTGCTTCTTCTCGCCTTCTTTCACGCACCCGTAGCTCAATTGGATAGAGCATCTGACTACGGATCAGAAGGTTTGGGGTTCGACTCCCTACGGGTGCGCCAATTTCTTATCCTCTTTCAATGAGGAGGTTGTGCTAGGCAATCCGTCCAGTAAACGCGGAGTGCCAACGAGAGTGCCAACGCGACCATCAGAGTTCCTACGCGTATGCTGACGTTTAGCGGTGTACGCGCGGCGTTGACCGACCCGGTGGTCAAGTCATCGTCTGACGTCGCGCTAGATGGCTTCCTCACGATTCCAAGTTTCCCGTGTTCCTGGTGCCCCCGTAAGCGATGCTGACTTGTTGGCCGATCTTCGTCGCGTGGCTGGTTTGTCCAGCGACAATCGCGTAAGTCAGCCATTCTACGCGGAACACGGTCGTTTCGATGAGAGTACTGTTCGTCGGCGATTCGGAACGTGGAACAAAGCGATTACAGCGGCTGGCCTGACCTTTTCAAACGAGGTGGATTTGTCCGATGAACGGCTTTTCGAGAACTTACTGATTCTGTGGGAGCATTACGGTCGACAACCACGCCGTGCTGAGTTGGCCCTGCCTCCATCGAAAATTTCGCAGTCACCATATCGGCGGCGCTTCCGATCTTGGATCGACGCGCTGAATGAGTTTGTCGCTTGGGCGAACGTTGCCGAAGCGGCACGGCGTCAACCTTCAGTATCAAGTGGCAGCACGATGCCGCGAACGAGTCGCGATCCTTCGCTGCGGCAACGGTTCAGGATTCTCCTCCGAGATAACTTTACGTGCTGTGCGTGCGGAGCCAGTCCAGCCCTCTCGCGTGGGGTCGAACTCCATGTCGACCATATCGTCGCTTGGAGCAATGGCGGTGAAACGGTTGACGACAACCTCCGTACTCTTTGCTCTAGATGCAATCTTGGGAAAAGCAATGTGCTGTGAGTTCACAGACCGTTAGTACCGTTAGCGACCTGTAAGGCCGGGAAGCGCAAAGCCGATCCATTATCATGCTCCAAGGAATGCGGATGCTCTACGCTCGGCGTCTACTTCGCCAACTAATCGAGTTGGCGACGAAAACGATTTACGCTGAAGAGTTCGATTTTCATGACCTTGTTGGCAAACTCGCGCGTAACCAGCAAGGAGTGACGTTGCTCCGCGCGTATGTGGCGATACAGTGTTCTGCCCGGCTAACGGCGGCCCTAACGCGTGAAGATGTAGGTGACGCCATCGCGACAGTCGATGCCGGTGCCAGACACTCGAAGTGGCCGGTGTTTACTGAAATATTGGACGTTCATCGAGAACTCGCGGAGCATTACCTCTCGCTTCGCCATTTGGCAATTCTCCGCGGAAAATTGGCACACAAGAACGACGAATATTCGTACGAGGGAGCAAAATACAGCCTCGAACATGCGACTGGAGGCCCCGTTTCACCCGCACGGCTTTCGAAATTGGCCAAGGTTTGCAGTGAGATGAGCAGCCTTAGTCGCCAGATAGAAAAGGCTGAACTCAAAGCGCTGGAAAAACAGGACGAACAAGGATTCAGACGGTATGAAGAGGAATTGTCCGCTAGGGATCTCCGCGATGAAAGCGATGCGATCGAGAGCCAAACCATTGAGGCAGAGAGTAAGAAAGTCATACTGATGCTCGAAGCGAAACTCAATCGCCTCGTTCGAAATCAAAACTAAAGGGGCGCTCACACTTTGACGGTTCGAACTTCGATTGAAGTTACCGCAGGTTCGGATTCTTTGAGTAGCGGCCGGAAGTGCTCATCGATGGTCCGCAGGATTTCAACGTGAAATTCCCGCACGTGTTGAAAAACACGTTCGAGGTTTTTTCCCCTGACAATGATTTCTCGGTCGCCGAACGTCATTTTCAGTTCCTGGCTCCGGAGACTGGCGCAGCCGAATCGCGCCCATGGGAAGACCCACGATTCATCGGCGGATGGATAAACCACGATTGTCTGCGTTTGGGTGTCGGTCTCCACGCACGGTGGCGGAAGGCCGGCATTCTTCGCGTCGAATTGTTCTCGAAGGCTCATATCCGCATTCCTCTTCGTTGAGTTTGCTGCTGGGCGATTCGCTGCCGGATGAATTCATGCCGGCGATTCAGCTCGATTGCGCGTTGAATGCGCTGCCGGGCACCGAGCCTCATTTGCTCGACGACCTTCCGCACCGGCGGCTTTTCCCGGACCGCAAGCTGGCGCTCACCGCTGCGCTGGATGTTCTCGCGCAATGCCGCCTTGTTGGGCGTGAGCACCACGACGTTTTTCCGTGCCCGCGAAATCCCGACGTACCATTGCTGCGCACTCGTGGCAACTCGACTACCGGAATCGGCGACGATCACGGTGTCCACCGTCTTGCCTTGCGACGCGTACGATGTGACGGCGTAGCCACGGACGAGGAGACGTTGCGATGGCGTGAGCGTTTTGATCGCTCCACGTTCATCCATGACCACCACTGTACCGCCATCCTCGATGCGCTTCACGGTCACCAGCTCGCCATTATGGAGGCGTGCACCTTCGGCCGTGCGGTAGTTGGCCTTAATTTGCAGCCGATCACCGGGGGCGATTTCCATTTCGGTCTTTCGCACGACCGCGAATCGGTCGGCGTAGCGGAAGGTCACCCTGGACACACGCCCGTCCCTGACGATGCGAACGCCGTTCTCGTCGGCGGACTCGATTTCACAGGCTTCGCCCTTTGCGAAGCGACCGTACGATTTCAGAAACACGACGGACTGGCCGGCCTCGTAGTAACGAGGATCGCGCTTTTCAGCTTCGCCCCGATCAACCGGCTGAAACGTCAGCAACGTCGTTCCGGATTCGAGTTCGCCTGTTTCACGTAACGTCGCGCGAACGGCATCGTTGACCGCGTGAACCTCGTTCCATGTCTGCGCGACGATTAACGGCCGCTCGCCGCGATGCAATGCGGTCACGTACTCGCC